>NZ_JBWXON010000011.1:0-187905 GCF_056678875.1 Pantoea folii | reverse complement strand
TGTAAGTGCAGCGATGCATTGAGCTAACCGGTACTAATGACCCGTGAGGCTTAACCTTACAACGCCAGAGGCGTTTTATGAGAGACGCGAGTAGATTTTCAGCTTTGTTCATCCGGATAAAAGAATTAGCGATGTCCTGCGGAGTTAAGTCCGAAGGATTTTGCGCTGAGGCAAGGCGCCGACCGGGACGGAACGAAGGAGCATACTGAGGTATGTGACTGAGTTACGCGAGGGAGAGCAACGCAGCATCAGCACAAAAGACACAGGACAGAGCACAGGAATTTGCCTGGCGGCTGTAGCGCGGTGGTCCCACCTGACCCCATGCCGAACTCAGAAGTGAAACGCCGTAGCGCCGATGGTAGTGTGGGGCCTCCCCATGCGAGAGTAGGGAACTGCCAGGCATCAATTTAAGACTCATTCGTGAGTCGTGACCTTTCAGGTGACACTGAAAGGGCGAAACACCCGAAGTCAGAACGGTTTTCTGATTTTGGTACAGAATCGGTGGAGCGGTAGTTCAGTTGGTTAGAATACCTGCCTGTCACGCAGGGGGTCGCGGGTTCGAGCCCCGTCCGTTCCGCCACTTAATTGATAAGCCCTGACTTAATAAGTCAGGGCTTTTTCATGTCTAAAATTCCAGCTCAATTGTTGATTTAATCGCAATATTCTTCTGCTTATAAGCAGATTTTTCAGCAATAATAATGCTGCCACAATGTTCCCCATCGAAATCATTCACAAAACGATGAGGAAAACATGACAATCCCTGCCTTTGGTTTAGGTACTTTCCGCCTGCAAGACGATGTTGTAATTCATTCCGTAAAGACAGCACTGGAACTAGGTTATCGTGCCATCGACACCGCGCAAATCTATGAAAATGAGGCTGCTGTTGGTCAGGCCATTTTTGAAAGTGGAATAGATCGTCACCAACTCTTTATTACCACCAAGATTTGGATCGAAAATCTCACTGCTGAAAAACTCATACCGAGTTTGCAACAAAGTCTGTCAAAACTGCGCACCGAGTATGTTGATCTTACATTGATTCACTGGCCTTCACCTGGCGCAGCAGTCCCGGTGAAAGAGAGTATGCAGGCATTAATGGCAGCGAAAGAGGCGGGCCTGACGCGCCAGATTGGCATATCAAACTTCCCGATTGCGCTAATGAGAGAGGCCATTGCCGCAGTTGGCATTGAAAATATCGCCACCAACCAGATTGAACTCCATCCCTTCCTGCAAAACAGCGAGGTAGTTGAATTTGCTAAGCAGCAAGGAATGCACATCACGTCTTACATGACTCTGGCTTACGGTGAGGCACTAAAGGATGCGACCATCCAGTCGATTGCACGCAAACATCAGGCGACACCGGCACAAATCGTTCTGGCGTGGGCGATGCAATCTGGCTTCAGCGTGATCCCTTCTTCGACTAAGCGCGATAATCTGGCCAGCAATATGGATGCTGCTAACTTAACGCTTGATGCGGAGGATATGAAAATCATCTCATCACTGGATCGCCAGCAGCGGTTGGTCAGCCCTGAAGGATTGGCTCCGGACTGGGATTAAGTGACGAAGTATTCAGCCCTGCATTCGCCAGGGCTGTTGCTTAACCCACTCACTGAGAAAGTCGATAAAAGCACGTGCACGTTGGCTAACGCCCAGATCGCTGTAATAGACCGCGTTGAACGGCATCGCTACGGGTACTCGCTGTTGTGCCAACACCTCAATAAATGTCCCATCCGCGATTTCACTGTCTACCATATAATCGGACAAACAAGCGATACCTTGATCATCGAGACAAAGTTGTTTAATAGTTTCACCGCTGTTTGAGGACATTCCCGGCACGATGTCATAAAGGTCATGACCATTATCAGACACAGGCCAACGGTTCAGGCGCAGCGGTTCTACAAATCCAAGGCATTCATGATTTATCAAATCCGATGTAGAGAGGGGGACACCCCTTTTCGCCAGATAAGCCGGAGTTGCTACCAATTTGCGATAGCTGATAAACAGCAAACGTGCTCGTAAGGTCGAATCCGTCAGGTTGCCTGCGCGAATAGCCACATCGACTTTACGTTCAATCAGATTAATAAAACTCTCAGACGAAATCAGCGACAGGGTGACGTCGGGGTAGCGCTCACGGAAGGGTTTAATCATCGGCAGAATCAAATGCAGAATGACCGGCGTGGCAGCGTCTATGCGCAGAAGACCTTGCGGAGCTTGCTGACGTTCCATTAACTCATTTTCAGCAGTCGACATCTCCTGTAGGAGCTTCTGAACGCGTTTAAAGTAGTGCTCACCTTCCTGAGTCAGTGCGAGCTGCCGGGTGGTGCGCGTGAGTAAAGCCACTCCAAGTTTGTTCTCCAGTTTTTTGACAGTGCGACTCACAGCCGAATTCGCCATCTGCAGTTGTTCCGCCGCACGGCTAAAACTGCCGCTTTCTACCACAGCAATAAAAACTTTCAACTCATCCGACGATGCTTTCATTATGCTCCCCGAGGCAAAAGTCTATTCTCACTTTGCATCTTTTTGTCATTAAAGCATGAGTCGATAATGGCGCCCATCAAAACATTCATGGGAGTCAATCATGCCACTTGCACTCTGGGCGCTGACTATCAGCGCCTTCGCTATCGGAACCACTGAATTCGTTATCGTCGGTCTTATTCCTACGATTGCGGAACAACTTAACATCACGCTACCTTCAGCAGGTATGTTGGTCTCAATTTACGCCCTTGGTGTCGCCGTGGGGGCGCCAGTGCTGACTGCTTTAACCGGCAAAGTGCCGCGCAAGCCACTGCTGATAGGGCTGATGGTGCTTTTTACGGTGGGCAACCTGGTCGCGTGGTTGGCACCGAACTATGAGACGTTGGTCGTTGCTCGCTTGCTAACGGGACTCGCGCACGGTGTATTCTTCTCGGTCGGTTCAACGATTGCGACCAGTCTGGTGAGTAAGGAGAAGGCTGCAAGTGCCATCGCCATCATGTTTGGCGGTCTGACGGTGGCATTGGTAACAGGAGTGCCCTTGGGTACACTGATTGGTCAACACTTTGGGTGGCGTGAAAGTTTCCTCGCAGTTTCCTTGTCAGGTGTCATTGCTTTAGTCAGCAGCATGGTACTGATACCGCGTAATATTGCGCAGCCACCTGTTACTACTCTGGCGCAGCAAGCGCGCGTCATGGTGAATCCACGCCTGCTATTAATTTATGCCATCACCGCGCTGGGTTACGGTGGTGTGTTTACTGCCTTCACTTTCCTGGCGCCGATGATGCAGTCATTAGCCGGTTTTTCCCCGGCAGCGGTCAGTGTCATTCTGCTAGGGTATGGTATCTCTGTAGCCATCGGCAATATCTGGGGCGGCAAGCTAGCCGATCGTCACGGCGCTGTGCCCGCGTTGACCCTGATCTTCAGCGCATTGGCGGTATTGCTATTAATATTCCAGTTTACGGCTAATACACACTTTATGGCGCTGGCAACGGTGCTGGTAATGGGGATTTTTGCCTTCGCTAACGTACCGGGCTTGCAGGTCTATGTGGTGCAGAAGGCTGAGTCCTATGCGCCTGGTGCAGTTGATGTGGCGTCAGGACTGAATATCGCGGCATTTAACATCGGGATTGCACTAGGGTCATTGGTTGGTGGTCATATTGTCGAACACTACGGTCTGGCTCAAACCCCTTGGGTTGGCGCTGTCATTGTTTTTATCGCGCTATTGCTGGTAAGACTGAGCGGTCAGCTCGACAAACCCCGTACTGCATTTGCCACGGAATAATGAGGTCAACAACCCGCTAAAGGGCGGGTTGTTACCGTAATATGCTGTGAAGCTAATTCCGACAATTAACAACGCCAATTGAAACCCTGTCCTAAAATCCCTATAACTGTCAGGTGAAGTTGTAGTCGTAAATCAGCCAGGCGGGAAAGTGCGAAAGAAAACATATGCAATGCGTTACACAGCGGGTCAGCCTGCAGAGCGGATATTTCCGCCCGGGGCGATGTTGCATCTGGGACAGGCGCTGCCGCCTGGTGCACCGTTACCTGCGGATCCTGCATTGCGGGTTTTAGTCTGGAATATCTTCAAACAGCAGCGAGCAGACTGGATGTCTGTGTTGCAGGGTTTCGGCAAAGATGCTCACCTGGTTTTACTCCAGGAGGCGCAAACCACCCCTGAGTTGGTCAAATTCGCCACCAGTAACTATCTGGCGGCCGATCAGGTACCTGCCTTCGTCTTACCCCAACATCCCTCCGGCGTGATGACGCTCGCTTCTGCGCATCCTGTGTATTGCTGTCCATTGCGTGAGCGCGAACCTTTATTACGCCTGGCAAAATCGGCGCTGGTGACGGCCTATCCACTGCCGACCGGCGAAATGCTGATGGTGGTCAATATTCACGCGGTGAATTTCAGCCTGGGTGTGGATGTCTACAGCAAGCAACTTGGGCCGATTGGCGAACAGATTCAGCATCATCGCGGACCGGTGATCATGGCCGGCGATTTCAATGCCTGGAGCCGCCAGCGCATGAACGCGCTGTATCGCTTTGCCGAAGAGATGGCATTACACGAAGTGAATTTCACGGATGACCATCGGCGTAAAGCGTTTGGCCGTCCGTTAGATTTTGTCTTCTACCGTGATATGAAAGTTAGCGAGGCTTCTGTGCTGGTCACGCGCGCTTCTGATCACAATCCACTGTTAGTCGAGTTCACGCCAACAGCGCTTGCCCGCTAAGTCTCAATGAACGCAATCGCCCGCACCGGCGAGGCTGACCCGCGCTCAATTCGAAGTGGTAGTGCAAGAAAGCAAAAATGCGCAGGCAACATCTCTAAGTTAGCCAGATTTTCGATAATAAGATTATCGTTACCCAGTACAGCTAAATGTGCGGGATTTTCTGCATTGCCAAAGGCATCGAGCGAGAGGGCATCGGTGCCAAATACCTTTACACCTTTTGCAATCAGATAAGCAGCACCTGCCGCAGAAAGCCCCGGCCAATCCTGCAGAAATGCGTTGTGATCGGGTTTAAGAGCCCATTTTTCATGCCAGCCTGTGCGAAAAATGACGATGTCATCAGCCTCAATTGCGCCAAAGTCCCTTTCCCAACGTTGAATATCCTTTACACCAAAAGTGTGGCAGGGCGCAATATGTCGCATATCCAGCAGCAGGCCCCGGCCCATTAACTGGCATACATCAATGTTTTCAATTGTCTTGCCACCTTCAATAAAGTGTGAGGGAGCATCGACATGAGTCCCGCAATGATCCCCCATGATTATCTGGCAGTTATAATTTCCATCGCCGGTTGAATAAGTTTCATTATCTGCACGGATAAATTTCGGGTGTGTCGGCCATACGGGCATGCTGGTTTGATGTAAATGACTAAGTTCTATTATTTTGCTGCTGCGAATCTGTTTCCAGAGAGCTGTCATGTCATCCTCACTTATTCACATTTACCGTTTCTTTGAGCAGGGCAAGGGGAATGCAAGAAAGCAGCAGCATCCCGACGATTACGGCATAGTGCACGCTGAAACCCCACGTATGGATAATCCAGCCGCTAACAGGGGCGACCAGAATGCCAGCGATACCCACCGCCAAACCAATCATCAATCCAAGGCTCGAAGCTGCTGCATGAGGTGAAGAATCAATCAGCAGCGCATACGCAACAGGATAGGGCGAATTGCGGAACAGCCCCCAAAAAATCAGGATCCCCCAGGCAAGTGCAGCAGAATGAATAAAAATGCAGAGCGAACAGGCAAGGATCCAGCCCGCGATAATGATCGTCAGAGATGTCTTACGCCCGCGTTTATCCGAAAAACTGCCCCAAACGATCTGACCAATCCAGCCGGTGATGCCCGAAGCACCCGAAATGATGGCGGCGGTGGATAGGTCCAAACCGACCTCACGTGTGAGTTGAAGGGTTAAGAAGTTTGCAATCCCCATTTCAGCCCAGATAAAACCAAAGACCAGTGCAATCGCCATCAGGCAATTACGGTTTTTAAGGCAGCTAAAGGAATTTTTCAGGCTGGATTTCTGTGGTTTGGCTTCGATCGGGCGAGTCAGTTTGTGTTCGTCGATCCAGTTAAAGACGCGTTGATGATTTTTTTTGGTTCCTATAATCAACTGCAATACCACGATGATTAACCCGATCAAAGGGATAAACAGAAATGCATGGCGCCAATCACCAAACATTAAAATCGCAGCAATTAAAATCGGACCAATGAATTGCCCAAGCGGAAAACCGGTGTGATGTACACCAATCGCGAAACCTCGATTTTCTTTTTGCCACCACTCGCCAAGCAATGCCACATTAATTGGCTCTGAGCCGCCGGTACCCATCCCCATAAAAACACGCAGCGCCTGAAATGCCCCCAGCGATTTGCAAAATGCTGTAGCAACACCAGATATGATCTCCACCAAAACTGCCAGGCACCAGCTATAGCAGCGCCGATAACCGCTACCGATATAATCGGAAAGCAGGCCAAATAGCACCGCACCTGACAACGTACCGAAGAAGCTTAGCGAGTTAATCCACCCAGCCTGCACTTCACTAAGATTGAAATCCTTCATTATTGCCGGCAATAGGGTGGGTAAGATGATACGGTCTATCGAGTTCATCAAGATAGCAAGTGTCGTGATGACCAGCATGGCCCATGATAAAGGATGGGCACGTGGTAACCAGCGTGGTGTTGTCGTGTTCGTTTGCTGCCCTGAAGCATTATCTGCTTCCTTAAGCTGTTCGTTAAGGCTATCGCTCATTCTCAACCCTTATCCTACCGATGGTTTATCGAATCACTGAACTCACGGTTCAGCGATAGAGTGAATGCGCGCCATGTAACATTTAAAATACGAATACGGCGCTTTTCGTTAACACTATCGGTTGGCTTCTACCATACAAGTTGCTCCGGGTGGATATTTGACCAACATCACGTCTAAGGGTTTTTAATCGGGATAAAAGTCTTCAGAAGGGGAATGAGGAGAGAGGAGAAAGATAACAGGTTGCCATGACATCGTTGAGGTAATAAAAATGAAAAAGGCTGACAAAAGTCAGCCTTTTCGACGCATTAGGTATCAGGTGTTGCGCTATTCTTCACAAACAGCGTGAGCTTATCGCCCGGCTGAATGTCTTTAGCGTCACTGTTCCAGCGCATAACATCCTGGGTGTTCACACCATGACGTTTTGCAATACTGGCAAAAGAATCACCCTTACGAACACGGTAGGTGATGCTGTTGCCGTTATCAGCCAACTGCGTTGCTTTGCCGCCCACCGTCAATTTCTGACCGATGCGTACTGAAGCACTACGCAAGTTGTTCTGCTGTTTCAGTGCACTGACGCTGACGCCAAGCTTGTTAGCAATTGCTGACAAGGTGTCGCCTTTGCGTACCGTGTAGTTGTTTCCTGCTGCACTGACTTTCGCCATTTCAACAGGCTGCACGGATGCAATGTCACCGGATGCCAGTGAATTGCGCAGCTTAGCAACGTTGGACTTAGGCACCATAATATAGTGCGGTCCGTTTGGCGCAGTGGTGCCATTTTTATAACCGGCGTTGAAGCTCTTCAACTTGTTGAGCGACATGCCGGCCATATCTGCAGCCTGCGTCAGTTCAATTTGCTGTCCCACTTCCACACGTGCTAAAGCACGGCTTTCGTTCGGGGTCGGCAATTTGATACCGTACTGCTTGTTGTTCTTAAGGATTTCACTCAAGGCCAACATCTTAGGTACATAGACCGTGGTTTCGCGTGGTAACGATAAGTGCCAGAAATCAGTCGGCTTGCCGCGCGCCTTATTCTGTTTTATCGCTTTCAGCACGCGTCCTTCACCGCTGTTATAGGCGGCCACTGTTAACAACCAGTCACCGTCAAACATACCGTTCAGACGCTGCATCATATCCAGCGCAACTTTGGTCGAGGCCACCACATCGCGGCGTCCGTCATACCATTGGTTCTGTTTCAAACCATAGTTTTTGCCCGTTTGTGCAACAATCTGCCAGATGCCAGCGGCATTCGCAGAAGATGTTGCATGTGGGTCAAAAGCGCTCTCCACTATGGGTAGCAGTACCAGTTCCATCGGCATTTTACGTTTCTGTATCTGCTCGACAATCCAGTACATGTACGGCTCTGCCCGTAATGTTACATCGTGGAGATAGCTCTTATTTTTTAAAAACTTTGTTTTTTGTTCGCGGATCCGGGGGTTTTCCGGAATCCCCATCTTCAACTCGTCACTAATGTGATTCCAGAGATCGGTATCTTCTGCGAGGCCTGTTCCATCATCCTGCCAGCGCTGCGATAATAATTGATCTCCGTACTTTCCATTTTCACCTTGACCAGCTGAAGACAGGCTCTGGGCATGCTGTACGGGGATATTGGCGTCATTCCTTGATGCCTGACATCCTACCAGCAAGACCGAGGCGAGTAAGATCGCTTTAGCCTTCATGTGTGTGTCAATAGTTCGCTTAAAAGACGAGCAACTATACGTTAGGGGTACACACAACACAACCTTAAATATCAAAAACGGTCTTTCTTCTCGCGTAGATCAGCGAAAGTTTGCCATAACGGGGAGGAAGCAACATTAGTCCCCAAAGCCTTTTGTAAATCAGCATCTTGCGTACGGAGAAATAAATTTATATCCCGCTCAAGTGCCAGTTTTGTTGGCAAAGTAATGCGATTTTCTGCACGTAAGTCCTTAATTTGCTGATACCTTGCCAAAATTTTCGGGTCATGAGGCAGAATAGCCGCAGCAAACTTCATATTGGATAAAGTGTACTCATGAGCGCAACAAATCAGGGTATCTGCGGGGAGTTCATTAAGCTTTTGAAATGAATCAAACATTTGTTCTGCTGTGCCTTCAAATAATCTTCCACAGCCGCCAGAAAACATCGTGTCACCACAGAAAAGATAAGGTGAACTGAAATATGAGATATGTCCTAAAGTGTGTCCGGGTGTTGCGATGACACGGAAATCTAGCCCAAGCAGGGTAAATTCATCATTCTCGGCGACGATATGTTTTGCCCCCTTATCCGCGGTTTCCTCTGGTCCGTAAACCGCGATATCGGGATAGTGTTGCAATAATTCGGCGACACCGCCGACATGATCGTGATGATGATGCGTGAGTAAAATGGCCACCGGTTGCCACTTGTTGACTCTGATTTTATCCAGCACCGGTTGAGCCTCGCCGGGATCGACGATCAGACAGTTTTTATCATCGTCCGTCAGTGTCCAGATGTAGTTATCCTGCAACGCGGGAATACTGGTAAGATTCATAAACACCTCTCAGGTCGTAGAAAAAGGATGATGGTAGAGCATGAAGCCAGCGAAAACACGCCAGGTTCTGACTGCGCCGCGCTCCTGGCGCGATATGCCATGGGGCGATTATTTTCGCGATGCACTCACGCAGCAGTTGCAGCCTTACCTTGGAAAGCTGTATGGCTTTCATATGCTTAAACTTGGCAGCCTCAGCGCAGAAATCAATACCCGTCAGTGTGCCATATCGCATCAGGTAAATGTGGGCATTGAGGGCGATGACTTGCAGGTGATCGCCAATACCACGCAATTACCTTTTGAAGCGAAATCGATTGATGCTTGTTTGATGGCGCATACCCTGGCATGGAGTCAGGATCCCCATCTCGTGTTACGAGAAGTGGATCGCGTCCTGATTGACGATGGTTGGATGATTATCAGCGGGTTCAACCCGTTCAGCTTGCTGGGGATCAGCAAAGGTATCCCGGGTTTGCACGCCCGTGCGCCATGGAGCGGACGCATGTTCAGCCAGGTACGCTTACTCGACTGGCTCAGCCTGCTCAACTATGAAGTGGTCTATCGCACCCGTTTTCAAGTGGTGCCGTGGCATCGGCAGGGCGGCAAAGTGATCAGTGCGCACCTGCCCGCGCTGGGATGTCTGAACATTGTGGTGGCACGCAAACGAACATTCCCATTAACGCCCACCAAAGCGAAGAAGAGCTTAAACAAAGCGCAGGTCAGACAAACGGTGAATGCCACCCGGCAATTTCGTGAAGTGAAGGATCAGGATTCGACCTGATAGCCGACATCATCCTGCGTCGGATGACCGGCTGCGCTGCGTGCCAGTTCGTCGCAGCGCTCGTTTTCCGGGTGACCGGCGTGGCCTTTTACCCATTCCCACTTAATTTCATGGTGGCTGAGCGCGAGATCGAGTCGCTTCCAGAGATCGACATTTTTCACCGGCTTTTTATCGGCCGTTTTCCAGCCGCGCTTTTTCCAGTTATGGATCCAACTGGTGATGCCCTGGCGCACATACTGACTGTCGGTGCTGAGCACCACTTCGCAGGGCTGCGTTAGCGCCTCTAACGCTACAATCGCCGCCATCATTTCCATGCGGTTGTTGGTCGTGAGTCGATAACCGGCGCTGAACTCTTTTTCATGTGGGCCATAACGTAAAATGGCACCGTAACCGCCGGGGCCGGGATTGCCCAGGCAGGATCCATCGGTGAATATTTCTACCTGTTTGCGCATCTCTGGTAGACTTCCTTCTGACAAAACGCCAAGTCTGACATAAAACGAGTCCTATGAGCACTGCAAATAACCGCCAGATCGTCCTCGATACCGAAACCACCGGCATGAACATGATCGGTGTGCACTATGAAGGACATCGCATCATTGAAATCGGTGCGGTTGAGGTGATTAACCGTCGCCTGACCGGCAACAACTTCCATATGTATCTCAAGCCCGATCGGCTGGTGGATCCGGAAGCTTTCGGCGTTCACGGTATTGCCGATGAGTTTCTTGCCGATAAGCCGATGTTTGCAGACATCGCCGATGAATTCCTCGAATACATCCGTGGTGCAGAGCTGGTGATCCATAACGCGTCGTTCGATATCGGCTTTATGGATTATGAGTTTGGCATGCTTAAGCGCGGTATCGGCAAAACCGACACCTTCTGTCAGGTGACAGATAGCCTGGCGATGGCGCGTAAAATGTATCCAGGCAAGCGCAATAGCCTCGATGCACTGTGTAATCGCTACGAAATCGACAACAGCAAACGTACGCTGCACGGCGCATTGCTCGATGCCGAAATTCTGGCTGAAGTGTTCCTGATGATGACGGGCGGCCAAACTTCGCTGGCTTTCTCGGCGGAAGGCGATCAGAGCAGCCAAAATACCGGCGATAACATTCAGCGCATCGTGCGTCCGAGTTCAGGATTACGCGTGGTCAACGCCAGCGATGATGAGATTATCGCACATGAAAGCCGTCTGGATTTAGTGTTGAAGAAGGGCGGAAGCTGCCTGTGGCGTGCCTGAATGGGCTGATTTTGCGTGGAAAAGCAACGTAAAGCTGAAAAAATCGGCAAACGATTCATTCCCTCAGAAAAAGCATTGACGGTTCATAAGGCTGCCATTAATATTCGCCTCGTTCTCGACGGGGAACAAAGCGCGGAGCGGTAGTTCAGTTGGTTAGAATACCTGCCTGTCACGCAGGGGGTCGCGGGTTCGAGCCCCGTCCGTTCCGCCAATCATTAAAGAAGCCGATGCAGAAATGCATCGGCTTTTTGCTTTTTCAGGCTGGCATCGGCGCCAACCTGATCATCAGATCAATCCTTCTGCACCGCCACTTCCTGACGATAGGTGCCCACTGAGACTTCACGATCGGCGCGAGCCAGCCAGCGATAGCAACCTGCACCTAATGCCACACCAATAAACCAGCTGAAGTTTGCCACGGCATGCAGTGACGGAATAAAGCTGATCACCAGGCAAATACCTACCGACGGCAGCAGTGCGGCAATCGCTTTCGGGTTAAAGCCACCGCGATACCAGTAGCGTCCTTTTGGTGTGTCATCAAACAGGTCGTCCACGTAAACCTTGCTGCGCTTAATCAGATAGAAATCGGCCACCAAAATGCCAAATAGCGGGCCGATAAAGGAGCCCAGCACATCCAGCGTGTAATGAATCAACTCCGGTGACTGGAACAGATTCCATGGCGTCAGCAGAACAGAACCCACTGCGGCAATCATTCCACCGGTACGGAAACTGATTTTCTGCGGTGAGCAATTTGAGAAGTCGAAAGCCGGGGAAACAAAGTTCGCCACGATGTTGATGCCGATAGTGGCGATAATCATGGTGAGTAAACCAATCGCGACGGCGACATCATTGCCAACCATGCTCACGGTCTCAATTGGATCGGTAATCATGCGGCCGAACAGCGATTGGGTACCTGACACGATCACCACGGTGACAATCGAGAACAGCAGGAAGTTAAACGGCAGGCCCCAGCGGTTCCCCCGGCGGATCTCCCCCATGCTTTTGCCGTAGCGAGAGAAGTCACCAAAGTTGAGTAATGGGCCAGAGAAGTAAGAGACCACTAATGCGGTGGCGGTGATCATCTGCCAGGTTTGCTCACCAGTGCTTAACTGCTTGCTGGCCAGCGTAAAGGAGATACCGTCAAAGCCGGTTTTGTATACAATCCAGCCCGCTAGCGCCACCATCACCACGTAGACAGCCGGACCCGCCACATCGATAAAGCGTTTAATCGCGCTCATGCCGTGCCAGAACACCATGGCCTGCAGGAACCACATCACGCCGAAGCAGCACCAGCCCAGTTGAGATAACCCCAGCCAGCTGCTTTGCGTCATCCCGCTTAATGAAGGGAAGAACTTCAGCAGTACCAGCATCAGCGCATTAGCCGCTAAATAGGTTTGAATGCCATACCAGGCGAAAGCGATCAGGCCGCGAATCACCGCGGGGATATTGGCACCAAACACGCCGAATGCCTGACGTGAAATCACCGCGTAAGGCACGCCCGCCATCTGGCTCGGTTTGGCGACGAGATTGGCACACAACTGTACGATGCAGATACCTACCAGCAGACAAAGCAGCACCTGCCAGCTCGCCAGTCCCAACGTAAAGAAGCTGGCGGCGACCACATAGCCACCCATGCTGTGCACATCCGACATCCAGAAAGAGAAAATGTTATACCACGACCAGTTCTGGTCGCGCGTGGGCGCCAGATCTTCATTACACAGGCGTGGACTGTAGTGGGCGTTGGCGCCAGAGGCCACCCCGGAGGTCACTTCAGAATGATTTGGCATGAAACCTGCTCCTCTAACAACATGGGAAAAATAATCACAGCGTGAAACGGTATTGCAGGATCCAGGCCAGAATTGATTTCTTGTATACAAAAAATTAATTTCACGTATACGATGTGCTGTGCACAGACACTTACCGGAGCAGGTAATGAAGAGCGAAACAGGCCAGAAAACGGCTGCCGATCTGAATGATCGCGACGAACCCATCTATCAGGCATTACTCACCGCCATTGTGGAACATCAGCTGCCACCGGGCAGCAAATTGCCAGAAGAGGCGCTATCAGAAGCTTTTGGTGTGAGCCGAACCGGCATTCGCAAGGTGCTACAACGCCTCGCGGCGGTGCAAATGATCACCTTGTCGCCCAGGCGTGGTGCACAAGTGGCCACGCCGGGCGTTGACGAGGCGCGCGACATCTTTGCCACACGCTGCTTACTCGAGTGCGCCAATTTGCCCGCGGTGCTGGCTCACGTTCAGCCACCACACCTTGCTGCCCTGAGCACACTCATTGAGGAAGAGCAGCAGGCTCACGAACAGCACGATGGTGCGGCGGCAATTCGGCTCTCTGCGGCTTTTCATATTCAGCTACAGGCGATTTCCGGTAATCAGGTGCTGACGGATATGGTTACGCGCCTGACACAGCGCTCATCATTAGTGATTGCCGCCTATGGTGCGCCCTGGCAGCGCGGGTGTCGTTGCGATCATCACGATCGGCTGGTGGAGCTACTGCGGCAGAAAGATCTTCCCGCGCTCACCGCAGCCTTACAGCATCACTTCGAACACATCGTGGCCAGCCTGCATTTTGAGCGCAGCGGCGAAACCTTACCCGACTTCACCCGGTTATTTTCCGGTCACAATGGAGCCGCATCATGAGCCTGATTCAGGTGATCAACCCCAATACCAGCCTGGCGATGACAGAAACCATCGGTGCAGCCGCACGTGCGGTAGCGGCACCAGGAACTGAAATTCTGGCGGTGTGTCCGAGCCAGGGGGTGCCGTCGATTGAAGGGCACTTCGATGAAGCCATTGCGGCGATCGGCGTACTGGAACAGGTCAGGGTCGGCAAAGCACAGGGCGTGAGTGGCCACATTATTGCCTGTTTCGGCGATCCGGGATTGCTGGCCGCGCGTGAACTGGCCAGCGGTCCGGTGATCGGCATTGCGGAAGCCGCGATGCACACGGCAACGCTGGTGGCGACACGCTTTTCAATCGTCACCACGCTACCGCGCACCCTGGTGATTGCCCGCCATCTGCTGCAACAATATGGCTTTACCCATCATTGTGCGGCGTTGCACGCTATCGATCTCCCGGTGCTGGCGCTGGAAGATGGCAGCGGTGTGGCGCAGGAAAAAGTGCGCCAGCGTTGCATTCAGGCGAAGCGAGAAGATGGCAGCGGCGCGATAGTTCTGGGCTGTGGCGGTATGGCCTCACTGGCACAGGAGCTGACGAAAGAGCTGGGTCTGCCGGTGATTGATGGCGTCAGCGCGGCGGTAAAAATGGTGGAATCACTGGTGGCGCTGGGCTTGGGTACCAGCAAACATGGCGATTTAGATTACCCGATTGAAAAACCGCTCAGCGGCGCATTTCAGCACCTAAACTAAGTGCTGGTTGAGGACTGACTAAGGAATTTACAGAATGAGTGATGTATCTGAAAAGAAAGAGTACAGCTTCAACAAAAACTACCCGCGTGACTTGATTGGTTATGCTAACCATCCGCCGCACGCACAGTGGCCGGGCAACGCGAAAGTGGCGGTGCAGTTTGTCCTCAACTATGAAGAGGGGGCAGAAAACAATGTGCTGCACGGCGATGCAGGATCTGAACAATTCCTGTCCGATATCATTGGCGCCGCCAGTTATGCCGATCGCCATATGTCGATGGATTCCCTGTACGAGTACGGTTCGCGCGCCGGTTTCTGGCGCATTCACAACGAATTCCAGAAGCGCGGGTTGCCGCTGACGGTGTTTGGCGTGGCGATGGCGCTGGCGCGTCACCCGGAGATTGTGGAAGCGATCAAAGCCGCGGATTATGACGTGGTCAGCCACGGCTGGCGCTGGATCCATTATCAGTCGATGGATGCTAAAACCGAGCGCCAGCATATGCAGCAGGCGGTGGATGTGCTGCGCGATCTGTTTGGTAAAGCACCTACCGGCTGGTACACCGGCCGCGACAGCCCGAATACGCGCCGCTTAGTGGTGGAGAACGGCGGCTTCAGTT
Source organism: Pantoea folii (assembly GCF_056678875.1). Classification (NCBI taxonomy): domain Bacteria; kingdom Pseudomonadati; phylum Pseudomonadota; class Gammaproteobacteria; order Enterobacterales; family Erwiniaceae; genus Pantoea; species Pantoea folii. The sequence goes on along the minus strand of NZ_JBWXON010000011.1, from coordinate 172,674 downwards.
ATGACAGCGATTACTACGGCGACGATCTTCCGTTCTGGACGCAGGTGACGTGCCAGGATGGCACGGTGAAACCGCATCTGATCATTCCTTATACGCTGGAATGTAACGATATGCGCTTCGCCTCGCCACAGGGTTTTAATACCGCCGAGCAGTTCTTTGTCTATCTGCGTGACACCTTTGATGTGTTGTATGAAGAGGGCGACACCGCGCCGAAGATGATGTCGATTGGCATGCATTGTCGACTGCTGGGCCGCCCGGGCAAATTCCGTGCCTTGCAGCGTTTCCTTGACCATATCCAGCAGCATGAGAATGTGTGGGTTTGTACGCGCCAGCAAATCGCCGATCACTGGATGGAGACGCACCCGGCTCCTGCTGTTTAACGACCAGCGATACTCCGCGCCGACACATTTGGCCGGTACGACATGAACTGTCGTACCGGCCCTGACCACGCGAGTTAAGTCATACTGACGAGCGCCGGTTTACCCCGCTAGCTCATTAAACTCACCTGCGCCGCGACAATCCGCCACCCATAAGGCATGCGCACCCATGTTTGCTGCTGGCGACCAATCTTCTCCACGCCTTCACGCGTAAACTCAGTGCTGCACACCGCGTAGTCATCTCCAAAGGTGGTGATCACCGTATTACGTAGCGTGCGCGCCAATCCCTTCGATGGACGGGCAGCGCGAAAAGCACGGATCTCATCAATGCCATACAGATTTTCCCCTGCGCCCAAACGCACGGTGCGATCGTCGTGCCAAAACAATTCATCCAGCACATCAACATTGTTGCTGATCAGCGCTTCTTCATAGCGATAAAACGCAGCGGTCACCTCAGCCAGCACCGCAGGACGATCAATATGTTCAGGTGTCATGGTTACGCATCCATCAAGGTGGTTTGTGGCAGGGTCAACCCTTGCTGCTGCAGTGCCCAGGCGGCGCGCAGTGCAAGATGTTCTTTAAACGGTGCTGCGATTAACTGTAAGCCAATCGGTAAGCCACTGGCAGTTTGCAAAGGCACGGTACAGACCGGCAAGCCGAGGAAGGAAATCGGCTGCGTTAACATGCCCATACTGGCGCGCGTCGGCAAATCCTGGCCGTTAATATGAATCGTCTCTTGCCCAATGGTGGTCGCGGTGCAAGGGGTCGCCGGTGCAATCAGGACATCGAATTGTTCAAACAGCGGTAACACCTGCTGTTGGAAATGACGGCGGAAGCGCTGCGCCTGCACATACCACGCGGAAGGCAGCATCGCTCCGGCCAGCAGACGCTCGCGAGAGTTCGGTTCGAATTGCTCGGGCATATTGCGCAAAGCGGGCAGATAGTGATTGCCGCCTTCTGAGGCGGTGAGGATAAAGGCCGCTGAACGGGCAATTTCCGCGTTGGCTAACGTGACGGCTTCGCTGGCATCCAGCGCTTGTGCCACCACTTGCACGGCGGCACGCGCTTCTTCGCTGCACCAGGTCGAAAAGAAACCACCCAGCACTGCGCTACGTATGCCTTCTGCGCCTTTTACTAATCCGTCACTGGTCGGTTCCTTCGCCTGCGCTGCCTGGAAAGCATCGCTGGCATCGTGACCTTGCAGCGCATCGTACACCAGACTCAAATCTTCTACCGAGCGAGCAAACGGACCGATATGATCGAGGCTGGCGACAAAAGGATGGCTGCCACTGCGCGATAAGCGACCAAAGGTCGGTTTGAGTCCATAGATACCGCACAACGAGGCCGGCACGCGGATCGAACCATTGGTATCGGTGCCCAGTGAGAAGTGCACTAAGCCTGACGCGACAGCCGCCGCCGAGCCGCCTGAGGAACCACCGGCCACGCGGCTCAAATCGCGCGGATTATGGGTCGGGCCATAATGGGTGTTTTCGGTAGTAAAGCCGTAAGCATAGGCATCCATATTCAGCATGCCGGAGAGCAGTGCACCGGACTGACGCAGTCGACTCACCGCCCACGCATCTTCGCGGGCCGCTGCACGTTCACTGAATAAGCTGGCACCAGCAAGGGTGCTGTGACCGGCGACATCAAACAGGTTTTTAACCGCATAAGGAATACCCGCCAGCACAGGCAATACTTCACCGCGCTGGCGTTGCAAATCGACCTGATCCGCTTCGCGCAACATGCGCTGACCGGTGACTTCGGTCCACGCATTGAGTGCAGGATTGTGCTGTTCAATGGCGTTCAACGTCTGTTGCGCCACTTCACGGGCGCTAATATCACCTTGATTCAGCGCATGATTGAGCGCTTTGATGGATAACGATGCCAGTTTCATGGATGAAACACTCCTGCCACTTCCAGACGGTCATCCAGCGGGAAAGCCATGAGCGGTTCAGCCATGGCGGCGATGCGATTGAACTGCACCAGCAATTCAGTGCGACGTGCTTCGTCCAGCTCCAGAGCCAGAATCTGTTCCATTTGAGCGATATAAGCCGCCCAGTCCGGTTGCGAATGCATGATGGTTTCCTTTAAAAGCCGGCTGCGCTGCCGTTGCTACGTGGATCGAAGGCACCTTCCAGCATGCCGTTATTGTGTCTGACGATGGCGCCAGCGTGGCCGACGACTTCGCTGAAATCAGGCAACAGCTCAACGTCATGACCGAGTTCGCGCAACTGCTGCACCGTTTCTGCTGACATACGCGCTTCGAGTTTGAGAGAGTCAGAGGATTGTCCCCAGGTTCGCCCCAACAACCAGCGCGGTGCACTGACCGCCTGTTGAAGTGGCTGTCCCTGAATTACGTGGCGGGTAAAAATTGCTGCCTGCGTTTGTGGTTGGCCATCGCCCCCCATTGATCCGTAAACCATCGTGCGACCATCTTTCAGGCGCGCAGCCGCTGGATTTAAGGTATGGAACGGTTGTTTACCGGGTTTTAGTGCCAGCAGATGGCCCGGTTGCAGGCTAAAGGCTGCACCGCGGTTTTGCCAGGTAATGCCTGTACCCGGTAGCACGACGCCGCTGCCAAATTCGTGATAAATGCTCTGGATAAAGGAAACGGCCAGCCCGCTGCTGTCCATCACCCCCATCCATACGGTATCGCCAGGACCTCGCCCGGTTCCCCACGGCGCGGCTTGTTGGTCATTAATTTGCGTTGCCAGTGTGGAAAGATGATCGGCATCGAGCAGGTCTTGCACATTGAAGTCGATATGGCGCGGATCGGTGATGTGTTTGTCGCGCAAGGCAAAGGCTTTTTTAGTGGCCTCAACAATGCGGTGTACGGTTTGTGCTTCATCGGCCTCCGCCATGTTCAGGCGGTCGGTGATACCCAAAATCGCCAGCGATACCAAACCCTGCGTTGGTGGCGTCATATTCCAGATGTCACCTTCACTGTGTGCCAGATGCAGCGGCGTACAGCGGCGCGCGTGGTGTTTTTGCAAATCTTCCAGGGTGATCGGCATCCCCAGCGCGGTCATCTCACGTGCCAGATGGTGGGCCAGTTCGCCGCGATAGAAACTCTCCAGACCCTGTTCACTCAACACGCTAAGTGTATTGGCAAGCGCGGGCTGGGTAAAACGGCTACCGGCACCAGGCACGGTGCCGTCAGGCAAGAAGGTCGCAGCGAAGCCGGGTTGATCAAGCAATTCATGTTGCTTTGCGGCAGTGGCTGCAGCCTGCGATGCGGTAACAGGAATGCCATCGGCAGCATAGCGAATGGCGTCACGCAGCAAACGGGCTAACGGCAACCGCGCAGAACCTAGCTCTTCAGCTAGCGTTAACGCCTCCTGCCAGCCACTCACCGTGCCTGCTACAGTGAGCGCTGCTTTAGGACCGCGATGCGGAATATGGCTTTCGCCGTGATAGAAGTCGAGGTGGGCGAGTGAGCCTGCTGCGCCACTGGCATCGATAGCGATAGGATCGCCATTGGGCGGCACGACCAACCAAAACCCATCGCCACCCAAGCCGTTCATGTGCGGATAGACAACCGCGATAGTGGCCGCTGCCGCTACCATCGCTTCGATCGCGTTACCGCCTTCGCGTAAAACCGCCAGTGCACTTTCACTGGCAAGATGATGTGGGGTGACGGCCATGCCGAGCGGGGCCATGTTGCTCTGTATCATAGTGAACTCTTCATTGTTGATTCTTTTGTAGGGTGTGAATGGGGTTGGTGTTGGTCATAAAAAGTGACCCTACAAATCCGTGAGGTGATCTAAGCAAGAGCTGTTCCAGTTTTGGGTTGGGCATCAATGTGGATCGATTTGTGCTAGCTTGTGATGAAACGAAAGTTACAGGACCAATGATGAAACAGCTTGATGAACGCCTTCGCAGTCACTATCCGCAACTGTCGCCGCAGGAGCAGCGTATTGCCGATTTTGTGTTTGACCATTTTGATGACCTGATCAGCTACAACAGCGCAGAGCTGGCGCGGCTGAGCGGGGTATCGAAGGCGACAGTCAGCCGCCTGTTTAAACGTCTGGGCTATGAGAAATACAAGGACATGCGTGATGAGCTGCGTACGCTGCGTCAGAGTGGGATGCCCCTCACCGACAATCGCGATGCAGTGCAGGGCAATACCTTACTGTCGCGTCATTACAAGCAGGAGATGGCCAACCTGACGCAGTGGGTGAACAGCATCGACCCGCAGCAGTTTGGCGAAGTGATTCAGGCGCTGGGTGCTGCAAAGCGGGTGTTTATTATCGGCATGCGTAACGCCTATCCGGTGGCATTGCACCTGCGTCAGCAGCTGATGCAGGCGCGTCCGCAGGTACATGTGTTACCACAACCCGGCCAGACGCTGGGCGAGGAGCTGGTGGATATCACACCCGAAGATATTGTGGTGGTGATGGCCTTCCGCCGCCGTCCACGCATTATCCGCCCGCTGATGCAGCAGCTGCAGCAGAGCAATATTCCGGTGCTGGCGCTGTGCGAGCCGCAGGCGCAGGGTATTATCACGCTGGCACAATGGCAGCTGTGCGCGCCGCTCGATAGCGTCTCCGCCTTTGATAGCTATGCCTCGGCGATGAGTCTGATCAACCTGCTGGCAAATGCACTGCTGCATGAAATGCTGTCGCAAGGCCGTCAGCGTATTCATCAAATTGCCGATCTTTATCAGCACCTGGATGAACTGGAACACCGATAGTGGGCACCACTTTGGTGCTTTGCACCTTTTTTGATCGGGTTTTAATACGGGCGTAATGCCCGTTTTTATCGCCTTAAACTCCGTGTTTATTCGTTTTTCTTCCCTTTGCGCCCCACACCCTGCGGTTGGCACATTAGTTGCAAATCGTTTTATCAAGAATCTTTTGTTTCACGATAAACTCACCGGGGTGCATAATGAAAAAAGTTTTACTGGCAGTCGCAGGCGCAGCATTGCTGATGGCTCAGGTCGGCAGTGCGATGGCCGATCAGCTACAAGACATTCAGAAGCGTGGCGTCATCCGCATTGCGGTGCCGCAGGACTTCCCGCCGTTTGGTTCAGTCGGTACCGATTTACAGCCACAAGGCTATGACATCGACATGGCCAAGTATCTGGCGAAGCAGATGAAACTGAAGTTGCAGCTGGTGCCGGTCTCCAGCGCCAACCGCGTGCCTTATCTGCAAACCGATAAAGTGGATCTGGTGATCTCCAGCATGGGCAAAAACGCCGAACGCGAGAAAGTGATCGATTTCAGCCGTGCCTATGCGCCGTTCTTCCTTGGGGTATTTGGCCCGAAAGGTGAGCCACTGAAAGATGCTGCAGCGTTAAGCGGTAAATCAATTGGTGTGACGCGTGGCGCGGTGGAAGACATGGTGCTGAGCGATGTGGCGCCAAAAGATGCGCAGGTGAAGCGTTATGAAGATAACAACACCACGCTGTCAGCTTACCTGTCAGGTCAGGTGCAGTATGTCGCGACCGGTAACCTCGTGGTGGCTGCCATTGCGCGCCAGAACGCAGAAAAAGCGCCGGTGCCGCAGTTCATGCTAAAAGATTCACCGTGCTTTATCGGCCTGAAGAAAGATGAGCCAGCGCTGAAAGACAAAGTGAACGTGTTGATTGAGCAGGGCATTAAAGACGGCACGCTGAACAAACTGTCAGAAGAGTGGCTGAAAGCCCCACTGCCAGCTAACCTCGGCGCATAACGCAATGATTGGGCAACTCAATTTTGCAGATCTCTGGCCGCACTGGCCAGAGTTACTGGCAGGGCTGTGGGTCACGATTCAGATAACGGTGCTGGCCACCGTCGGCGGGGTGAGCCTGGGGATTCTCGGCGCGGCACTGCGCAGTGGCAAACCGAGCTGGGCGAGTCGCATCTGGGGCGTTTATGTCGAACTGATCCGTAATACGCCATTCGTGGTACAGCTGTTTTTTATCGTCTTTGGTTTGCCCAATCTTGGTCTGAAACTGACGGCGGGCGAAGCAGCGCTGCTGGCGATGTTGATTAACCTTGGCGCGTACAGCACTGAAATTATCCGCGCCGGGATTCAGGTGACGCCGAAAGGGCAGTGGGAAGCGGGCCGTGTGCTGGGGTTGACCCGCACGCAGACTTTTATCCGCGTGGTTCTGCCGCCGTCGCTGCAACGTATTTATCCGGCGCTAGTCAGCCAATGCATCATTGTGATGCTGGGTTCATCGGTGGTGTCGCAGGTGTCGTACGAAGAGCTGACCTTCGCCGCCAACCTGATTCAGTCACGCACTTTCTTGAGTTTTGAAGTCTATCTGGTGACCACGTTGATCTACCTGGCGTTGTCGATTGCCATGCGACAGCTGCTGCTGGCGCTGGGGCGTAAATGGTTTGGAGCGCAGCCCGCATGACAACCTTTACTGACTGGGACATCCTGCGCAACCTGCTGCTGGCGGCGCGCTGGACGATTTTACTGTCGCTGGTGGCCTTCTTTGGCGGCACGCTGGTGACCTTACCGCTGCTGTTTTTACGCCTGCTGAAGCGCCCATGGTTGACGCGCCTGATTCGCTGCTACACCGAACTGTTTCAGGGCACGCCGTTGTTGATGCAGCTGTTCCTCGCCTTCTTTGGCGTCGGGCTGTTTGGCATTGATGTGGCGCCCTGGACCGCCGCTTCGCTGGCATTAACTTTCTACACCAGCGCATTTTTGGTGGATATCTGGCACGGCAGTATTCGTGCGCTGCCGAAGGGCCAGTGGGAAGCATCGCGTTGCCTCGGACTGACTTTTGGTCAAACGCTGTTTCGCGTGGTGGCACCGCAGGCGATTCGCATCGCCATCGCGCCGACCGTGGGCTTTGCCGTTCAGGTGATTAAAGGCACCGCGCTGGCCTCGATTATCGGTTTCGTCGAGCTGACGAAAGCCGGCACTATTTTGAACAATGTGACGTATCAGCCCTTTAAGGTATTTGGCCTGGTGGCGCTGGGTTACTTCCTGATGTGTTATCCGCTGTCGCGTTACAGCCAGTACCTGGAGAAAAAATTCAATGCCGCTCATCACCATTAATCAGGTCCAGAAGTACTACGGCGACAACCACGTCCTGAAAGGTGTCGATCTGGATATCGACAACGGCGAGGTGATTTCGATCATCGGCCGCAGCGGCTCGGGCAAAAGTACCTTGCTGCGCTGCATGAACGGACTGGAGGGCTACCAGGAAGGCAGCATCAAACTCGGCGGTATGACGATCACCGACCGTGAATCCCAGGCGCGTGAAATCAGCCGCTCGGTGGGCATGGTGTTCCAGAACTTCAACCTGTTCCCGCACATGACCGCGCTGGAAAACGTGATGCTGGCGCCGCGCCGGGTACTGAAGAAGAGCGAAGCTGAATGTCGCGAACTGGCCACGCAGATGCTGGAGAAAGTCGGCCTCGGCGAACGCATCAACTACTACCCGGCCAATTTATCCGGTGGACAACAACAGCGCGTGGCGATTGCCCGTGCGCTGGCGATGCAGCCGAAAGTATTACTCTGTGACGAGATCACCTCAGCGCTCGATCCTGAGCTGGTGGGCGAAGTGCTGAAGGTGCTGGAACAGCTGGCTGCCGAGGGCATGACCTTGATCCTCGTTACCCATGAAATGAACTTCGCCCGTGATGTGGGCGATCGCGTGGTGTTTATGCATCAGGGCCGCGTCTGGGAGCAGGGTGACAGTAAAACGCTGTTTGCCAATCCGCAGACCGCCGAGCTTAAACAGTTTATCTCCACCGTCCGTCTTTAAGTCTTCAAAAGGAATAGCACATGGATATCAGTCAGTTTTCGCAAATTAATCCACCACAACGCCTGCTGATGGGCCCTGGTCCTATCAACGCCGATCCGCGTGTCCTGCGCGCCATGTCGAGCCAGCTGCTGGGTCAGTACGATCCGGCGATGACGCACTACATGAATGAAGTGATGGCGCTGTATCGTGGTGTATTTCGTACCGAAAACCGCTGGACCATGTTGATTGACGGCACCTCGCGCGCCGGTATCGAAGCGATTCTGCTCTCGGCTATCCGTCCGGGCGACAAAGTGCTGGTGCCGGTGTTTGGCCGCTTTGGTCATCTGCTGTGTGAAATTGCCCGCCGCTGCCGCGCGGAAGTGCACACTATTGAAGTGCCGTGGGGTGAAGTATTCACTCCGGATCAGATCGAAGACGCGATCAAAAAAGTGCAGCCGCGCCTGCTGCTAACGGTGCAGGGCGATACCTCTACCACCATGCTGCAGCCGCTGGAAGAACTTGGCGCCATTTGCCAGAAATACGGCGTGCTGTTCTATACCGATGCCACCGCTTCACTGGGCGGTAACGTGCTGGAAACCGATGCCTGGGGACTGGATGCGGTCTCTGCCGGTATGCAGAAGTGCCTTGGCGGTCCGTCGGGTACTTCTCCGATCACCCTCAGCCCGCAGATGGAAGCGGTGATCCGCAAACGTAAGTGTGTGGAAGAGGGCATCCGTACCGCGGATCATCAGGATGGCGATGAGGAGATGATTTACTCCAACTATTTCGATCTCGGCATGATCATGGATTACTGGGGGCCGGAACGTCTGAACCACCATACCGAAGCCACCACCGCGCTGTTTGGTGCACGTGAGTGCGCGCGTTTGATGATGCAGGAAGGGCTGGATAACGGCATTGCACGTCATAAGTTGCACGGCGAGGCGATGCTGAAAGGTATTCAGGGCATGGGCCTCGAAACCTTTGGCGACCTGAAACACAAAATGAACAACGTGCTCGGTGTGGTGATCCCGCAGGGTGTGAATGGCGACCAGGTGCGCAAATTGGTGCTGGAAGATTTTGGTATTGAGATCGGCACCTCGTTTGGCCCGCTACACGGCAAAGTGTGGCGCATCGGCACCATGGGCTACAACGCGCGCAAAGATTGCGTGATGCAAACCCTGAGCGCGCTGGAAGCGGTATTGAACCATGTGGGTTACCGTTCGACACAAGGCGCGGCCATGCAGGCGGCGTGGGATCATTACGGGAGCCACGCATGAGCAACAGCCTGATGACCGCCAGCGAGGCGCAGTCCGCCGCTGCCCGCGTCATGGCACGCTGCGATGCCCTGGCTGAAATCAGTGAAAGTGAGGATGGTCTGACGCGTGTCTATCTCTCGCCTGAACAGGTCCGCGCCAACGCCCGCGTGGCAGAATGGATGCAGGCGGCCGGCATGACCACCTGGCAAGATGCTGTGGGCAATATCTGCGGTCGTTATGAGTCTGCTGAACCCGGCGCGCAGGCGCTGCTGTTGGGCTCTCATCTGGACACGGTGCGCAATGCCGGGCGCTATGACGGCATGCTGGGTGTGCTGAGTGCTATTGAAACCGTACAGTGGCTGCACGATCGTCAGCTGCGCTTACCGCTGGCGATTGAGATTGTCGGGTTCGGCGATGAAGAGGGCACGCGCTTTGGCATCACGCTGTTGGGCAGCCGGGGGATTACCGGTACATGGCCCGAGAGTTGGGTGACGCATCCGGATGGTAACGGTATAACTGTGGCGGAAGCGATGCAGGATCTCGGTCTGGACGCTGCCAACATTTTGCAGGCAGCACGCGACGTCAACGACATTGCGGCTTACCTTGAACTGCACATAGAACAAGGGCCGTGTCTGGAACAGGAAGATTTGGCGCTTGGCGTGGTGACCGCGATTAACGGCGCGCGTCGTTTGAATTGCAGCTTTATCGGTGAAGCGGGCCACGCTGGCACGGTGCCGATGACCCATCGTAAAGACGCACTGGCCGCCGCCGCCGAGTGGATGGTGTTTGTTGAACACACCACTGCCGAGCAAGATCCACAACTGGTGGCCACGGTCGGCACCCTGAGCTGTTTGCCGGGCGCCGTGAATGTTATCCCCGGTGAAGTGCAGTTTTCACTGGATGTGCGTGGGCCGCAGGATGAGCCGCTGGAGCGCCTGTTGTCCGCGCTGCTGACACAAGCCGAAGCGATTGCCTTGCGGCGTGGACTGACTTTTACCGCTAGCGAGTATTACCGTATTGCGGCAACCGCCTGTGATGCACGTTTGCAACAGGCGCTGAGCCATGCGGTGGAAACCGTACAGGGCCGCAGCGTTTCTTTGCCAAGCGGCGCAGGGCACGACGCGATTGCGATCGCCGATCGCTGGCCAGTGGGTATGCTGTTCGTGCGCAACTATCGCGGTATTAGCCATCATCCAGCCGAGTCCGTGCAGGTAGCCGATGTGGCATTGGGCGTGCAGGCTTATCTGCAAGCGGTCAACGATCTGGCACAGGCTTAAGGAGCCGTTGCATGGAGTTAGCGGTGTTTAACGATGTCACGCCCAATGAGGCACACACAGCGATAGCCCACTGCGTGGCAATTCCTGACTGGCAGCAGGCGCTGGTGGCCGCACGGCCTTTTGCGGATGTGGAAGCGCTCTATACGACCGCCGAAACACTGGCAAAGCGCTGGCAAGGTGCCGAACTGGAACAAGCATTACGCGCTCACCCCCGTATTGGTGAAAAAGCCGCGGGCGCGGGCAAAGAGGCAGTATTGTCACGCAATGAGCAGTCGGCGATGCAGCAGGCCGATGGCGCGCTGCAATTTGCCATGCTGGCGGGCAATCAATCCTATGAACAGCGCTTCAGCCGGGTGTTTTTGATTCGTGCCAAAGGGCGGAGTGGCGAGGAGATGCTGGCGGAATTGCAGCGCAGGCTCAACAATGATGCAGAGACAGAGCAGCAGGAAGCGCTGACGCAACTGCGTGAAATCACCCTGTTACGGCTTAAGGAGAGCATTGTATGAGCACCATTACCACTCACATTCTGGATACCGCGCTGGGTAAACCCGCTATCGGCGTGGCCATATCCCTGGAGCAGAACAGCCCGGAAGGCTGGTTGCCGATGGCGGAGGGGGAAACCGATAGCGATGGCCGTATTATAGATTTAACGCCCGAGCCGTTAGCACCGGGCCATTATCGATTGACCGCAGAGATCGGTGACTATTTCGCTGCTGACGGACGCGATGCGCTGTACGTCAGTGCACAGATTGATTTTGTGATTGGTTCGGCGGGCAGCCATTATCATCTGCCGTTTCTGATCTCACCGTGGTCGTGGTCAACCTATCGCGGCAGCTAATTTTGTCACGGCCACCCTAAATGGCGACCCTGCAACACTCCAGTGACTGCAGGGTGCGCATTTAGGGACACCTGGCTGCCAACGACACCTGTTTTAGTGACGAAATTATGCGCAGTTGACGATAAAAACCTACTTTTTGTGCGCCATGTCACACGCTGCGCTTGAAAGACAGTAACTATCAAAACCTTCGGTTCATCCAAATATATTCTTTCACAAGGTACGGTTATCTTTACCGGACAATGTGAAGCAAACGGAGCCGAAAAATGAGCACGCACGACAATAACGATAATGCAGCAGCGTCAGGTAAGTGCCCCTTTCATCACGGGGCGTCTGAAGAAAAAAGCGTACTGGCACGTGGCGCGGGGAGCGGAACATCCAACCGCGACTGGTGGCCAAATATGTTACGTGTCGACCTGTTAAATCAGCACTCCAACCGTTCCAATCCCCTCAGTGAAAACTTCAACTACCGCAACGAGTTCAGCAAGCTGGATTACCCGGCGTTAAAAGCGGATATCCGCGCTATTCTGACCGACTCTCAATCCTGGTGGCCAGCCGACTGGGGCAGCTATATTGGGCTGTTCATTCGCATGGCGTGGCACAGTGCCGGTACTTACCGCACCGTGGATGGTCGTGGCGGTTCCGGCCGTGGGCAGCAGCGTTTCGCGCCGCTTAACTCCTGGCCAGACAACGTTAGCCTCGATAAAGCACGTCGCCTGCTGTGGCCGGTAAAACAGAAATACGGTCAGAAAATTTCCTGGGCCGACCTCTATATTCTGGCGGGTAACGTCTCGCTGGAAAATGCCGGCTTCCGCACCTTTGGTTTTGGTGCCGGACGTGAAGACGTGTGGGAACCGGATCTGGATGTGGATTGGGGTAACGAAACTGAATGGCTGGCGCATCGCCACCCAGAAAGTCTTGCCAATGCGCCGGTGGGTGCCACCGAAATGGGCCTGATCTACGTCAACCCGGAAGGCCCGGAAGCCAGCGGCGATCCGAAATCAGCGGCACCAGCGATTCGCGCCACCTTCGGCAATATGGGCATGAACGATGAAGAGATCGTCGCGCTGATTGCCGGTGGTCATACATTGGGTAAAACCCACGGCGCGGCTGCCGCCAGCCACGTGGGTGTTGATCCAGAAGCCTCGCCAATTGAAGCGCAGGGCCTCGGCTGGAGCAGCAGCTACGGCAGCGGTGCCGGTGCTGATGCGATTACCTCCGGTCTGGAAGTGGTGTGGACGCAGACGCCTACCCAGTGGAGCAACTACTTCTTCGAGAACCTGTTCAAATACGAATGGGTACAGACACACAGCCCAGCAGGCGCGATCCAGTTCGAAGCGGTGGATGCGGAAGCGATCATTCCAGACCCGTTCGATCCAGAGAAAAAGCGCAAGCCCACCATGCTGGTGACCGATCTGACGCTGCGTTTTGACGAAGAGTTCGGCAAGATCTCCCGCCGTTTCCTCAACGATCCACAGGCGTTCAATGAAGCCTTTGCCCGCGCCTGGTTCAAACTGACCCACCGCGATATGGGGCCAAAAGCGCGTTACATCGGCCCGGAAGTGCCAAAAGAAGATCTGATCTGGCAGGATCCATTGCCAGCCGCGATCCACCAGCCAACCGCTGATGAGATCACCGATCTGAAAGCGAAGATTGCTGCTTCCGGTCTCAGCGCCAGCCAACTGGTCTCTGCTGCCTGGGCATCTGCTTCCACTTTCCGTGGCGGTGACAAACGTGGCGGGGCCAACGGTGCACGTCTGGCACTGGCACCGCAAAACGGTTGGGCAGTGAATGCCAGCGTGATTCACGATGTGCTGCCAACCCTGCAGAAAATTCAGCAGGAGTCTGGTAAAGCATCGCTGGCGGATGTGATCGTTCTGGCCGGCAGCGTGGGTATTGAACTGGCTGCCGCAGCGGCGGGCGTGGCGGTGCAAGTACCGTTTACACCGGGCCGTGTGGATGCGCGTCAGGATCAAACTGAGGTAGAGTCATTTGACGTGCTGCAACCGCTGGCCGATGGTTTCCGTAACTATCGTCGTATCGCAGGTGGCTCATCCACCGAAACCCTGCTGCTGGATAAAGCACAACAGCTGACGCTGAGCGCACCGGAATTAACCGTGCTGTTGGGTGGTCTGCGTGTGCTGGGCACCAACTTCGATGGTAGTCAGCACGGTGTGTTAACCGATCGTGTCGGCGTACTGAGCAATGACTTCTTCGTCAATCTGCTGGATATGCGCACCGCATGGCGCGCTACCGATGAGAGCGCCGAGCTGTTCGAAGGCCGCGATCGTGCCAGCGGTGAAGTGAAGTACAGCGCCACCCGTGCCGATCTGGTATTTGGTTCCAATGCTATCCTGCGCGCACTGGCTGAAGTCTATGCCAGCAGCGATGCCAAACAGAAGTTCGTCAATGACTTCGTGGCAGCCTGGACCAAAGTGATGAATCTGGATCGTTTCGATCTGTAATCAACTTGCGATAAATAAAACCCCGGAAAACCGGGGTTTTTTTATGACTTCAATGTATAGCCATCGGCATCTCGCCACGCCGGGAAGCGTTCGCGATAGGCTTGCAGATCGTCCAGCGACAATTCCGCATCGAGACGGGCGCGGGCAAAAGGCTCGCCTGCGGCCAGAATCTCGCCCAATGGCGAAATAATCCGACTGTCCCCGCTGTACTGATGGCTGTTGCCATCGCTACCGACGCGGTTGCAACCGGCAATGTACGCCTGGTTTTCAATCGCACGCGCTAACAGCAGTGACTGCCAGTGCAGCGCACGTGGTGCTGGCCAGTTGGCAACATAGAGCGCCAGATCGTAATCATTGTGATTGCGAGAGAACACCGGGAAACGCAGGTCGTAACAAATCTGCGGCAGAATACGCCAGCCGCGCCAGGTGAACACTTCTCGCGTATCACCCGCAACGTAATGCTGATGTTCATTGGCCATGCGGAACAGATGACGTTTGTCATATTGGTGCACGGTGCCATTCGGTTCAACCAGCAGAAAACGGTTCACGGCGCCTTTTTCGGTCTGGATGGCTGCGCTGCCACCGACCAGCGCATTGCTGGTTTTCGCATGGCTGTGCAGCCATTCAATGACCTGTTGCTGCGGCAGCGAACTCTCTGCTGCTTCCATGGCAAAACCCGTGGTGAACATTTCGGGCAGCAGAATCAGATCGCGACCTTCAATGCCTTTCAATACGCCATCGAAGTGATGCAGGTTGGCTTCGCCGTCCATCCAGCTCAGGGTTTCCTGCAGAACGGTAATTTTTAAAGCTGACATAAGCGCTCCGCAGCGGCGATAAGTGTCGCGGGTTGTTTGGCAAAGCACAGGCGAATCAGCTTGTGCGGGAACGGATCGGCACAGAATACCGACAACGGAATGGCTGCCACGCCCACTTCTTTGGTTAGCCATTGGCAGAAACTGACGTCATCCAGATCGGAAATGGCGCTGTAATCCAGCAGCACAAAGTAAGTGCCTTCGCACGGCAACACCTTGAAGCGGCTACCCGACAATGCATCAACCAGACAATCGCGGCGTTCGCGATAGAAGGCCGGCAGGTCACGATAGTGTTCCGGCTCCTGACGCAGCATATCGGCAATCGCCAGCTGCGCCGGGGTATTAACCGAAAACGTCAGATACTGGTGTACTTTACGGATTTCGGCGCTGATCGCTGCTGGTGCAACACAGTAGCCCACTTTCCATCCGGTCATATGGAAGGTTTTGCCAAACGAAGAGACGGCAACGGCACGCTGGCGTAACTCGGCATGCGCTAACACGCTGGCGTGGCCCTCTGCATCAAAACAGATGTGTTCGTAGACTTCATCGCTCAACACATAGATTTCCTGCTCAGCGATCGCCTGCCATAACTCGGCATAATCGCTTTTTCGCCACACGGTCGCAGAAGGGTTGTGCGGCGTATTCAGAATGACTAAACGGGTTTTCGCGCTCAGCAAGCTGCGGAATTCACTCCAGTCAACGCGGAATCCCGGTGGCTGCAATGCAATGCGTTTCAGCACGCCGCCGGCCAGTTGAACAGCAGGCGCGTAACTGTCGTAGCTGGGATCGAAGCAGATCACTTCATCGCCCGGACGCACCAGCGCCGTAATCGCGGCATACAGTGCCTCGGTCGCACCGGCGGTTACAGTGATATCACTGTTAACATCGGGCGTGTGACCGTAAAGCTCAGCCGTTTTATCGGCAATCGCTTCACGCAGGGGTAACACACCGATCATCGGCGCATATTGGTTTGCGCCCTGGCTCACATGATAGGCCAGACGATCCTGTAAATATTGCGGGCCGTCAAAATCCGGAAAACCCTGTGATAAATTGATGGCGTTGAACTGCGCGGCAAGGGCGCTCATTTGCGTGAAAATCGTGGTGCCGAGCGCCGGTAATTTGCTCTCGGGAGTCAGGTTGAGCTGCGTCATTATTTAGTGGCCTTAAGCGCGAATGTCGATGCGGAGAAACCCTGTGTTGCTGCCACTCTACACAGGATGCTAATATTTGGCAATCGAGACGCTTAGACGTCTAAAACAACTGCGGAGCCTCACCTTCACTATGACGGATTTTCTCCCACTGGAACATTTAGTGGCCGCCTGCCACTGGATTGGCGCAAAAGGCTGGGCACCCGCGACGGGCGGAAACATGTCGGTGCGCCAGGATGCCGAATATTGCCTGCTAAGCGCATCAGGTAAAGATAAAGGCAGTTTGACGCGTGATGACTTTATTCAGGTGGAGATCGCGACAAACAGTGTCCCTTCGGGACGTAAACCGTCGGCGGAAACCGGGCTGCATACCCTGATTTATCGCTTGTTCCCGCAGGCCGGGGCTGTACTGCATACCCATACGGTGAATTCTACCGTACTGTCGCGTGTAGAGAAGGGCAGTGCGTTGCTGCTGAGCGGCTACGAGATGCAGAAAACCCTCACGGGTCAGGACACGCATCTCAATACCGTTGCGATTCCGCTGTTTGATAACGACCAGGATATTGAGGCACTGGCGCAGCGCATTGAAGCTTTTGCGGCGGACACGCCGTTGCGGTACGGCTTCCTGTTACGTGGTCATGGCTTAACCTGCTGGGGCAAAGACGTCAACGAAGCGCGCCGCCACCTGGAAGGGCTGGAATTCCTGTTTGAATGTGAACTGCAACGTCGACTGCTGGAGACCCAATGATTCGCGCGATTGTTACTGATATTGAAGGCACCACCAGTGATATCCAGTTTGTGCACAATGTCCTGTTTCCTTATGCACGTCAGCATCTGGCAGCCTTCGTGCGGGATAACCAAACGGATGAGAAGGTGGTTGCGGCGCTAAACGCAGTGCGTGAAGAGTCAGCGACGCCCCAGGCATCGCTGGATGACCTCATCGCCACGCTGATCGGTTTTATTGATGAAGATCGCAAATCGCCGGGGCTGAAAGCGCTGCAAGGGATGATCTGGCGTGCGGGTTATGTTGAAGGTCAGTTCACCGGCCACCTTTATCCCGATGTGCTGCCCGCCTTTGAACGCTGGCAGCAACAAGGGATTGCCCTGTATGTTTATTCCTCGGGATCGGTGCCTGCGCAGAAACTGTTATTTGGCTACAGCGATGAAGGTGATTTAACCTCGCTGTTTAGCGGCTATTTTGATACAGCGGTTGGCGCCAAGCGTGAAACCCAGTCGTATCACAACATCGCCGAACACATTGGCCTGGCACCCTCTTCGTTGCTGTTCCTGTCAGATATCCATCAGGAACTGGATGCCGCGGCACAAGCAGGCTGGCACACATTGCAGTTAATTCGTGGCGAGGCCGATAACGCCAGTCGCCATCACCAGGTAAACGATTTTTCGCAGATTAATCCGGAGTCGATTTAACATGAGTGCACTGACAATTTTTAGCGATACCGAGTCCAGCCAGCCACTGTGGCACAGTACCGATGCCGAGGCGATTCGCGAGCGCCTGAACGCCAAAAACGTTCGCTTTGAGCGTTGGGAAGCGGATCGCGATCTGGGTAACGACCCTGACGCTGAAACGGTGATCAAAGCCTATCAGCACGCGATCGATCGTCTGGTGGCAGAGAAGGGCTATCAGAGTTGGGATGTGCTGAGTATGCGTGCAGACAATCCTAACAAGCAGGCGTTGCGCGAGAAGTTCCTGAATGAACACACGCACAGCGAAGATGAAGTGCGTTTCTTCGTCGAAGGGTCTGGCCTGTTTTGCCTGCATATTGGCAGTGAGGTTTACCAGATTCTGTGCGAGAAGAATGATCTGATTTCAGTACCTGAAGGCACGGCACACTGGTTTGATATGGGCTCTGAACCGCACTTTACCGCGATTCGTATTTTCGATAATCAGGAAGGCTGGATCGCCAACTTTACCGGCGACAAGATTGCGGATGCTTATCCTCGTCTGGCATAACGCGCTGTGTGCTTAAACCTGCATACGCATAAATGGAATCAGCCATTGAAGGGGCACTCTTCAGGGTGCATCTGACAACATAGGGCTCGTCATCATAAGGTCGCCATTTATGGCGACTTTTTCATTTCTGGCGCACCGTAAGCACAGGATACGCCATCTGGCGCACCCTTAAGGCTGAAAAATCCCTTCCTTAACCTGCTCTGGCGTCACGACGCCAGTATCCAACACCCAACCGCTAATCAGTGCAGCTGGCGTGACATCAAACGCTGGGTTGTAGACCACCGCATTATCCGGTGCCCACTGCACATTACCAAAACTGCCTGACACACCGGTGACTTCACTGGCGGCACGCTGCTCAATGGGAATGGCATCGCCGTTAGGACAAAGGCGATCCAGCGTGGTGTGCGGCGCCGCCACATAGAACGGAATACCGTGATAGTGCGCCAGTACCGCCAGGCTGTAGGTGCCGATTTTGTTCGCCACGTCGCCGTTAGCGGCAATGCGGTCTGCGCCGACCCAAATCGCATCGACCACGCCGCGCGCCATTAAACTTGCAGCCATCGAATCGGTGATCAGCTGGTAAGGAATGTGCAGTTCGCCCAGTTCCCACGCGGTTAAACGGCCGCCCTGCAGCAGTGGTCGCGTCTCATCCACCCAAACGTTTTTCACTAAACCTTGCTGATGGGCATGCGCAATCACGCCCAGTGCGGTGCCCACGCCAGCGGTGGCGAGACCGCCGGTATTACAGTGCGTCAGCAGCTGGCTGCCCGGCTTGACCAGCGCGCTGCCGGCGCGGGCAATGTTGTCACACAGCTGCTTATCTTCTGCCACCAGGCGCAGCGCTTCGGCGCTCAGGGCGTTTACGTGATCGCTCTCCGCCAGCGCAATCTTCATACGATCCAGATTGTTCATCAGGTTGACGGCAGTCGGGCGTGACGCACGCAACACCTCCAGCGCTTCCGCCAATGCCGCGCGGGTGACACCTTGCTCGCCCAACAGCGCCAGCAGCAAGCTGGCTGAAAGGCCAATCAGCGGGGCGCCGCGCACGCGTAGCGCATGGATATGATCAACCAACTGCGTCACAGTGTGCGCAGGCAGCCAGTTTTGTTGTTGTGGCAGCGCTTGCTGGTCGAGGATCCACAGTTGATTATCGCGGACCTCAAGACTGGTGGTACGAAGTGTTTGCATGGTGTGAAATCCCTGTTGCGTTAATAGCGGCTATTGTGCCAACATGCGTGACGGATGTATAGACGTCCAAACGGCTTATTACTATCGAATGTCGAGGAACAGGCAATGTCGCAATACCGTACCTTCACCGCTGCTGATGCGGTGGAATATGCTAAAAAATTTGGCGGTGTGGACGATCCGTCAGCGCTGGTCAGCGCAGAAGAGATCGGCGATGGTAATCTCAACCTGGTGTTCAAGATTTTCGATAACCTGGGACAGAGCCGTGTGGTAGTGAAACAGGCACTGCCTTATGTGCGTTGCGTGGGTGAGTCCTGGCCGTTAACGTTGGATCGCGCGCGCCTCGAAGCGCAGACGCTGGTTGAGCACTATAAACATTGCCCAGAGCACACGGTTAACGTCACCCATTACGATGCCGAACTGGCGGTGATGGTGATGGAAGATCTTTCCAGCCATCGCATCTGGCGCGGCGAGCTGGTGCAAGGGGCTTACTACCCTGAAGCGGGTCGTCAGCTGGGCGAATATCTGGCGCAGACGCTGTTCCATACTTCTGATTTTTTCCTGCATCCGCACAAGAAAAAGGCCGAAGTCGCGCGTTTCATCAACCCGGAAATGTGCGAAATCACCGAAGACCTGTTCTTCAACGATCCCTTTATCGATCACGAGCGTAATAAATACCCGGCGGCACTGGAGCCGCTGGTGGTCAGCCTGCGCACTGACGATGCGCTGAAAATCGCGGTGGCCGGGCTGAAGCACCGCTTCTTTGCGGATGCCGAAGCGCTACTGCACGGCGATGTGCACAGCGGTTCCATCTTCGTGGCCGATGGTAGCCTGAAGGTGATCGATGCGGAGTTTGGCTATTTCGGTCCGATAGGCTTTGATGTCGGCAGCGCGATTGGCAATCTGCTGATTAACTACTGCTGCCTGCCGGGCCTGCTGGCCCCGCGTGAAGCGGCAGAAGGGCGTGAGCGTCGTCTGAGCGATGCGCATGAAGTCTGGACGCAGTTCTCCAGCCGCTTCCTCGAACTGGCACACGCCAACACTTCTGATGTGGCGCTGGCGTATCCGGGCTATGCGGAAGCCTTCCTGCGCAAAGTATGGAGCGATACCATTGGCTATTGTGGCACGGAGTTGATTCGCCGCACCGTGGGCATGTCACACGTTGCCGATTTTAAACAGATTGCTGATGACACCATGCGGACAGAATGTATTCGCAGTTGCATCACGCTGGGCCGTACGTTGATTCTCGCGGCAGATCATATTGCGGATGTCGATGCGCTGATTGCGCGCATTCGTCAGGCGGGGTAAGTCAGGCTTCAATCTTATAACTGCGCCATTCACTGCCCGCTTTGGCAGCGAAACCGCTTATGTATGCGGGATAAGTTATGCCTGGCCCCATTAAAAAAGCCTCCGTCAGGAGGCTTTTTCGTTTTTACGCGGCTTCACTGGCGCGCGGGGCGCCTTTATCCTGCGGCTTCGGTGAGGCCAGTGCCTCCGGCACAAACTCATCGACGTTGATGGCTTTGAGACGGCTGGCTTCAGCGCGCGTCAGTACTTTGGCTTCGCTCTCATCAATCCAGCCCTCTTTCAACGCACGCTGTGCCAGCGCATCCAGACGGGTAAACGACAGATGTTTTTTCTGCTGCTGGCAAAGACGTTCATGAATCACTTCCGCTGCCATCACATCCTGCAGCGCCTGCTCCAGTTGGCCTGCTGGATTGTGTTCGCTTGGCGTCAGGTACATGCCACGGCCCAGACGCGTACGGGTGGCTGACGGCAGTTGCAACAGCTTCGCCAGCTTGTGATCCAGTTTGTCAGACGGTGCCGGGCAGTGTTTGCCACCGGCGAAAATCACCATGCGCAGCGCGCCTGCCACCAGGCGATTAGGGAAGTTACGCAGCAGGTCATCCATCGCCACTTCAGCCTGATGCAGCGCATCCTGCACGCCCCAGTGCACCAGCGGCAGATCGGCTTCATTGCGGCCTTCGTCGTCAAAGCGTTTCAGGGTGGCAGAGGCGAGATACATCTGGCTCAGCACATCCCCCAGACGTGCTGAGATACGTTCACGACGTTTCAGGCTGCCGCCTAACACTGCCATCGACACATCTGACAGCAGTGCCAGGTTGGCGCTCAGGCGGTTGAGTTGCTGATAGTAGCGGCGGGTCACGTCGCGGGTTGGCGACGCGCTGGTGCGGCCTCCGGTTAAACCGAGCCACAGACTGCGCACTTTGTTGCTACCGACATGGCCAATATGGCTGAACAAGGCACGGTCAAAGGCCACCAGATCGTTTTTCGCCGCAGCGTTCATCTCTTCCAGCACCCATGGATGGCAGCGAATCGCGCCCTGGCCAAAGATGATCATGCTGCGCGTCAGGATATTGGCGCCTTCCACGGTAATCGCAATCGGTGCGCCCTGATAAGCCCGCGCCAGGAAGTTGTTGTCGCCCAGCATAATGCCTTTACCGCCGGCGATATCCATCGCATCGATAATGGCGCGCTGGCCTCGGTGGGTGCAGTGATATTTCACAATCGCCGACAGCACCGCCGGTTTTTCACCCAGCATAATGCCGCTAGTGATAAGCGTAGCCGCCGCATCCATCACATAGGCGTTACCGGCAATGCGTGCCAGCGGTTCCTCGATGCCTTCCATTTTACCGATAGAGACTTTGAACTGACGACGGATATGCGCATAAGCACCGGTTGCCAGCGCAATGCTTTTCAGACTACCGGTCGAGTTGGAAGGCAAGGTGATGCCGCGACCGACTGACAGACATTCAACCAGCATACGCCAGCCCTGACCGGCCATCGACGGGCCACCGATGATGAAATCGATCGGCACGAAAATATCTTTACCGCGTGTTGGACCGTTCTGGAACGGCACGTTAAGCGGGAAGTGGCGATGGCCAATCTCTACGCCCGGCGTTTGCGTCGGGATCAGGGCGCAGGTAATGCCCAGCTCTTCAGTCTCACCCAGCAGATGATCGGGATCGGAGAGTTTAAAGGCCAGGCCAAGCACGGTAGCAATCGGTGCCAGCGTAATGTAACGCTTATTCCATGTCAGGCGCATGCCCAGCACTTGCTGGCCTTGCCATTCGCCCATGCACACCACGCCAGTATCCGGAATGGCACCCGCATCCGAACCCGCTTCCGGGCTGGTCAGCGCGAAGCACGGAATTTCATCGCCGCGTGCCAGACGTGGTAAATAGTGATCTTTCTGCTCATCGGTGCCGTAATGCTGCAACAGTTCGCCTGGGCCGAGTGAGTTAGGTACACCCACGGTGATCGCCAGGATACCGGAAACGCCCGCCAGTTTTTGCAACACGCGCGCCTGAGCATAGGCGGAGAATTCGAGGCCGCCATACTCTTTCTTAATGATCATGGCGAAGAAGCGATGCTGCTTGAGATACGCCCACAGTTCCGGCGGAAGATCGGCCAGTTCGTGAGTGATCTGGAAATCATTCGCCATACGACAGGCTTCTTCGACCGGCCCCTCGAGGAAGGCTTGTTCCTCTTCCGTCAGACGTGGCTGCGGATAGTTGTGCAGTTTCTGCCAGTCTGGCTTGCCACGAAACAGATCGCCTTCCCACCAGGTCGTACCGGCATCAATCGCTTCCTTTTCCGTACGCGACATCGGCGGCATCACTTTCTGGAAGCTGTGCAGCGCAGGTTTGGAGAACATACTGCGACGCATGGCCGGCAGATTGAAGGGCAGCAGGATAATTGCCAGTGGCAGCAGCAGCCACGGCGTCCACAGGCCTGCAGCAGCCAGCCCGGCGGTCCATAGCAACAGGATTACGCTGCTGAGCCGCAGCGAAACTTGATGGTAAAAGAGGGCGCTAATGACAATCAGCGTCGCGACAATCGAGGCAAGCAACATAATGAACCGCTCCGTAAGTTGTAAGAGGTCTGACCTGTTATAGGGTAAGTTTTAGAGCAGTGATCGCTTTTTAGCAATCTGTTTACATCGCAATTACAACAGAACTCACAAAATCGCACTCTCTGGACACCAACAGAGCAGGAATGGCAAAGCCTGGGCCTTTTTCCCCGATGCAGGCGCTTTGCGGCTTTGTCCCATTCCGTTAAACTTGCAGAGTAAATCTTTCCTCTAAAGGACATCCCTATGTATCAGGACATTATTCGCTCAGAACTTAATGAAGCAGCCGATACGCTTAATAAATTCCTGAGTGACGAAGCGAACATTCACGCGATTCAGCGCGCGGCAGTCTTGCTGGCAGACAGCTTCAAAGCAGGGGGCAAAGTGCTCTCCTGTGGCAACGGTGGTTCTCACTGTGATGCGATGCACTTTGCTGAAGAGCTGACGGGGCGCTACCGTGAAAATCGTCCTGGCTACCCGGCGATTGCCATCTCTGATGTGAGCCACCTTTCCTGCGTCAGCAACGATTTTGGTTATGACCATGTGTTCTCGCGCTATATCGAAGCCGTAGGCCGTGAAGGCGACGTGCTGCTGGGCCTGTCCACTTCAGGTAACTCGGCGAACATCATCAAAGCGGTCGAATCGGCACGCGCCAAAGGGATGAAAGTGATTACCCTGACCGGTAAAGATGGCGGCAAAATGGCAGGCACAGCGGACATCGAAATTCGCGTACCGCATTTTGGCTACGCTGACCGCATTCAGGAGATTCACATTAAAGTGATTCATATCCTGATGCTGCTGATCGAAAAAGAGATGGTTAAGTAATGACGCGTCACTCCTGCTCACGCGGGAGTGCTGACTTAAGGCGGTTGCTATGTGCGAATTGCTCGGGATGAGCGCCAATGTCCCCACGGACATCTGTTTCAGTTTTACCGGTCTGGTGCAGCGTGGCGGCGGAACCGGGCCGCATAAAGATGGCTGGGGCATCACTTTCTATGAAGGAAAAGGGTGCCGCACATTCAAAGATCCTCAGCCCAGCTTTAACTCACCGATCGCCCGTTTGGTGCAGGAATATCCGATCAAATCACATTCCGTGGTCGCTCATATCCGCCAGGCGAATCGTGGTGAAGTGTCGCTGGAAAACACCCATCCGTTTACCCGTGAGCTGTGGGGACGTAACTGGACCTACGCGCACAACGGGCAGCTGAAAGGCTACAAACAGTTGGAAACCGGGACTTTCCGCCCCGTTGGCGAAACGGACAGTGAGAAAGCGTTTTGCTGGATCCTGCATAAGCTGTCTGAGCGTTATCCGCGCACTCCGGGCAACTGGCCGGCGGTATTTCGCTACATTGCTGAGCTGGCGGCTGAGATGCGCGAGAAGGGCGTGTTTAACATGCTGCTGTCGGACGGTCGTTATCTGATGGCGTTCTGCTCGACCAATCTGTATTGGATCACTCGTCGTGCGCCTTTTGGCAAAGCCAAATTGCTCGATCAGGATGTAGAAATTGATTTTATGCAGCAGACAACACCGAAGGACGTTGTGACGGTGATTGCGACACAGCCGCTGACAGGAAATGAAACCTGGCACCGAATAGTGCCAGGCGAGTGGGCATTATTTTGCCTGGGTGAGCGCCAGGAATGACTTCGAGGCAGCATCCGGTGTAGAAATCACCGGCGTGCTGTTCACCGCATATTGACCCGTCGTCGTCACGTTAACCGTTGGCGGTATGTGGTACTTCTCAAAGTACGCATAACCCGGCTGCAGTTCACGCCAGAAGTTGATGTACGTTGAGTAGCGATGACGCTGCATGTTGCTATCGGTCATATGGAACGGATAGATATTGATCTGTACATCCTGCTGACCGTTGCGCAGCGCAGCGTTGACGTAGGTAAAGATCTCGTCCATTGATGCGTTGGTCATGGCGTAGCAGCCAATTGAGACGCAATCACCGTGAATCATCAAATAGTTACCGTCATAGCCTTTATCACGATCGTATTGATTCGGGAAGCCGGTATTAATCGCGCGGTAGAAACGGCTGTCCGGTTTTAACTGGTTCAGCTTAACGTTATAAAACCCTTCCGGACTTTTAAAATCGCCCTGACGACGCTTAGGCCCTAATCCGCCAGAGAAATTACAAATGCGATAGCTGTCCAGCAGACGATATTCATTACCGATTTTGCCGTACAGTTCCAGCGTACGCTCTTCCTTGAAGATCTGAATAAAAACAGGAGTGCCAAGTAATTGTTTCTTTAACTCTTTGCTCACCGGTGCCGACAGTTGCGTTGGCTCTGGCGAAATGGCCCAGCTAAGGACTGGCATAAGAATCATCGCAAGCCACAATGCGATTCTGCCCATTCTGTGTGTACCTTGAAGTGAAGAGAGACGATGACGCTGAGCGTCTTGGTATTGCATTATCGGAAATATCCGCTACCGCAGCGCAACATTAACATTGTCTGAGGTTTAATCAAGACAGTCTCCGTGAAAATGGTGCAATCCTAAAGGGATTACGACCAGAATTTTGTAAACTTTAATTCATCGCTCAACAAATATTGCCGAAGTTTTTTACTGCTGTATACTTATCCAGTATTCGGAGGGCGTATGCGCAAAATCATTCATGTCGATATGGACTGCTTTTTCGCGGCCGTTGAAATGCGCGACGATCCTTCATTAACGGATATACCTATCGCCATTGGCGGCAGCCGGGTGCAGCGTGGTGTCATCAGCACCGCCAACTATCCCGCGCGCAAATATGGCGTGCGCAGCGCGATGCCGACGGCAATGGCGCTCAAGCTCTGCCCGCATCTGAAATTACTGCCTGGACGCTTCGATGCCTATAAAGAGGCGTCACGCCAGATACGCGATATTTTCTCACGCTACACCCCATTGATTGAGCCCTTATCACTGGATGAAGCGTATCTTGATGTCACCGATAGCGAGCATTGTCAGGGATCAGCGACGCTAATGGCGCAGGCGATACGTGCCGATATCCTGCGCGAAACCGGTTTAACCGCCTCGGCTGGCATTGCGCCGATCAAATTCCTCGCCAAGATCGCCTCCGATTTAAATAAGCCCAACGGGCAATACGTCATTACACCGCAAGTGATGCCGGACTTTTTACTGACGCTACCGTTGAGCAAAATTCCTGGCGTAGGAAAAGTGGCGACCAAAAAACTGGAAGAGATGGGACTGCGCACCTGCGCCGATGTGCAGAGAGCCGATCTCGCCTTGCTGCTGAAGAGATTTGGTAAATTCGGCCGCGTGCTCTGGGAGCGCAGCAACGGCATTGATGAACGCGATGTGGTGGTGGAGCGCGAACGCAAATCGCTCGGTGTCGAACGCACATTGATGGAGGACATCCACAACTGGGAGCAGTGTCTGGCAATCATTGATTACCTCTATGCTGAGCTGGATCGACGCCTGACAAATATCCGTCCCGACAAGCAAATCGCGCGTCAGGGCGTGAAGCTCAAATTTAATGATTTCCAGCAGACCACGCAGGAGCATGTCTGGCCGGTGTTGAACAAGGATGACATGATCGCAGTGGCGCGGCAGGCATGGGATGAAAGGCGTGCCGGGCGCGGCGTGCGGTTGGTGGGATTGCATGTGACGCTGGTGGATCCGCAATTGGAGCGGCAGCTAGTGTTGGGTTGGTAAAACCTTGAGTATGGCCTTGGCTATCATCCTGGCGGCTTGAAGCGCCGCCAGGATGCCCTATTCGGCCACTGAATTACTTCTTAGCGTACTTCGCTTCCAGCGTGGCAAACCACGGCGCAACAAAATCGTTGTTCACACCCCAGCCTGGAATAATCTTGTTCAGGGTTGCTACGTTAATCGCCCCTTGCTGGCTATTCAGCAACTGCTGCGAAATGGAAGACGCTTTAAACTCGTAGCTTGCCGGAGTGGCTTCACCCGCGATTTTATTGGCCACTAAGCGCATATTGACCGCACCGATGGTTTTTGGATCGACCGCGACCGTCTGCACCCATGGGCTGTTCTTCTCATGCATCAACTGCAAGTCCTGGTTGGACACGTCAATACTGTAGATTTTGATTTCAGTACGACCATTCTCTTGTAGCGCTTTATAAGCACCCTGACTGAACGCGTCCCACGACGCCCAAATCGCATCTATTTTACCTTTTGGATATTTTGCCAGGATCGCACCCACTTTGTTGGCGGTGTCGCCCTGTACATCGGTAGAAACTGCGCCAATGGATTCCAGCTGATGAATGCCTGGATTCTCTTTCAGCAGTTTCTCATAAACTACCTGGCGACGTTCCTGCGGCGGGAAGCCTGCGACCCACAGTTTGATGATGTTGGCTTTACCATGGAAATCACTGATCAACTGACCCAGTGACGCCTGCGCCAGCGAGGCATCATCTTGCGCAGTGACGGTCACGCCATTGACCGGCGTATTTACCGGGGTATCAAAGACGGACAGTTTGATACCTGCATCGACAATGTGTTGCACCAGAGCGGTGGAGTAGGGTTCTTTGCCGTGAGAGAGAATGATGCCATCGTATTTCTGGCTGATCGCCTGATTAACAAAGTCCTGGAAACGCGCATCATCGCCGTTACTCAGGAAAGTACTGACTTTAAAGCCCAGTTGACGACCTTGCTGAATGGCACCGGCAATAAACTGCGTGGTGTTATCGTCAGACCCCAGGTTACGGATGATGGCGATGCGCACCGGACCTTCGTGATTCGCAATCGCTGCGGGAACCGGGGTAACGGTATCGGCAAAGGCAGCGCTGGCGTTCAGCAGGCTTAAGGCCAGCAGCGAAAGGGTAATTTTTTTCATTAGAATCTCTTTCTCAGTAAACGCGCCTTAGCGGCGCTGAATGTAGGTAATCGCCAGGGCCAGAGCCAGCACCAGGCCTTTGATAATGTCCATGGCGTAATAAGGCACGGACAACATCACCAGCCCGTTCTGCAACACACCCAGAATCACCGCGCCCACCAGCGTACCGAGCGCGTTAGGTTTGCCGGAACCGGCCAGCGAGAAGCCGATCCATGCCGCGGCAACGGCATCCATCAAATATCCACTGCCGGCGTTCACCTGCGAGGAGCCAATACGCGATGCCAGCAGAATGCCGCCTAATCCGGCCAGCAGCGATGCGAGTACATAGGCCAAAACGCGGTAGCGCGTGGTGCGAATACCGGAAAGGCGTGCGGCTTCTGGATTGCCACCCAGCGCGTACATGCGACGGCCATGCTTGGTCAATGACAGTGCCAGTTGTGCCACAATCGTCACTACCAGCATGATGATCACAATGGTCGGCACCTGACCCAACAGACCGAACGCTGCGGGGATAGTGCCCTCCGCCATATCGCCGCTTGGCATCACCATATTCTCGGTAATCGAACCGCCGAAGCTGTAAGTCATCGCCACGCCCTGAATGACAAACAGGGTGGCCAGTGTAGCCAGCATGTCGGGAATGCGCAGAATCACGATCAGGAAGCTGTTTAGCAGCCCCACCAGAGTGCACAGCAGCAGCGTGATGATAATGGCTTCGGTGGTGCCAAAGCCGTGCCAGACAAACAGCGAAATCACCAGCGCATTGGCCAGTGAGGCGGTTGAGCCTACCGACAAATCGAAGCCGCCGATGGTCAGCGAAATCGACACACCAATCGCAATTACCGTGACGATAGCAATCGAACGCAGGATGTTGATGATGTTGGTGGGCTCGAGGAAGCTGTCCGATGCCAGACCAAACCCAGTGATCAGAATCACCACGGTCAGCAACATGCCCCATTTATAGAGAAAATCGAATAGTTTATGACGCAGAGAAACCTGCGGGTTCAGGGATAGTTCTTTGCTGCTCACGCAGGGGTTCCTCCGGTGGAATAAAGCAATAGCATCTCTTCTGTGGCCTGACGACCTTCCATCTCTGCCACAATGCGCCCATCCCAGAGCACACAAATACGGTCACATAAGCCGACCAGTTCGGAAAACTCGCCCGAAGCGTAGATGATGCCTTTGCCTTCACGTGCCAGGCCGTCAATCAGGCTGAACAGATCGGTTTTGGCTTTGATATCGACACCTTTAGTTGGCTCATCAAGAATCAGCACATCGGCGTTGTTGCGCAGCCATTTTCCAATCGCCACTTTTTGCTGATTCCCGCCCGACAGACGACGCAGAATCTGCGCCGGGCCGGTGGTACGCACGTTGAGGCGCTGAATCACCTCTTCGGCCCAGCGCCAGGCCTGACGATGACCGAACAGGCTCCAGCGGGAAAAACTGTTGTCCGCGCTGACGCTCAGGTTCATGCTCACCGGTTCATCAATGAAAATACCCTCTTTACGACGCTCTTCCGGCACCAGCGCCATACGGTTTTCCACCGAATCATGTGGAGAACGCGGTCGCCACGGTTTGCCGTGCAGCTCGCCTTTTTCTACGCGGCTTTTGTTTGCACCAAACAGCGCCTTACACAGCTCGGTTTTCCCTGCACCCGCTAAGCCGGCAATGCCGAGGATTTCGCCTTTGCGCAGATGCAGTGAAATGTCCGCCAGCAGTTGATCATCGTGCAGACCTTCCACCGACAGCAGCAGCGGTTGCTCACTCTGTTCACGGCGAGGTGGATAGACATCGGTCAACTGGTGCCCCAGCATTTTCTCAACAATCTGCTCGCCACTCAGTGCCGCCATCGGGCTGCTTTCAATCAAGCGGCCATCGCGCAGCACGGTTAAGCGATCGCAAATCGCTTTGAGTTCGTGAATGCGGTGGGAGATAAACACCACGCCAATGCCGTTGCTTTGTAAACGACGCACCACGGTAAACAGACGCTCGCTTTCATGCTGATCCAGCGGCGCGGTCGGTTCATCCAGAATGAGAAAACGGCAGTGATGGGAGAGGGCGCGCGCCAGCAGGATTTGTTGTTTCTCCGCCAGCGAGCAGCGTTCCACCAGACGATTAACATCGATGTTCACTTCCAGCTGATTGAGCAGGGCACGCGCCTGACGGCGGATCTCGCGCCAGCTATAGACATGGCCGGGTTCTGCCAGCTGATCGAGCAGAATGTTTTCTGCCACGCTGAGCTGCGGCACCAGCGCCACATCCACTTCCTGCTGCACCAAATGAATACCGAGTTTTTTGGCATCGCGCGGTGAACGAATGGAGACCGGCGCATCGTCCAGCAGAATCTCGCCGCTGTAATCACTGTGCGCGCCGGATAGCACTGCCATCAGGGTGGATTTTCCCGCGCCATTGGCTCCGGTCAACGCATGCACCGATCCGCCCTCGGTCAGAAAATCGACCTGGGTCAGTGCGGCAAAACCGCCAAAAGCGATGGAGATATTACGCATCTCCAGGCGGTTAATCGCACTCATGGGGCAGGCCTTTCATTAAGAGAGTGGGTGGCATTTTTTCTGAACCCATAACGCTGGGCAACAAACGAAAGCGCATAAGCTAGCACGAAATCTTATTAGCCATCCAGACATCTGGGCGTAACGGCGTCTAAAACTAGAGAGGGAGTGTGGAGTGGTAGAATGCTGGGGTAATAAGCAGGATTTATAGTGAAATATGCTGCATGTTACTGTCGGTCTCAAAATGGGTTCCGGCAAATATTGCGGCCTTATTAGCAAGAGAATCCTTAACCTCAGGATTGCAGGCATAAAAAAACCAGGCCTTAGCCTGGTTCCTTACAGCATCGCAAAGACTTACGCCTTCTCTGGCACCACGTTCAGCAGCGCAGTCAGCAGTTTCCAGTACAGACCGACGCTCTCAATGTGCACCTGCTCATCCGGTGAGTGTGGACCGGTAATGGTTGGCCCAATCGACACCATATCCATGTTCGGATACGGCTTCTTGAACAGACCACACTCCAGACCCGCGTGAATCACCTGAATGTTTGGCGTTTTGCCAAACAGGGCTTCATAGGTTTTACGCGTCAGCGCCATCACCGGTGAATCAGCATCAGGCTGCCAGCCAGGATAACCGCCTTTTGGTGCGGTTTTCGCGCCAGCCAACTGGCCCAGTGAAGTCAGGGTTTCCACCACCCAATCTTTGCCGGTGTCGATCAGTGAACGAATCAAGCAGATGATTTCGGCATTGTCCTGATCCATGGTCACCACGCCGACGTTCAGCGAGGTTTCCACCACGCCTTTGGCCACGTCAGAGTTGCGAATCACACCGTTCGGGGTGCTGTTCAGCAGGTTGATGAAGCGATCGCGGCTGTCGGTGGTCAGCGCCTGGCCCTGATGTGCCAGCGGCTCGGTGGTTAACGCAATGTTCTTCTCTTTAATGCCCAGCTCGTTCAGCAGCGTGGCCTGGAAATGAGCCGCAGCCGATTTGAGTGCATCCACTTTATGGCTGTCGATTGCCAGCGTGGCAAAAGCTTCGCGCGGAATCGCATTACGCAGCGTGCCGCCAGTGAACTCAATCAGACGCACATCCAGTTCCTGCGCGTAGACCGCAAAGAAACGCGCCAGCAGCTTGTTGGCGTTGCCCAGACCATGATGAATATCGGCACCGGAGTGGCCGCCTTTCAGGCCTTTCAGCGTTAGCTTCAGGGTTTCAAAGCCCGCAGGTACGGCTTCACGGTTTAATGGCAGGGTGGTGATGAAATCAATACCCCCCGCGCAACCCATGTAGATCTCACCCTCTTCTTCAGAGTCGGTGTTGATAAGGATATCGGCTTGTAGCCAGTTTGGCTTGAGACCAAAAGCGCCATCCATGCCCGATTCTTCGGTCATGGTCAGCAGCACTTCCAGTGGGCCGTGGGTCAGGCTGTTATCAGCCAGCACCGCCAGCGCAGAAGCCATGCCAATACCGTTGTCGGCACCCAGCGTGGTGCCACGCGCTTTAACCCACTCGCCATCAACATAAGGTTGAATCGGGTCTTTAGTGAAGTCGTGCACCGTATCGTTGTTCTTCTGCGGCACCATATCGAGGTGCGCCTGCAGCGCGACAGGGGTACGTTTTTCCATGCCCGCAGTGGCCGGTTTACGAATCAGGATATTGCCGACCTGATCGCGCTCAACCCAAAAGCCTTGCTCTTTGGCCCAGTTGACCACGTGTTCGGCCAGCGCTTCTTCATGGTAAGAAGGGTGTGGAATGGAGCAGATTTTAGCGAAAATATCCCACAGCGGTTGGGGGGAAAGTTGCGACAATTCAGACACAATGCATCTCCTGTGTCAGCGCGGCGGACATACCGCTCGCACGCCGGGTTCCAGTGAAAGATCGCCGTCAGCACATCTGACGTGATGTGGCTGAGAATATCACTGTTTTTCACCGGGTGCGTACTCAGGCGCGCTAAAATCCTGCATCCAATGCGACAGATGCTGGTTTTTGACGCGTCAGATCCTTATAATCTCGCGCAACCTTTTCCCCCTTGCCTATTTTTAAACCAACATTGTTGGTCGGGATTTCTTTTATGAGCGAAAAATACGTCGTCACCTGGGACATGTTGCAGATCCATGCCCGCAAACTGGCCCAGCGCCTGCTTCCTGTGGAACAGTGGAAAGGTATCATTGCGGTCAGCCGCGGTGGTCTGGTTCCGGCATCGCTGCTGGCGCGTGAATTGGGTATTCGCTATGTCGATACCGTCTGCATCTCAAGCTATGACCACGATCATCAGCGTGAAATGAAAGTGCTGAAGCGTGCGGAAGGCGACGGTGAAGGTTTCATCGTGATTGATGACCTGGTGGATACCGGTGGCACCGCGCAAGCGATCCGCGATATGTATCCAAAAGCGCGCTTCTGCACCATCTTCGCTAAGCCAGCTGGTCGTTCGCTGGTGGACGACTACATTGTCGATATTCCGCAGAACACCTGGATCGAACAGCCGTGGGACATGGGCGTGGTTTACATCCCGCCAATCGTCAAAAGCTGATTGATGTAACGCAAACAACGCCCGGCTATGCCGGGCGTTGTGCATTCTACGCCTCGCACCCAACATGCGGGTGCAGTACACTCTTAGGCATCTATGCGACTATCGCGGGAGAACGTCTAAGATGTCGGATAAAAACCTCAGCGAAGAGCTTTTTAAGCCCCGCTTTAAACACCCGGAAACCTCCTCTCTGGTGCACCGTCAGCACCATCATCCGGTTCAGGTGCACAACACCCTCGAAGGGGATACCCAACCTTGCTGGTATCGCATGCTCAACAAGCTGCTGTGGACGTGGCGCGGCCTGTCTCCGCAGGAGATCAGCGAAGTGCTGGCGCGCATCGCTATCAGTGAGTATGAGCACACTGATGACACCCAACTCGACACGGTGATTGGT
Organism: Pantoea folii; assembly: GCF_056678875.1. Lineage (NCBI taxonomy): Bacteria > Pseudomonadati > Pseudomonadota > Gammaproteobacteria > Enterobacterales > Erwiniaceae > Pantoea > Pantoea folii. The sequence goes on along the minus strand of NZ_JBWXON010000011.1, from coordinate 139,561 downwards.
TATCGCGGTGGGAACTGGAACTTTGAGTGGTCGAAGCAGGCCGCCTTATGGCAACAGCGCGCGATGGAGAATGAAGATCACGAGGAAGCTGGGCATCAGTGGATGCGCGCATCTAATCTCTACAGTATTGCCGCCTATCCCTATATCAAAGGCGATGATCTGGCCGATCAGGCACAGGTGCTGGCAAACCGGGCATACGAAGAGGCCACGCAGCGTCTGCCGGGTGAGCTGAAAGCGCTGACCTTCCAGATCAGCGGTGGCAGCCCGGTCACCGGTTTCCTGCATATGCCTGCTGAGGCCAAAGCCCCATACCCAACGGTGCTGCTGTGCGGTGGCCTGGATTCGCTGCAGAGCGATCATTATCGCCTGTTCCACGATTATCTGGCGCCGCGTGGCATCGCCATGTTGACGCTGGATATGCCCTCGGTGGGCTTCAGCAGCAAATGGAAGCTGAACCAGGACACCAGTCAGCTTCACCAGCAGGTGCTGCGTGAACTGAGCAATGTGCCGTGGGTTGATCACACGCGCGTGGCACTGTTTGGTTATCGCTTTGGCGCCAATGTCGCCACCCGACTGGCTTATCTGGAAGTGCCACGCCTGCGTGCGGTCGCGACACTGGGCGCGATGGTGCACAACGTATTTGTCGATGAGCAACGCCAGCAGCAACTACCGGACATGTACATGGACATGTTGGCCAGTCGCCTGGGGATGCCGTCCGCGTCTGACAGCAACCTGCGCATTGAGCTCAATCGCTATTCACTGAAGGTGCAGGGTCTGTTGGGGCGTCGCACGCCGACGCCGATGCTGGCGGCATACTGGCCGGGCGATTTGTTCAGCCCAGAAGAAGAGGCTCAATTGATTGCCAACTCTTCCGCACAGGGCAAAGTATTGGCAATACCCGCCACGCCGGTGTTCTCCAGTTTTGAGAAAGCGTTAAATCAAATCTGTGACTGGTTAGCAAAACAATTGGGTGTATGACTGGCAAAAATTCGACGCTCTGCTACTACTTATATCCGGGATATTTTGCGTTGCGCGCGTGATTCGCGTAACGAGAAACAATTTTACGGTTATTTGAGGGAGAATTAGCATGACGTTACCGAGTGGTCATCCCCGTAGTCGCCTGCTGAAGCGCTTCACCGAATTGGGGCCGTACATCCGTGAAGGAAAATGCGAAGAGCAGCGTTTTTTCTTCGATTGCCTGGCCGCATGTGTCAACGTTAAACCTGCTCCTGAACTCCGTGAATTTTGGGGCTGGTGGATGACGCTGGAAGCGCACGAAGACCATTTCACCTATGAATACCACTTTGGGTTGTTTGATAAAGACGGTGACTGGGGTGTGGCAACGATCAAAGGCAAAGAGAACAACGAGAGAGTGGAAAGTACGCTGCGTAATTTCCATGAGCGTTTGAAAGCGGTGTTGAAGGATCTTAAGTTGGATCTCAAACCGGCATCGGGTTTTAAAGAAGAGCCGGTCAAGCTCAGCGCTTAAGCACGCCATCGTCGGGCTCGGCTGTTAAGCCAGCTAAACAGACAAAAAGAAGAAAGAGCCGGTGATGAGCCGGCTCTTTTTTTATAGACACATTGAGGGTAAATCAGACGACTTAGAACTGGTAAGTCAGACCTACAGCAACGATGTCGTCGTTGTTCAGTGACAGGCGGTTGTCGTCGTTCAGCTGGTTGATTTTGTAATCAACGAAGGTAGACATGTTCTTGTTGAAGTAGTAAGTCGCGCCAACGTCGATGTATTTAACCAGGTCCGCATCGCCGATACCTTCGATGTCTTTACCTTTGGTCTGCACATAGCCGATAGACGGACGCAGGCCGAAGTCGAACTGGTACTGTGCAACCAATTCAATGTTCTGTGCTTTGTTCGCTGCACCTGACACGCTTAAACCGGTCACTGAATTGGTGCCGCTGATTGGGGTCATGTTGCGGGTTTCAGTATAGATAGCCGCCAGGTAAACGCTGTTAGCGTCATATTTGATGCCCGCGCCCCATGAATCCGCTTTGTCACCAGAACCGTAAGCACGCGCTTGCTGCTGGTTAGTACGGTCAGAAGAGGTGATGGCTGACATCAGGCTGATGCCGGTGCTGCCGATGGTGTAGCCCAGAGATGCACCGTAACCGTCGCCGTTCTGGCGAGAAGTGTCGGTGGCGCTACCACGTGCGTTGGCGCTGGTAGAGTCGTTTTTACCCTGGTATTGCAGCGCAAAGCGCAGGCCATCAACCAGACCGAAGAAGTTGCTGTTACGATAAGTCGCAACACCAGTCGCACGTGCAGTCATGAAGTTATCAGTACGCGCAGTACCGTCACCACCAAACTCTGGGAATACGTCAGTCCATGCCTCAACGTCGTACAGCACGCCGTAGTTACGACCGTAGTCGAATGAACCGTACTGACCGAATTTCAGACCTGCAAAGCCCAGACGGGTTTTGTTGCCTGAGTTAGCGTCAGAACCTTCAGAGTTGTTAACGTTGTACTGGTATTCCCACTGGCCGTAGCCGGTCATCAGATCGTTGATCTGGGTCTGACCTTTGAAGCCGATACGAACGTAAGATTTGTCACCATCGTTTGAAGCGGCATCACTAAAGTAATGCTCAGCTTTAACGCGGCCGTAGAAGTCCAGCTTGTTACCGTCTTTGTTATAAACTTCTGCGGCGTGAGCAGCGGAGGTCAATGCCAGCGCTGATACGACTAATGCCAGTGTGCTCTTCTTCATTTGCTATCAATCCCAATGAGTAAAATTTGTTGTACCCTTGAAAGGGTTTGTAAAACAGGGGACTTTTTACCGACTGGTGATGAAAGTTTTATGACAGTTTTTCTGATTTCTTGTTAATCGCGAACTTTTGGTCTACTGCATTGTCAGGGGATTTTTGTGCTTTTCCCCTTGCTGTTATTGGCTTCCTCGCTCACTCCTGATAAAACGTCCCTTCGCAGAATTTTTTTCTTATATGGCAGGAAAAACATGAGTGGCAGTCAGACCCTTGTGGTCAAATTGGGTACCAGCGTCCTCACCGGCGGTTCGCGTCGGCTGAATCGTGCGCACATGGTGGAGTTGGTTCGTCAGTGTGCACAACTGCACGCGGCGGGTCATCGTATCGTTATCGTCACATCAGGCGCGATTGCCGCCGGACGCGAACACCTGGGTTACCCCGAACTGCCGCCCACCATCGCCTCAAAGCAGCTGCTGGCTGCAGTGGGGCAGAGCCGTTTGATTCAGCTGTGGGAGCAGCTGTTCTCAATTTACGGGATTCATATCGGTCAGATGCTGCTGACGCGTGCGGATATGGAAGATCGTGAACGCTTCCTCTACGCACGTGACATGCTGCGTGCGCTGCTCGATAACCACATCGTGCCGGTGATTAACGAGAACGATGCTGTTGCTACCGCTGAAATCAAAGTGGGCGATAACGACAACCTGTCTGCGCTGGCGGCGATGCTCGGCGGCGCGGATAAACTGCTGCTGCTGACCGATCAACAGGGCCTGTTCACCGCCGATCCTCGCACCAATCCGGAAGCGGAACTGATCAGCGATGTGCACCAGATTGATGATGCGTTGCGCACGCTGGCCGGAGGGAGTGTTTCCGGCCTCGGCACGGGTGGCATGGCGACCAAACTGCAGGCGGCGGATGTGGCCTGCCGCGCCGGTATCGACGTGATCATTGCGGCGGGTAGCCGCCCGGATGTGATCAGCGACGTGCTGTATGGCAAACCGGTCGGCACCCGTTTCCACGCACAGCAATCACCGCTGGAGAACCGCAAGCGCTGGATCTTCGGCGCACCGCCGGCTGGCGAAATTGTCATTGATGACGGTGCGCTGGCTGCGGTATTAGAGCGCGGCAGCTCACTGCTGCCGAAAGGCGTGCGTGAAGTGCAGGGCAACTTCTCTCGTGGCGAAGTGATCCGCATTCGTAACCTGCAAGGCCGCGATATCGCTCACGGCGTGACGCGCTACAACAGCGACGCCATGCGCATGATTGCCGGTCATCACAGCCAGGAAATCAGCGACATCCTCGGTTACGAATATGGTCCGGTTGCGGTGCATCGTGACGACATGATCGTCAGTTAAGGAGCAGATGATGTTAGAAGAAATGGGAAAAGCGGCGCGTGCAGCGTCGTACAAGCTGGCAGAACTCTCCACTGAACAAAAAAATCAGGTGCTGCTGACGATTGCCGATCGCCTGGAAGCGGAAAGTGCCGACATTCTGGCGGCTAACGAGCTGGACTTGGCCGATGCGCGGCAGAATGGCATGAGCGCGGCATTGCTGGATCGCCTGACGCTCAATCCACAGCGTCTGAAAGGTATCGCTGACGATGTGCGTCAGGTGTGCCGTTTGGCCGATCCGGTCGGACAGTTGATCGATGGCGGCGTGCTGGACAGCGGTTTACGTATTGAACGTCGCCGTGTGCCATTGGGCGTGATTGGGGTGATTTATGAAGCGCGTCCTAACGTCACTGTGGATGTGGCTTCTCTGTGCCTGAAAACCGGCAATGCGGCGATTTTGCGCGGCGGTAAAGAGACCTATCGCACTAACGCGGCTACCGTTCGCGTAATCCAAAACGCGCTGAGCGAGCATGGCCTGCCAAAAGGTGCGGTGCAGGCGATTGAAAACCCGGATCGCGAGTTGGTTAACCAACTGCTGAAACTTGATCGCTACGTCGATATGTTGATTCCACGCGGCGGTGCAGGGCTGCACAAGCTGTGTCGTGAAAATTCGACGATTCCGGTGATCACCGGGGGTATCGGTGTGTGTCATCTCTATCTTGATGAAACCATGGAAATCGAACCCGCGCTGGAGGTGATTGTTAATGCGAAAAAACAGCGTCCAAGCGCCTGCAATTCACTGGAAACCTTGCTGATTCACCGCGATCAGGCTGAACGCTTTATTCCTGCATTTTTGCAGCGCATGGCGCAGGAAAACATCCCGCTGCACGGCGATGAAAATGTCCTGTCGCTGCTGCAAAACGGCCCGGCCAGCGTGGTGGCGGTGAAAACCGAACAGTATGACGATGAGTGGTTATCCAACGATCTTAACGTCAAGCTGGTGGCGGATCTCGACGATGCGGTTGCGCACATTCGCGAACACGGTACGCAGCATTCGGATGGCATCCTGACGCGCAGCATTGGCAACGCCAACCGCTTTGTGAATCAGGTCGATTCCTCCGCCGTTTATGTCAATGCCAGTACGCGTTTCACCGATGGCGGGCAGTTCGGTCTGGGCGCGGAAGTCGCGGTCAGTACGCAGAAGCTGCATGCGCGTGGCCCGATGGGGCTGGAAGCGCTGACGACCTACAAGTGGATTGGCTGGGGCGACGATACGCTGCGCGGCTAATTTTCACTTCTGCAACACAATGGGCACCGTAAGGGTGCCCATTTTTTTGCTTCCGATCCAATTATTTCCAGAGCTTTTTGATTTATTTCTGTCATCTATGGCGCCGACGCGCTTTTTCGCGCATTTTTTGTTTTAGGTGCTGGTATCAGCGTCACAGAACAATCCTGAAAACCCCTGTCAGAACAAGCTGTAGGGCATTCATTGCTGGTTTCCACCCCGTCGAAGAGGATAATGATCATCCAGCTTCATTGATAAAAGCTGTTGGGTAGTAAACTGACGGTAATATAAAATGAACTGGTAGCAAAAAAGAAAATAACATTCAGTCTTTAACTGATGGCAGATTATTAACTGATGGTTAAAAAAGAGAGTAGCAGACAAGCTTTTACTGCCAGGCTGATTGCCGCGTGTGATAGCGCGGGAATTGTCGGACATGGACGAAACAAACAGGTTGCACAGGCGCTGCAGAAAAGGGGATGCAGGATCTCAACACCGGGAGTCTGGAAATGGTTTAACGCTCAATCGATTCCGGATGACAGTAATCTACTGGCGCTCAGCCAGTTGCTGGACGTGCGCGTAGAGTGGCTGCAGTTTGGTATGGAGCAACCCGATGCCACGGTGAGCCAGCATGCACTTATTGACCCGCAACATCGGTTCCGCGTCGAGAGTCTGGATATTGGGCAGCGAAGCGCCCGGGGCATTGCTGCGCGTGATGAACTGGTCGAAACCATTCAGGCTATCGAGTATGGGCTGGATGAGGCACGCGTGCTGTTCAGCGGCCGTCCGGCAGAGAGCATCCGCCTCATCGCGCTAAACAATGATTCGATGGCCGGCACCTTTGCGCCACGTGATCAGCTGTTCGTGGACATCAGCGTGCATCGCTTTGACGGAGACGGGATTTACCTGTTTACGCTGGATGATCAACTTTATCTCAAACGTCTGCAGCTGCAACACAGAAAGGTCGCGGTCATCTCCGACAACAAGCGCTATGAGACCTGGTACTTAACGCTGGATGAGGCGGCCTCATTGCAGGTCGTGGCGCGCGTCATCATGAGCCAGGCGCGTGATTACCAGATTTTAGGTTGATCACAAAACGCGCTGAGCAGGTAAAAAAATATTCCGGCTGAAATCATAAATTTAACCGTTGGTAAATAAAAAATTAACTGTTGGTGTTTGCCAATGCATTAGAACCTGTTAATAATTTGACCATGGAAGGACGACATCACTGCTCCCGGATGAGCCCGCTCTTAAACAATTGAGGCGCTGCACAAGCGCGATACCCACCACCCAAAGTCAGTGAATTTTGGGATGGGGTGGATGCGCATTATGCAGCGTCGTCAGCTCTCTTCTGACTTCACTCTCCTCTGCTTATCCCTGGCCGCGAACGCAGCCGGGCGGGTCGATGTCGAGTGTTTGCAGTGGAATCACGGACGCCTCGGCTTCAGCCGACACGCCGCGCCTGCTACCCCATCGCCAAAGACTCATTCACAGGAGGAGTTATGGCGATTATCCAGTATGGCAAGTCAGTCTTCACCGGGAACGCGCGCACCCGCCGTCACCGACGCCGCCAGTCACTTAGCCGCCTGAAGCGCAGTATCGACTGCGCCTTAGGCCTTGAGCCCGATAATCCAAGCCTGCGTAGCGCAGAACGCATCTGCCAGCGCCAGACGCAATCGCGAGTCGACTGTGCGGTAATGGCCCCCACACCACGTCAGGCCGAAAGCGCCAGCTTCGACAACTGCTGTCTGCCCCACGTCCATTTGTACGCCGTGCGCTAAATCCTTGTCATATTTCCCAGCTTTAAGCGGAACGTTTCGTTATTGCTCACTGTTTAGCCTGGCTTGAGCGTAGCGCGGATTACGCGTGGTCTCAGAAGGGCGGATAGATCAGTGAGATTTATGTTTTGGAGTCTCTGCGCAGTCATTTTTGCATCGTTGCGCCCGTCAAAGAGGAATCGCTATGAGCCAGATTATTGCCATTTTGAATTTTGAAGAGGGCTACCGCGAGGCGCCCTACCTTGATACGCAAGGGTTTCCTACCGTGGCCGGCGGTATCCGCATCGGGCCTAAAGGAGCCTCACTCAGCAACTACATCTTCCAGGTACCGCGACGAGTCGGGGATGTGTGGAAGCAGTGCATTGTGGAGAACAAAGTGCTGGAGATGAACCAGCGTGCTCTGGTGCAGCAAGCGCTAAGCAAGTGCAGTGAGGCGCGCTGTGATGTGCTGATCAGCATGGCATATCAATTGGGCGTTGATGGGTTATCCCTGTTTCGCGGCATGCTGAGCGCCATCACCCAGGGGGACTTTAATGGCGCCGCCAATGCCATGCTCGACAGCTTGTGGGCACGGCAAACGCCCGGGCGCGCACGGCGTCACGCTGAAGTCATGCGCAGCGGCAGCTACGACATTTATCGGGGGCTGTTATGAACATGAGATGGATGGTGTTTGTCATCGCGGTGCTGGCAGCAGTGATTGTGCTGTTGTTGCTCCAGCGTTTTACCACGCTGGAGTTTGTGAAGCATGCGCGACTGTTGTTCAAAACCTGGTCAGTATGGCTAGCTTCATTGGGTTCGATGCTCAGCGCCTGGGCACAATCCTTCCCCTCATCCGCGCTGGATGCCTGGAATGCATTGCCTCAGGACATCAAAGACATTCTTCCCCACAACTACCTCGGGTTGATTGGTGCCTTCATGGTGGCGATGGGGGTTCTGGCGCAGTTTGTCCGACAGAAAAACCTGATTGAACAGCGCAAGACGCTGGAGGAGGAACCATGACGCTTATTACTTCACTGCTTGGTGGCAGCTGGCACTGGCTGGCTGCGCTGGCGGGCATTGTTGCGGCACTGGTGGCCAGCTACTTCGGTGGCAGAAAGATTGGCAAGGTGCAGCAACAAGCCAGATCAGAGGTGGACTCCGCGAACAAAGCGGCCGTGCAGGCTGTCGCGGTTAACCAGCAGCAACAACAGTTGCGCGAGGAGGCTAAACGTGTGGAAGCCAGCAATCTTAATCTTGATGACGCTGCTGCTCGCGACAAGCTGCAGCACTCGAAATACAACCAGCCCTGAATCCCCCGTCGTTATCGACTCTGCTTGCACACTTTTCTCCCCGATTTACACCCACGGCAATGATGCCGAGCGTATGGATGTTCGCACCGTGCGCGCCATCAACAACCACAACGATCTCTGGGATCAGCACTGCGGCCGATTGGCGCAGTAACGCCGTTCCCACACTTGCATTGCAAACCTGAAAAGGCCGAGGAGGCTATGATGATCGAAGTTAATTCATTCGCAGAACTGCGCACCACCACGCCGACTAAAAATGGCGATCTGGCGTTTTTGCGCCGCTACAACGCGGACTCCACCTTCCATGGAGGCGGTGACTTCACCGGTTTTATTGGCACCACTACTGCGACAGACGATGGCGGTACCTTAGCCATCGGTAATGGCTTTTACTGGAAACGCGTGATTAACGATCCTTCTGACGTGAACGTCTATCACTTTGGTGCCAAAGGAGACGGTTATGCCAATGACACGGACGCGGTTAATCGCATGCTAACCTGGACGCAGAATTACAGCGGTAATATTAAGGACCTGCCGATTCGTTTTCCCGGCGGGAAGTTTCTGATCAGTCCAATTGATATCAGCGGCACCGATAACGCCTTCTTCGGTCTGCAGGGTGATGATGTTGAGCTGGGTTCGCTGCCGCGTACCACGATTATCTCGGATAAGAGTGCCAACCCAGTATTCAAGGTGAAGGCGCGCCGCACCTCAATTCGCGGCATTGCCTGGAATGGTCAGGCCTCGGCCGATATCACCACCAACAAAGGCACCATCACTGCCGATATGTGCAGCAATGTTCAGCCGTTCTTCGAAAATACCTGTATCGAAGGCACCACGGTAAACATCTACTGTTTCCGCGCACAGAATAACGGCGGCACGGTGATTAAAGTGCTGGATACGCTGGACACCAAATTTGACCAGATTTATACCCTCTACACCTATGCGCGCGTCTTCGATGTGGGCTGGTCAAATTCACCGAATGGGGTATGGGATCACTCTACCGCGATTGAGATTTGTAACTGTAACTTCCAGACGGGTTATGGTGACGCCACGTTGTATATGCCGCGCTGTACACAGGGGATTTTGCGCAATGTGTGGATCGAGCACACGCGCAATCCAGGAGACTTGTCGGATGGTGGCTGGACCATTGATACGCTCAATATTGAGGATTGCGGCAATCCTTTCAATCTCAATAATGCGCGCGTGGTGATGCGTCAAATCAACCTGCAATCTGGCGCGAAAGTGTCGAACGATCTGGTGGCCGGCAGATGGCTCTCCACCTTCGAATATGGTTATCGTCGCGACGAGAGTTACGGTAGTTTCCTGACCGGATCGCTACGTGCCGGCTATTATAGCGGCTACAAGATCACCAATAACACGTCAACTGACAACTGGTATCGCCTGGGGCAGCTGTTCTTCCCGAATGCGAACCAGCAGTGGGTGATGGAGTTTATTGGTAAAGCCGATGCCACCCAGCCCACCGGCACCGCCGGCACCCCGGTTAACGTGGCAAGTAGCGGCAAAACCTGGATCAATTTGCAACGGCTGGAAACGGTGTGGGCGGATGCCTTTCATATGGGGCAGCCCGCCATCCTGGATATGCGTTACGGCCGTGTCGGTACCACTTATGCCGTGGTGTGGGTGAAGCTGAAAGCGAACAGTGGTGACACCATGCTGAACCTGAAAACCACCGGCCCAACGCGTTTCGATTCAGGCTCATGCTCGCTGTTCCAGTCTGATCTGTCGGTTGTTACCGATACCACCAACATGGGCACACTGAAGCCAGCCGCACGCTTTGGCATGCACAATGGGCTGGCGGGGATTGGTGCTAATGAGAAGGGCGTGCTGACAGTAGCCACTGCCGCCGGCACGCCAACCAATAAAACCGCGCCAACCGGCTTTGTGCTGGTCAATATCAACGGTATTGACCGTAAACTGCCCTACTACGACTGAGACCCATCTATCTGGCGAGGCTACGGCCTCGCTTTTTTTTTGACCAAAATACACGTTGAGCGTATCAGGTGCGTTGTCTCTTCAATTCTGGTTCCTGGCACGCCAGCCGCATAAGATGGCGATTTTCTCAGATATAATGTGTTAATTCTCTTTTTATTTACGTTAATGCGTACAAAAAAACGTTAATCTGGAGATGGTGTAGTTTTCAGTACGGCACCAGGCAATAAAACGGTTCAATATATCAGGTCCGTTCTTATCTCCAGATTCATTACAGTTTAATTTGCCCGGATAATTAGCAGGTTAACTTACAGAACAAGGTGTTAGCGAAAAATGGTCTTGTAAGTTCATTTCGATCTTATTATTCCTAACAGTATTTGACTGCCGCCTTAATCATTTTTCTGAAAACCGATTCATCCGCGCTAATCTTTCCCCTTCTGCGATATCCCATTTCCAGCTAAGTAAATTCCGTATTGGCCTCCAGGCCATTGACCTCATCGCGTTGTCTGGTGAGAATGCGATTAAAAGTTTGAATCAGATCGCAAAATTAGGGCCCTGAGCCCATTGCAACACGGCTGCGAGAGCCATGTTGAATTAGCGCCACTTGCCATTATCGAACGGCGAAAGACGCATCGAGATAATAAAAAGGCAGGGCATACAGCAAAATCGTTAATGTCGTAACGTTCGTTGAGAAGGCCGTCTTTAGATGTACCTTTTCAATCCCAGTCGGCATTTCTTGTGGTGCAAAAAAATTCAGTAGGCTGCACCCGTTTTAATCATATTGAATGGCATGTTGATAATTGGCGTTTCTTATTGATGTCACGGTGATTGCACTAAGCGTCATCTTGTCTTCAACATGATATTTAATGTAACTGCATGATATTTAACTGAACTTGTCTGAGTGCAGTGTGGTTTCTTTGCGCCAAAAATAGTCCGTAACAGGTTGTCAGTACACTGGTAGCTGTAAGCCAGGGGCGGTAGCCTGCGCTTTTAGTTAAATGAATGAATAATAAAATTGCACGATTTGATTAGCGATAATCTTATTTAAGCCACCGTTTCATGAGGGTTAAAAGGCCGGCGATTTCTGCCTGAGGAAACTCCTAAATAAATCAAAGTTAATGTTAAGTCGGACGAAAGGGACGTGAAGTTTGGCTTAGCCATGATTCTCACTGAGGTTGATCTGTGAAAGATAAATTAAAAAATTCGATGTGGATGATTGCTGAAAAACTCATCGCAGTGTTTGGTCTGATTTTTGTGACGTCCTATGTCGCGAAATATGTTGGACCGACCACCTTCGGCATTATCTCACTCTCCATGCTGGTGTTTCAGTTTATTCAGTCGATCGCCGTGATGGGCAGCGATGTGATTTTGCTGAAGCGTATTTCGCAAAATCGTCATTCAGGTATTCGCCTGATGATGGCGACTTTTCTGCTGGTGATGCTGATTTACTGCGGTTTAGCGCTCAGCGGCATGGTGATCATGGGAGAGGCGTGGAGCCGTGAAGCGCTGGTATTTATCTGCGCAGCGGCGATTGCCTGTCTGTTCTCGTCGATTGATCTGGTCAATATCTACAACGAGGCCATGCTCAACGCTCGACTCAATGTGATCGCCAACGTGATCGGCCTCGCCATCAGTCTGTCAGTACGGTTCATTATTTCGTATCTGCAACTGGACCCTCAGTTTCTGGCGATCCCCATTGTGCTGGCTACGTTGCTGCCGTTCAGCATCAAGCTGGCGATTTTCTGGCGCTATCATCGCCAGGGGCCGATTCCGGCGCTGCGCCACATCAAAAAGTATTCGCGCTACATGGTGACTTCTGGCATTTCGCTGGTGTTCTCGGTAATCGCTATCGCGATTTATACCCGCGTCAACCAACTCAGCGTTTCGTATTTCCTCGGCGTAAAGGAGGCGGGGATATTTGCTGTTGCCATGACGCTGGCAACCTCATGGGTGTTTTTACCTAATGCCTTGTTGGCCTCATTTTTTCCGGCGTTCTTTGCCGAGCGTGATGATGAGCAGTCAATTATCAAAGCGCAAAAACTGCATCTGCTGGTCGTGGGGGTGTCCGCCATTGTGATCATGGCGATATGGCAACTCGCAGGTTGGTTTATCCGTGACTTTTATGGCGAGGCATATCTTGATGCCATCGCGCCGACGCTGCTGCTCAGTGTGGGCGCGATGTGTGGTGTGCTCAGCAGCCTCATGGACCGTTTTATTATTAAGTACAACGGTTATCGCTTTTTAGTGAAAAAGACCTTTGCGGTATTAATTATCTGCCTGGCATCGTCCATTTTATTGGTGCCGCTTTTGGGTTTAACCGGCGCTGCCCTCAGCGTGGTATTAACCGAATTCCTCTCTTTCTCGCTGCTTAATTATTTCTTCACTGCGCAACCGGTGATGCGTATTCATCAGATTTTTATCAACCCCAGGAAACTATGGCAGTTATTTGTCAATTACAAAACCTCAGACAGTAAAGAGAGTTTATCATGAATGAAAAACCACTTTTCAGTATTATTATTCCCGTCTATAACTCACAAAAAACCATCAAGCGGACATTGCTGAGTGTGCTTAATCAGACGTTCAGCGATTATGAAATTGTGGTGGTCAATGATGGTAGCACTGATTCAACCCTAAACGTACTGGAGGAGTTTTCCTGTTATTCTCAGGTCACGGTAATAAACCAAAGGAACGCCGGTGTCAGCGCGGCTCGCAACAGCGGATTGCAACAGGCCAGTGGGGAATATGTTCTTTTCCTCGATGCAGATGATTGGGTGGATGATGATTTTCTAATGATCTTCAAACTGAATCTGGATGCATGGCCAACGGAGTCGGTAGATTTGATGGTAGGAAACCTCAACGACGGCCGTGTGGGCAAGGTCTCTCAGGCTGGCTTCTTCAGCAACGAGGATATTCCTTATGTGCTCGGTGAGCTGGAGATGAGCGACAACATTGGTTATTTGCATAATAAGTGTTATCGCCGTCAGATACTGAGTGAGCTGAATCTGCGCTTTATTGAGGGGATCTCAATGAGTGAAGATCTTTTATTTAACCTCAAATTCTTCAGCTGTATTAGCAATTTTCTGGTCACTCAGGGAACGGCTTACCATTATGAAGATGTTGCCGGTTCATTATCCAAGCAAAAGGTGCATTACAGCGAGCTCAAAGTCAGAAAACAGTTTCTGACCACGCTGTATGATTCTATCGTTGAGAAATATCAGGGGAGTAATCTCGATTACCTGCTAAAGGGCATTTCAAAACGCGTGCTGGCGTTAGATATGCAAATTGTCACGGCGATGTATCATTCGTCGTTTTCACCTGCAGATATCGCGCAGGAAATTAATGAAATAAAGCGGGGGAAATACTCGAAAGGTATTTTCATTCTGCTGAATAAAAATGAAAAACTGAAGTACATGATTATGAATTTGAATACTATCACAGCGTACTATTTCCTCTATGCACTCTACAGAATGCGCGCATTCTGATTTGAAATTCTCCCGGGATTATTCTCTGTCATTGTCTGCTGCGGATATTCCTCAGAATACCGAGTGGAACATTGGCTTCGCCAGAGAGCAGTTGCCGGGGGAGTTTCACCTTTCTCTACTGCAGTGCCTGTGGCAACGGTTCGCCGTTGCCACATTTTCCCCGTCCGCATAGCCCACTTTCAACGCCTCCCACTCGCGCATCACTCTCCTGTCAGCATCCCGTTCAGCCTGCAAATCGAACCCGACAAATCCTTGCACTCCTTCATGCTCTCAGGTCAAATAGCGCTCCATGCAAACGTTTGCGCGCGTGAATCATGCATTTTTGTTGATTTAATAACCGATTCGCGCATTTATGACGGCTTTGTGATGCATGTCTTGCGTTCAGGCAACCTTAAGTCGTCAAAAACGCGTAGCATGTGCCCCGTCGCACCAATGGCATGTTTAGCCGCCGTGATTTCGGCAGCATTGTTTAAAAGCTTTAAATTCTGGAGAGACAGATGGACAACTCACAAACCGTTGCGCAGGGCACGGTTGAGGCCCGTTCAACAGGCTGGCGTAAGAGTGATACCGTGTGGATGCTGGGCCTCTACGGTACAGCGATAGGCGCAGGCGTTTTGTTCCTGCCTATCAATGCAGGAGCAGGTGGTCTAATCCCCCTGATTATTATGACAATCCTCGCGTTCCCGATGACCTACTATGCACACCGAGCTCTGACGCGCTTTGTGCTGTCGGGTAAAAACCCCGGTGAAGATATTACTGAAGTGGTGGAAGAGCATTTCGGTGTGGGCGCAGGCAAGATCATCACCTTGCTCTATTTCTTCGCTATTTTCCCGATCCTGCTGATGTACAGCGTGGCGATCACCAACACCGTCGACAGCTTTATCGTGCATCAACTCGGGATGGTCTCGCCGCCGCGCGTGCTGCTGTCATTGGTACTGATCATCGGCATGATGACGGTGGTACGCTTTGGCGAGCAAATGATCGTCAAGGCAATGAGCGTGCTGGTGTTCCCGTTTGTCGCGGTGCTGATGCTACTGGCCGCCTATCTGGTGCCACACTGGCACGGCGCAGCCCTGGAAACGCTGTCGTTCAGCCAGGGTTCGGGCGATAGCAGTATCTGGATGACGCTGTGGCTGGCAATTCCGGTGATGGTGTTCTCCTTTAACCACTCGCCGATTATCTCGTCGTTCGCGGTGGCGAAGCGCAACGAGTATGGCGCAGCAGCGGAAAAGAAATGCTCACGCATTCTCGCTAGCGCACACTTGATGATGGTGGTGACGGTGATGTTCTTTGTGTTCAGCTGTGTGCTGAGCCTGTCACCGGCGGATTTGCAGGCGGCGAAAGAGCAGAACATCACAATTCTCTCCTATCTGGCGAACCACTTTAATGTGCCGATGATTGCCTGGATGGGACCGATTGTGGCGATGGTGGCGATCACCAAATCGTTCCTCGGCCACTATCTGGGTGCGCGTGAAGGCTTCAATGGAATTGTGGTGAAATCGCTGCGCAGCCGGGGAAAAAACGTGTCGCCTCAGCGTCTGAACCGCGTCACAACCGGCTTTATGCTGCTGACGACCTGGCTGGTTGCCACCTGGAACCCGAGTATTCTCGGCATGATTGAAACCCTGGGCGGGCCAATCATTGCGATGATTCTGTTCCTGATGCCGATGTACGCCATTCAGAAAGTCCCGGCGATGCGTCAGTACAGTGGCAAAATCAGCAATGTGTTTGTGGTGATTGTTGGCCTGTTAGCGATTTCGTCGATTGCGTATTCGCTGATGCATTGATGCATTGATGCATTGATGTAAAAGGGCGGCGCGACTCCTCGCGCCGCTCTGTCCTACACTGCCGCTGTCTTGAAGACGCTCATTGACTGCGCCAGACGATCGGCCTGTTCCTGCAATGCCTGAGAAGCGGCGGACGCTTCCTGAACTAACGCGGCGTTTTGCTGAGTCACCGCTTCCATCTGAGTAATCGCCAGATTGATCTCACTAATACCACTGCTCTGCTCGCTGCTGGCAATGGTAATTTCACTCATGATATCCGCCACGCTCTTCACGCTGTTCACCACTTCACCAATGGTGGTTCCCGCGTGCGTCACCAGACGGCTGCCTTCATCCACTTTCGAGACTGAGTCTTCAATCAGGACTTTGATCTCTTTCGCGGCAGAGGCGGAGCGCTGTGCCAGATTACGCACTTCGGTGGCGACCACAGCAAATCCACGGCCTTGTTCACCGGCGCGAGCAGCTTCAACCGCAGCGTTAAGCGAGAGAATGTTGGTCTGGAAGGCAATGGAGTCGATCACGCTGATGATATCGACAATTTTTTTAGAAGAGAGAGTGATCGCCTCCATCTTCTCGATGACCTGTTCCATCACCACGCCACCCTCTTTGGCAACGGTTGAGGTGGTGGCCACCAGCTGATTGGCTTCACGCGCGTTATCCGCATTGTGCTTCACGGTGGCGGTCATCTGCTCCATGGCGGAGGCGGTCTCTTCCAGCGAGCTGGCCTGCTGCTCGGTACGGGATGAGAGATCGATGTTGCCGCTGGAGATCTGATTTGAGGCCACGGCAATCGTGTCAGAACCGGCACGCACGTTGGACACGATGGTCAGCAGGTTATCGTTCATCGCCTGCAGTGCCTGCATCAGCACGGCGGTTTCATCTTTGCCGCTGACCTCGATGTGGGAGCTGAGATCGCCCGCCGCCACTTTCTCGGCGATGCCAACCGCTTCATTGAGCGGGCGGACAATTGAGCGCGTCAGCATAAAGCCAAGCAGCACGGAGGCGGCAATCGCAATCGCCGAGAAGATCAGTGTGATTTCAATCGCAGTCGAGCCGTCATCAATAATGCCAGTGCCTTCTTTGCGCAGCTGATCGGACTGTGAGTTGGCGAAAGCCACCGCGCTATCAAGGTAGGCGTTCTGGGTACTGGTGATTTTCTTGAGCACATAAGTGCTGGCTTCCTCGAGCTTGCCTGCACGTACCAGTTCCAGCACTTCATTCTTTTGCTGCTCAAACAGCTGGCTGGCGGCCAGCAGACCGGCGATTTTCTTTTTACCGATTTCGGTAACCTGAATGGCTTCGATCTTTTTCATGGCGCTGTTGGTGCGTTCGGTTGCCTCATCCAGCTGCTTATAGCGTTGCACGTTATATTCCGGGCGCAGTGTATCAATCACCATGCCGCGTAAGTATTTGATCTGATCGTTCACACCATCGCGCACGTCAAAACCCAGACGGACTTTGACATAGCGGTCTTCCACAATAGAGGTGATGCCGTTTTTAATGTTGTTGATTTTCATAATCGACGTCACACCGACTACGCCCAGAAGGGCCACAACAAGTGCGAAGGCTATCCCTAAACGGACGCCCACTTTCATATTCTTTAAGCTCAACATTGGTTCTCCCCGTAATGCTAAATAGTGTTGTTTTCAAGACGGAAAAGCAGGCTGAGGGCCCGCATCAGGCTGATGTTTTATAAGGTAAAGATACTTTCCGGGCGTAATTAATCTGGTATGGCAGCGCCGGTTCAAGCGCTATCAGTTATCGGTTGTTAATGTTTTAACTTTAATTTTTTAGAGGTGCGTCACAAAACCGTTAACATGATTAATGAGTGGATCGGTTTTATCTGGGAAGGCAGGACGTAAAAAAGGCGCGAATAACGCGCCTTATAGGGAGGTAGGGGAGATTAGAAAGGATTAACGTTTCTTTTCCAGCACGCGATGGATCACGCTCGACAGTTCATTAATCTCAAATTTCGCCACATAGCCATCGGCACCGACTTTATGCACGTGGTCTTCGTTGGCACTGCCGGAGAGCGAGGAGTGGATCACCACCGGAATCTGACGCAATGCATCATCACGTTTGATATTACGCGTCAGGGTAAAGCCATCCATCTCTGGCATTTCCAGATCGGTTAACACCAGTGCGATTTTGTCGTGTATCGACTCGCCTGCCGCTGCGGCTTCTTTCTGCATCTCGTTAATTTTGATCCAGGCTTCCAGACCGGTGTTATGCATGATGGCAGGAATGCCCATGCTTTTCAGACCCTGTTCCAGCAACTGACGCGCCACTTTGGAGTCTTCCGCGACAATCGCCACCTGGCCAGGCTTGAGGTTGAAATCTTTCGCCGTCTCAGCACTTGGCTCAACGCCACGCACCGAAGGGATGATGTCATACAGAATCTGCTCAACGTCCAGCACCATTGCCAGATTGTTGCTCTGACCGTCGGTATCGAGGCAGGCGATACTGGTGATATTGCGGCTGCCAATGCCGGCTTCGGCAGTGTGCACCTGGTTCCAGTCGAGACGGACGATATTCTCCACCGACTCCACCGCGAAGGCCTGGGTGCTGCGCGCATATTCGGTCACCAGCAGCAGATTGAGGCCGGTTTCCGGTTTACAACCGGTCACTGCGGGCAGGTCGATGACCGGGATAAACTGACCGCGAATACTGGCCATACCGAGCAGCGGTGACTGCATACCCGCTGCACGGGTAATGGTGGGCATCGGTACGATTTCGCGCAGTTTAAACACGTTGATGCCGTATAGCTCAGATTTGCCTTTCAGCTGATCGGAACCCAGGCGGAACAGCAGCAGTTCGAATTTATTGGAAAGCGCAAGGTTAGCGCGTTCATCGATCTCTTTCTGAAAATTATCCATCATGGCCTCAAGCGGAATCTGGGCTGGGTAAAGGGGCAATGATTAACTTATCGGCAGCGCGGAAAAAAAATGAAGGGGCGGGGCAGAAAATTTAGCGCGAGAGTGAATACCCTCGCGCATAGGGGATTACTTCAGCAGGATGGCGCGGACGCTTTTGCCTTTGATCTTGCCTTCTTTCAGTTTGATCAGCGCTTTCTTCGCTTGTGCGGCATCGATCGCCACATAAGCGTGGGTTTGCGTCAGGTCGATCTTACCGATTTGATCAGCGCTGAATCCGGCTTCACCGGTGAGCGCGCCGAGGATATCGCCAGGGCGGATTTTGGCTTTGCGCCCACCATCAATGCACAGCGTCATTTTGGTGGCAGGCAGAGCTTGCGCCGCTTTCCCTTTCAGGGTAGCGGAGGAAACCCAGTTGAGTTTCTGGCTCAGATACTCTTCCAGCGCATTAGCACGCACCATTTCATCGGGCGCGACGAAGCTGACCGCCAGTCCTTTTTCGCCTGCACGACCGGTACGACCGATGCGATGGATATGCACTTCAGGATCCCATGCCAGCTGGAAGTTCACCACCAACGCCAGCGATTTGATATCCAGCCCGCGTGCAGCCACGTCGGTGGCAATCAGCACGCGGATGCTGCCGTTGGCGAAACGGATCAGCACTCGTTCACGATCGCGCTGCTCCAGATCGCCATGCAGTGCCAGTGCACTGATTTGACGATCGTTCAATGCCGCTGCGACGTCATCACACTCACGTTTGGTATTACAGAACACCACGCAAGAAGCGGGCTGCTGCTGGCTGAGCAGGGCACTGAGCAGATTGCCACGCTCACTGACGCTGGCTTCGATAAATTGCTGATCAATAGCAGGCAGTTCCGCTTTGTCTTCCGTGGCCACGGCCAATGCATCGCGCTGGAAACGCTGGCTGAGGCTGGCGATGGTATCCGGCCAGGTGGCAGAGAACAGCAGCGTCTGGCGTGCATCCGGCGTGAAACCAATAATCGCTTCCATATCGTCGCGGAAACCCATCTCCAGCATGCGATCGGCTTCATCTAACACCAGCGTTTGCAGTGCGGTGAGATCGAGGTTGTCGCGCTTCAGGTGATCAAGGATGCGGCCCGGCGTGCCGACCACAATATGCGGTGCGTGCACCAGCGAATCGCGCTGCGCACTCATCGGTTGACCGCCGCACAGCGTCAATATTTTGATGTTGCGGGTAAAACGTGCCAGCTGACGCAGCACATTACTCACCTGATCGGCCAGTTCACGCGTTGGACATAGAATCAACGCCTGAGTTTGGGTTCGGGTGTTGTCAATGCGCTGCAGCAGGCCGATCCCAAAGGCGGCCGTCTTGCCGCTGCCGGTTTTCGCCTGCGCACGCACATCGCGCCCTGCAAGAATAGCGGGCAGAGAAGCGGCCTGAATCGGTGTCATGGCGTCGAAGCCCATCTCGCGCAGGTTGTCGAGTTGGCTGGCAGGGAGTTGCGTCAGGGTAGAAAAAGCGGTCACGGGAATGTCTCAAATAGCGGTCAGGATTGCGGCGGTCAGTCTCGCAGAAAGGGCTGCTATCGGCAATGCA
Source organism: Pantoea folii (assembly GCF_056678875.1). Lineage (NCBI taxonomy): Bacteria > Pseudomonadati > Pseudomonadota > Gammaproteobacteria > Enterobacterales > Erwiniaceae > Pantoea > Pantoea folii. The sequence continues at coordinate 119,504 of NZ_JBWXON010000011.1, read as the reverse complement.
AATTGCGTAATTGATAACACCATGAAATCAATTAGCGTGGCGATTATTTGGTTAAATAACCAACTAAAATAGATGTAAAGTTCTAATCATTTACTTCTGAATGGCCAGTTGCTTCAAAACGTGTGAAACGTCTTTCCTGAATGAAAAGGTGCAATTAGCGTTGATAAAGGGACTATATAGCGTCTTTTTGACCTGTTTTTGTCTATGTTACGCTTATGTGTCACTTAAGATGGGTAAAATTCCGATTAAAATAACCTGCCGTTTTGCTTTATATTTGGTGCGCCATTTGGCAAACAATAATATATTCAGAGGTCCACTTTGAGTCTTTACGTCCAGGGACAAAACGAAGACATTCTGAAAATCGTCGGCCGCGCCGTGTTAACCCTGCATCTGCACGGAGAGGCCTTATCTTCGGATAAAGTCAGCTCCATGATTGCCTGTTACGCGGAAGAAGAGCCAGCTAGCGACGATGAAAACCAGCGTTTGTATGCGCTGGCTATTCAGATGTTATCGTAAATCCAGCAACTCGTATGGGGCGCTTGCCGCCCCTGCATTTACCGTTCATCAAGCCTCCGTAAGGAGGCTTTTTTGATCTCAGACGCTGAACACCGGCATACCGCTGTGGAAGGTGGCTCGTACCGGCGAGATGCGGGCGACAGCCTCAGCGGAGCAGCTCGCCTCAACCAGCATCATGCTGGCGTCATCCTGGACTTTCGGCCACTGGCGCTCGCCCTGGTTCGATAGCGGCAAGATGCCGCCGGTGGCAATGTGCAGTGCCCGGCTCAAACCAAACTCATCCGAACCGCGATAGAGTTGTGCATACAGGTTGGCTTTCTCCAGCATGCTGCCGGTGCCAAACGGTGACCAGTGATCGATCACGCTGTCGGTGCCGGTCATTACCGTGATGCCCGCGGCCTGCAATTGCGGTAACGGCATGGTGAGTTTGCCGATGGGGATGGTGGACGCCACGCTCATCTGTTGTTCAGCCATGCCTGCAATCATCTTATCGAGCGTTTTGCCTTCCAGCGTGGCCAGCGCAAAGCCATGGCTCAGCGTCACTCTGCCTTTGAGCGGCGGGTTCTTCGCGATGGTGTCCACCATATACTGAATGGCCGCCACGCCAGAAGGTGCGGTTTCGTGCAGATGGATATCGACGCCACGATCAAAATCGAGCGCAATCTGGAACATAGCATCCAGCGAGGCCTGCATCGCGCCATCCACATTGGTGGGATCCAATCCGCCAACGTACTGCACGCCCATCTGCATCGCTTCGCGCATCAGGCCATCCACTTTGGAATGCAGTAAACCGTGCTGTGGGAAGGCGACAATTTCACAGGGAAATTCGGGGTGGTTCGCCAGCGCCCGCTTCAGATGCTCCAGGCTTTTTAGGCCACTCACCGGATCGATGTTGCAGTGGCTGCGTGCTTCGGTGGTGCCTTTACTGTGCAGCAAACCGATCAAAGCTTCGGCACGCGCCTGTGAGGTGGGCAGTAACTGCGGGATCAGTACCTGCTCACGGGCAATCATATCCATGATGGTTTTGCCCTGGCGCGGACGTGGGGCTTGCCAGGGGCCACTGTAAAATGTTTTATCCAGGTGGATGTGCATGTCACGGGTGCGCGGCAACAGCAGCGAACCTTCGGCATCCCACTGCGGAATGTCGGCGTTGCGTGCTTTGCCGGCGGCGTCGATGGCAGCAAATTTGCCATCTTTGACGGTGATATCGTAAAGCGCAGTGCGCGTCGCGATGATGTCGTTGCCCTCACGCTCAAAGCCTTCCTCGAGGCGTACGTTGAGCAATTGGTAATGGGTTACGCGCGGGGGCTGCGTAGAGATTGGCGCTGCGGCGGAAGAGGGCGATGAGGCGGCGGCGTTCATACCGGCTGCCAGCAGGCTACCGGCAGCTGTGAGGCGTACGCCCTGGCTAATAAAATCACGACGGCTGGGTGAAGTGCGGTGCATCAGAGGCTCCAGTCAACAAGGAAAACGTTAATCTGGCAAAACCCGGGCTGCGGCGCTGCGATATTTCCCACTGCTGAGCAGTGGGAAAATCACTGCCACTTTAACTGGCAAAATTCCACTAACGCCACGGCCAGCGCCTGTTGCAAATCGTCCTGTGGAGAGCGGCAAAACAGCGCCAGCTCAAAGTGGCTGATCGGCGGTAAGCCTGCGGCTTCGTCCAGCACACGATGGCCGGGCAGGCGACAACTGGCAGGCAGCAGCGTTAAACCTAATCCGGCCGCGCTGGCACTGGCGAGTGCCACCAGACTGGCGCTGCTGTAGCTGATGCGCCAGCTGCGGCCCAGCGCATCCAGCGTCTGACACATCTCCTCGCGATACAGTCCCTGCTGGGGAAATACCACCAGCGGCACTGGCGTCTGCTCAAAGCAGGGGTGTTCGGCGCTGTCCAGCCACAGCAGGGGTTCCGGTCGCGCTGCCAATGGGCGTTCACCGCCGGGTTGCTTGATCAGCATGATATCCAGCTCTTCTCGCTGCCACGCACGATGCAAGTCGACATACATGCCGCTCATCACGTCGAGGCGCAGCTGCGGATGTTCGCGGCTGAACTGCGCCAGCAGTGCTGCGGTGGGGGCAGCAAAATCCTCTGGTACGCCGAGGCGCAGGACGCCATCGCGCCACTTGTCGCTCAGCACATCGTGCGCTTCGCCGTTAAGCGCAATGATCCGGCGGGCATAGCCCAGTAATTTCTCTCCCTCTTCAGTTAACACCACCTGATGCGAGGTGCGTTCCAGCAGCGCTTTACCGATCATCTCTTCAAGGCGGCGTACCTGCTGGCTGACGGTGGATTGCGATAGATGCACGCGGTCGGCGGCGCGCGTAAAGCTGGCGGTTTCGCATACCGCAACAAAACTGAGTAACTGCTGTGGCGTAAACATCGGCTGACGATTCATTTTTCCACTGATCGCTATGGTGTTATTTCATTTCCAAATAGTAACCATTGCTGCGACCCTGACAACCTTTCTACTGCAGGATTGTGTATGAACCGACATTCCAACGGATTGACGCTTGCCGCTTTGGTGCTGGCCGGGCTCAATATGCGTCCGTTACTGACTTCTGTTAGCCCATTGCTGGGCGAACTGCGCCAGGCCATGAGCCTCTCTTCCATTGCCGCTTCGTTGTTACCCGCCGTACCGATGGTGATGATGGGCGCGGTGGCGCTACTCAGCGCCTCCCTGATGCAACGTGTTCCGCTGCAACGTTTGTTGATCGCCGGGCTGGTCCTGCTGCTGCTGGCGCTGGCCGCACGCAGTGTGATTCACGACGGGCAATGGCTGGTGGTCAGCGCGCTTTTTGCCGGGCTGGGGGTTGGCGTGGTGCAGATGGCGATGCCAGGGTTGATCCGCCAGCGCTTTGCCCAGCGCAGCGCCCCCGTTACCGGGTTGTGGGCGGGCGCGTTAATGGGCGGCGGAGGATTGGGGGCAGCACTCTCGCCGTGGCTCAGTGCGCATTTCGGCTGGTCACTGGCGCTCACCGGTTGGGCACTGCCCGTATTGCTGGCGATTGTGCTGTGGTGGATCGTGCGTGTGCCGGTGGCGCAAAGCGCAGAGTCGGTATCTATGCCCTCGCTATGGCGCAAACCGCGCGCCTGGTCGCTGGCACTCAGTTTTGGCCTTGTCAATGGCGGTTATGCCACCTGCGTCGCCTGGCTTCCGGATGCTTATCACCACCTTGGCTGGTCAGCACAGGCGGGCGGCTCGTTACTGGGGGGGATGATCCTTTGCCAGGTGGCTGGCGCGCTGTTGATGCCCTTGCTGGCGCGCAAGGCGGATCGCCGTCCACAGCTGATCATTAGTCTGGTTTGCCAGCTGGTCGGTATGTGCGGCTTCCTGTTTGCCCCCCTGATGGCGCCATGGTTGTGGGCGGCGATTGCCGGATTTGGTTTAGGGGCTGCGTTCCCGCTGGCGATGGTGCTGGCGCTCGATCACCTGCCACATCCGCAGGCGGGTGCACGCCTGGTGGCGTTTATGCAGGGCGCAGGTTTCATCATCGCCGGGTGTATGCCGTTTATCGCCGGTCAGTTGCAGGTGCTGACGCACAGTTTTACCAGCGTGTGGATGATGCAGGGCGCCGTAACGGTGGGATTGATCGTGCTGAATCTTCGCTTTCATCCCCACAGTTATCGTCGGGCCTTTGGTCAGACAGAATGATGATTGGTCCTACCAAAACGATTTAAATGTTGCCGCATCGTCACATAACACGAAAAATAACCCCAACCTCGTTGCTTTAGGTTAACAATGCATTAACTATCTGGAGCCAGAAAGCCCCCACACTGCAATTTGGTCCTACCAATTTCATTGAGCAGAAGGGCAAGACCTGCGGCGCAAACCTGCATTGCCGTTGCGCTGCACTCATCTGGTAACCTCTGGAGATAACGGCATGCCGGTGTGGCAACAAAACTACGATCCTCTCAACAATCTGTGGCTCTCCAGCCTGGTGGCGGTGATCCCGATTGTGTTTTTCTTCTTCGCCCTGCTGAAGCTCAAGCTGAAAGGCTATCAGGCGGGCACCGCCACGGTGGTGATTGCAGTGCTGGTGGCGCTGTTCCTGTATGGCATGCCGTTGGGCCAGGCGCTGGCTTCCGTGGTGTATGGCTTCCTGTACGGCCTGTGGCCAATCGCCTGGATCATCGTCGCGGCAGTATTTGTGTATAAAATCTCGGTGAAAACCGGACAATTCGACATCATCCGTGCTTCGATCCTCTCCATCACACCCGATCAGCGCTTGCAGATGCTGATCGTCGGATTCTCCTTCGGCGCGTTTCTCGAAGGGGCGGCGGGTTTTGGCGCACCGGTGGCAATCACCGCAGCCCTGCTGGTGGGATTGGGCTTTAATCCGCTGTACGCGGCTGGCTTATGCTTGATCGTCAACACCGCGCCAGTAGCCTTTGGTGCGATGGGGATTCCGATTATTGTCGCCGGTCAAGTCACCGGACTTGACAGCTTCCAGATTGGCCAGATGGCCGGGCGTCAATTGCCGTTCCTGACCCTTATTGTGCTGTTCTGGATCATGGCGATTATGGATGGCTGGCGCGGTATCAAGGAAACATGGCCAGCGGTGATCGTCGCCGGTGGGTCGTTTGCCATTGCGCAGTTCCTCAGCTCCAACTTCCTCGGCCCGGAATTGCCGGACATCATCTCGTCACTGGCCTCTCTTATCTGCCTCACGCTGTTCCTGCGCCGCTGGAAGCCAGTACGTATTTTCCGTTTCGATGAGAAAACCGCCGTTGACCCGACGCAAACCTCTCAGCGCTATACGCTGGGCCAGATTGTGCGCGCGTGGATGCCATTCCTGTTCCTCACGGCTACCGTCACCCTGTGGAGCATTCCGCCGTTCAAGGCGCTGTTTGCTAAAGGTGGCGTGATGTATGACTGGGTGTTCAGCGTTCCGGTACCGCTGCTGCATGAGCTGGTGGCACGTATGCCGCCGGTGGTGAGTGCGGCAACGCCTTATGCGGCCATCTTCAAGTTTGATGTGCTGTCAGCCACCGGTACGGCGATTATCGTGGCGGCGGTGCTGTCCGTGATCTGGCTGCGTATGAAGCCCGCTGCGGCGATCCAGACCTTCGGTGAGACGCTGAAAGAACTGGCACTGCCCATCTACTCCATCGGTATGGTGCTGGCCTTCGCCTTTATCTCCAACTACTCCGGATTGTCTGCCACACTGGCCTTAGCGCTGGCGCACACCGGCAATGCCTTTACTTTCTTCTCGCCGTTCCTTGGCTGGCTTGGCGTGTTTCTGACAGGATCTGATACCTCTTCAAATGCGTTGTTCGCGGCGTTGCAGGCCACCACCGCGCAGCAGATTGGTGTGTCGGATGTGCTGCTGGTGGCCGCCAACACCACGGGTGGCGTGACGGGTAAGATGATTTCACCTCAGTCGATCGCCATCGCCTGCGCCGCCGTGGGGCTGGTGGGTAAAGAGTCGGATCTGTTCCGCTTTACCGTTAAACACAGTCTGATCTTCACCTGTATGGTGGGGCTGATCACTACGCTGCAAGCTTATGTCTTAACCTGGATGATTCCATGACAGAAAACACGCCGCGATTAGCGGAAACGCTACGGGCGCGATTGCTCGCCTGGATTGAGGAACACCAGCTGGAGCCGGGTATGCGCTTACCGGCCGAGCGCCAGCTGGCCGCTGAGTTCGGTGTGTCACGCTCATCATTGCGTGAGGCGATTCAGCAGCTGATCAGTAGCGGCGTGTTAATCAGTAAACGCGGCGGCGGTACCTGGCTGTGTGAGCCGCAGGAGCCCTGGTCGGAACAGCGTATTGTTGAGCCGATTCGCCAACTGCTGGCGGACGATCCCGATTATCGCTGGGATATTTTGGAAGCGCGCCACGCTATCGAAGCCAGCACCGCCTGGCACGCCGCCTTGCGTGCCACTGAAGCGGATAAAGAGAAGCTGCGCCTCGCTTTTGATGCCCTGCTCAAGATGCACGACTGTGATGATCCCGATATCGCGGCACAAGCCGACCTGCGCTTCCATCTCGCCATCGCTGAGGCCTCGCACAATGTGGTGCTGCTGCAAACCATGCGTGGTTTCTTCGATTTGCTGCAGTCCTCGGTACTGCACAGCCGTCAGCGCATGTACACCCAGCCGGTGATCTTTAATCGCCTGAATGAACAGCACCAGGCGATGTTCGATGCGGTGATGGCCGGTGATGCCGAGGCGGCACGCCAGGCGGCGATGGATCACCTCGGCTTTGTACATACCACCTTGAAATCGCTCCATGAAGATGAAGCCCGGCAGGCGCGCATTACCCGCTTGCCAGGCGAATCCCTGGATAATCGTAAGGAAAAAAACTGATGATCATCTCTGCAGCCAGTGACTATCGCGCCGCGGCGCAACGCATCCTGCCCCCGTTCCTGTTCCACTATCTTGACGGCGGCGCGTATGCCGAACACACCCTGAAGCGCAATGTGTCCGATCTGTCGGACGTGGCGCTGCGTCAGCGGGTGCTGAAGAACATGTCCGATCTCAGTCTGGAAACCAAACTGTTCAACGAAACGCTGTCGATGCCGGTCGCGTTAGCGCCCGTGGGTTTGTGCGGCATGTACGCGCGACGCGGGGAAGTGCAGGCCGCGCGAGCAGCGGCACTGAAAGGTATTCCGTTCACGCTCTCCACGGTATCGCTGTGTCCGATTGAAGAGGTGGCGCCAGCCATTAATCGTCCGATGTGGTTCCAGCTGTATGTGCTGCGCGATCGTGGCTTCATGCGTAACGCACTGGAACGCGCGAAAGCGGCGGGCTGCTCGACACTGGTCTTTACCGTGGATATGCCGACACCGGGCGCACGCTATCGCGATGCGCATTCGGGCATGAGCGGGCCAAACGCGGCGATGCGTCGCTACTGGCAGGCGGTAACGCATCCGCAGTGGGCGTGGGATGTGGGTCTGCATGGCCGTCCGCACGATCTCGGTAATATCTCAGCCTATCTCGGTAAACCTACCGGACTGGAAGATTACATTGGCTGGCTGGCGAACAACTTTGACCCGTCGATTTCATGGAAAGATCTGGAGTGGATTCGTGAATTCTGGGATGGCCCGATGGTGATCAAAGGTATTCTGGATCCCGAAGATGCGCGAGATGCGGTGCGCTTCGGTGCGGACGGTATTGTGGTGTCGAACCACGGTGGACGCCAGCTGGATGGCGTGCTGTCATCGGCGCGCGCTCTGCCCGCCATTGCAGACGCGGTGAAAGGCGATATTGCCATTCTGGCCGACAGCGGTATCCGCAATGGATTGGATGTGGTGCGCATGATCGCACTGGGTGCAGACACGGTACTGCTGGGCCGCGCCTTTATCTACGCACTGGCGACCCGTGGTCAGCGTGGCGTTGAGAATTTGCTGAATTTGATCGAAAAAGAGATGAAAGTGGCGATGACGCTGACCGGGGCCAAAACCATTGCCGAGATCACCCAGGACTCGCTGGTGCAGGCGAATGCGCTGCTGAGCGAAGCGGGTTTACATCCGGCTCGACCACGTGCCGTGAGCTGAGTTGCGGAAAGCAAAATGAGAGGCGTTGTCTATACTGACTGCTGTCTGACTAACAGGAGGAATGACATGACCATTCATAAGAAAGGATCGGCCCATTGGGAAGGCGACATCAAAGGCAAGGGTACCGTGAGCACCGAAAGTGGTGTGCTGAGCAACCAGCCTTATGGCTTCAATACCCGCTTTGAGGGTGAGAAGGGCACCAATCCGGAAGAGCTGATCGGTGCAGCACATGCGGCATGCTTCTCCATGGCGCTGTCGCTGATGCTGGGTCAGGCTGGCCATCCGCCAAAAAGTATCGACACCACGGCGGATGTGTCGCTGGACAAAAAAGGTGAAGGTTTTGCTATCACTAAAATCGCCCTCACCAGCACCATCGCGCTGCCGGGCATCGATAGCGCCAAATTTGATGAGATTATTCAGAAAGCTAAAGCTGGCTGCCCGGTGTCACAAGTCCTGAATGCTGAAATTAGCCTGGACTATACGCTGAATAATTAATCGCCCTTACGCTTTACCAGCGGTAGAATAACGATGCGCCTCAGGGCGCATCGTTGCTTTCTGCCGTCTGGAGGATGCGTGGGGAAAAAACTGGCTGCAACTAAACACTGGAAAATGATTGTGGTGCTGCTGTGCATCTGCGGCGCGCTGATGCTGATTCGCTGGGCGGCGATGATATGGGGTTGAAAGACTGGATCTGCCGCCATAAGCTCGGCGTGCTAGTGATGGTGATTCTGGTGCTGGAAGGGGTGCACTATCTGCTGACCGCCTCCTGGTTGCCATGGCAACTTGGTTGATTCAGGCGTACTCGCTGTCCGGATGGCGAACATTACGCACACTGCTGCGCGCAATGCGATAGGCCTTGCGTGGGTCGCCCGCCACAAACTCAAAAGTCGGCGAGTAGTAGAATGGCAACCAGCCTTCAAAGCTGCTCTCCCACTCCCAGCGCACCGGGCAGGGCCAGAGAATGCCATCATACAAAATGTAATAAACCCAGCGTCCGTTTGGACGACGGGGGCGAGTTTTCTTCATGGGATTCACAACGGTAATAGTGTAAAGCAGCTTATATTTTGGACGCTATGCGCCGATCTTGCAATGCCGTCTGGCTTATTTTTGTACAGCTTAAATAAAACTGGCACCGAATTAACGGTGCACTTCCCCGCACAGCAGGACCACATTCGGTCGAACTTTATGGATGCGGTCGGCCATTTGCTCACAGGCCACTTTGGTTGGGTAGATACGTTCTGACACCGGTAAGGCGTCACAGGCATCATGTCCACACGCGCTCACTAACAACACAAAACCAATCAGCATGATTGGACTCCTTAAACACGTTCCTGATGATACGGAAGCAGTGGCTGTTCGTTCCTTTTTTTAATCCAGTATAGCCAAACGGCAGCAGAGTCAATGATCACCCCGAGCGGCCTTGTGGTGCGAACGGCGAGATTATAACCAGACCGACGCACAACAGCAGTACAATCTGGGCTAAACTGTGCGGCCCTGACAAAAATGATGAGTGAGTGACCAATGTTGAACGAAATTGCCCATCCGGCTAGCAGCCCTAAACAAGCCGCACTGCAACTGGTGATTGAACTGGTGCGTGCAGGCAAACTCAGCCCAATGCAAGGCGATGCTTCAAACATGATTTCTATCTACGAGCAGTTCAAAGCCCATTTTGAGGCGGACAAACACAAAGACTCGGCGATTTCCTGATGCTTTAATTCTGAAAACAGCGCAAGAGATTGCGCTGTTTTTTTATGCGTAAAACCAGGCGGGCAGAATCGCGATCAGGTTATTCAGCGTATGCAGGAAGATGGGCAGCGCGAGGCTATTACTGCGCAGACGGGCGTAACACAGCAACAGTGAAAACAGCGTCAGGGCCACGATGGTTTCCCAATGCACGTATTGCGTGTGCATCGCGGCGAACAGCAGCGAGGTGAGCAGCATGCAGGCGAAGCGACTCTTCGGTGCCCACAACAAAAATCCTTGTAACAGAAAACCGCGGAACAACACCTCTTCAAACACCGGTGCCAGCAGCACCGCAGTCAGCAGCAGGATCAGCATCGAACTGCGTCCCTGTTGACTCTGCGCAATCAACCAGCCTTCCGGTTGCAGGAATTGCGTCTGCGCCACCATCAGCGCCACCAGCGCACCCACAAACAGCAACGCCTGGCCGGGACGCAGATATCCCAGTGGAATGTCAGTCCGGCGTTGGCAGTAAAAACGATACAGCGGGTAGATCACCGCGAATTCAAACAAGCAGAGCACCGGCACCAGTAAACCGTTATTGCGCAGCGCCCCGTAGTTGGGAAACAGCGTAATCAGCATGGTCACAACGTAATACACCACAAAGCTCGCGGCGTAGAACAGCGTCAGCGTCACTTTGTCGGATTGGGTGTCCATAGTCAGCTCAATGGGCAGAGGAAAACGCATAGTAGCAATGGCGATCATTGCTGTCGAGATGGCCCCACACAGAATTGCACTGCTCAAAAATTCCGCCGCGAGGACTAAATCTGCAGCGGCCTGCGCCGATAACCAAAAAAACCATTACAGGACGGAGGCGCATCGAAAGCGCACCCTGTCTTCTTTTTTGCTGCCTCTGTTTGCGAGCACATTGCATGAATTCTGAGTATCACCGGCACGCGACCTTGCCTGCCAGGGCTAATATGGAAGCACACACGGTACGGGTGACGCGACGCAGTCTGCGCACCTTAACGTCGCTACTCTTTGGCGTGCTATTGCTTTCTGTCGTAATGGTGCTGGTGATTGCCCATCGACAAAACACTGACTCCATCCAGCAGGATGTCAACCTGATGCGCCAGGCCTGGCAACAGCAGCAGGAGAAGATGATCACCGATGTACGTGATTACGCCAACTGGGGTGAAGGCTGGAAGAATCTGCACCTGACGGTAAATAAAGTCTGGGCGTGGGACGAGGAGAACTTAGGGCCGGGACTGTATAAGGAGTATCACTATGACGGCGTGTTTGTCATCGATGGTGCCGGCAAAACGCGCTATGCGGTAGTAGATGGCAAATTGTCAGAGGCTTCGCTGGAGAGTTGGCTGGGCGGGCAAACTGCACTGTTGTTGGCCGCCGCGCGTCACCAGCCTGACGATGGCATTACGCGCAATGCGATAATCAATCAACAGCCGGCATTGGTGGTAGCCGCGCCGATCACGCCAGGCAAGGTACCCGATCTTCCCACTATTCCGGGCCCAGCTTCGGTGATGGTGTTCGTCAACATCATGACCCCGGAAAAATTGCAGGCCTTTGGCAAGGCACTCAATGTTATTGCGCCGCGCATCGCCAATGGCTTAAACGATGCGTTGTATGAACCGCGGCTGGCCGAACCGGTGATTCAGGGCGAGCCGCTGGTATTGCGCTGGCAGGCCAAAAATCCCGGTTTTGGCGTGATCTGGCTGATGATGCCACTGTTGCTGTTTACGGCGCTGGCAGTTGCGCTGGTGACACGCCGTGTCATTCGCCATGCGCTGCATAACGCCGTCATTTCCGATCGTCGCTTTGAAATGCTGGCCATCAGCCAGCGTGAACTGGCCAACAGTGAAGAGCGTTTCCGCGACCTGGCTGAAGCCGCTTCGGACTGGATTTGGGAAGTGGACGATCAGGGGCGCCTTTGCTATCTCTCCTCGCGCTTTGCGGCAGTCACCGGACACGATATTAAAAGCTGGATTGGACGCCCGCTGGATCAACTCCTTAGCCATCCTAGCCATTCACTGGTGGCCTGGCTGCTGCGTCAGGGCGATGAAATGCAGCATGTGCCGCTGCGCTGCCAGTTTATGGCCGCCAATGGTGAGCGTCGTATCGGTGAACTGATGGCGAAAACTATTCGCCGCAACGGCTTGCGTACCGGCTTTCGCGGTGCAGTATCTGATATCACCCATGAAGTGGATGCGGAAGCGCGCATCCAGTTCCTGTCACGCCACGATCTGCTCACTGGCCTCGCCAACCGCATGCAACTGCAGGAATTTCTGACCACGCATCTGGAACACGCCACGCAAGCGTCACCGCTGTTTGTGATCAGCTTCGATCTGGATCAGTTCAAACCGATCAACGATTCATGGGGCCATGCGGTGGGCGATGTGGTGCTGAATGAGATTTCTCAGCGGCTGAAAAATCTGATTGGTCCCGATGAACTGGCGGCACGGCTGGGCGGGGATGAGTTTATTCTGTTGCTGCGCGAAAGCTCGCGTGCCGGGCTGGAGTATCGTTGCCGTGCGCTGCAGCGCGCCGTCCATCAGCCAATTATCACCGGATCACACCAACTGAGCCTTACCGCCAGCATGGGGATTGTCAGCGCACCGCAGGATGCCAGCCAGCCGGAAGCCTTGCTGCGACTGGCGGACATTGCACTCGGTCAGGCACGCACGGCTGGACGCGATCGCTGGGTGTGGTACTCCAACGATATGGCCAACCATATTCAATCGAAACGCGATATGGTGCAGGCGATTGAAGAGGCACTCCGCAACAATACGTTTTCCCTGCACTATCAGCCGCGTTACCAGCTGCAAAGTGGACAGCTGGCTGGCGCAGAAGCGCTGATTCGCTGGCAAGTGGCTGAGGATCAATGGATTACCCCTGACCGCTTTATTCCGCTGGCGGAAGAGAATGGGTTGATCGCTGCCATCAGTGACTGGGTGCTAATGCGCGCCTGCCATGATGCCAGCGATTGGGGCGACCAGCGTTACGTATCCGTGAACATCTCTCCGGTGGAATTCCGTAACAGCGATCTGGTGGATCGTGTCGCACACGCGCTGGCGGTGAGCGGTTTACCGGCCACACGGCTGGAACTGGAGATCACTGAAAACGTGACCTTCGAGCATCCCGATCGTGCGCTGGAAATCATGCAGGGGTTGCGTGCGCTGGGCGTGCGGCTGACGGTGGATGATTTTGGTACTGGCTATGCTGCCTTAGGCTATCTCAAAACCTTCCCGTTCAATGGCTTGAAAATCGATCGATCATGGATGAAAGAGTTCCCGGAATCCAGGCAGGCGCAATCAGTGGTGGCGGGGATTGTCGGATTGGCGCGGGCATTTGCACTCACCATCACGGCAGAAGGGATTGAAACCGAAGCGCAGCTCAATGAGCTGAAGGCGCTTTCCTGTGAAGAGGGGCAGGGCTATTTTCTCGGCAAGCCAATGCCACTTGGGGCGTTTAAAGTGCGCTTGCAGGATGAAAAAGAAGCCGCTCAATAAGTGCGGCTTCTCCGTCGTGGCGGCCGTTTAGCCGCCAGTATCATCAGGGCTTAACGCACCCGCACCGCAATCACGGTCATCAGGATGGCAAAACCGATAAAAATGGCGAGTTCCATTATCGTCTCCTCAGATAATTCTTAGTTAATTGTAGTGTCTGAGCGCATAAATTTTAGACACGACGTGCGATTAATCCTGGGAAGTGAGAGGGAAATCTCGTGTTAGAGCACAATTCTTCGATTAATCCACTGGCATTATTTTCACATCAGCGGCTTGCTTTGTTACTCTCGGGAACGGTTCGTTTTCTATCCAGGAGGAGAAACTTGTGACCCATTATGGAAAAGCGTTACTGGCCACGGCCTTTTTTGCCTTAACCGCCTGTCAGTCCGCCAGCAAACCAGACAGCACCGCTGCCGTCAGCCACGATCCCGAAACCGATCAGTGTGGCGCATCGCAATATCAGAATTATATCGGCCAGCCACTGAGTAGCCTTGATACCCAACGCTTTGCGGTGCCGGTGCGCGCCATTCCGTGGAACGGTGCCGTCACCATGGACTTCAACCTGCGCCGCCTGAATTTTACTGCTGATCAGAGTGGTAAAATTTCGCGGGTTTATTGCGGATAAATTCAAACGGACATCGCATTGTCATCGGGCTGTCATGGCGCCGGGCGAGGATAGCTGCGCATTACGGAGATTTCCTCGTCACTCTCGAATATGCAATGCTCGTCTTGTTTCTTCCCGCCTCGGCGGGAATTTTTTTATCTATTAATCCGTACTGGATTGATGAGGAGCGACGATGAGACACACCAAAAAAATTCTGCTAATCACCCTGCTATTAAGTCCACTGGCGCACGCCTCGAGCGAAGCCGCCTGGCAGCAAAACAGCCAAACCCGGCAGCAAGCCTGTCTGAAAGCCAGCGGCCTGAAAGGGGTGAAGGTGGTGGGGAAACCGATTCAGTATGACGACAGCGTCGGCTACGACGCGGTACTGCTGGAAGGGCGTTATCCGCAGAAGCACATGAAAAATCAGATTGGGCGTGAGCTGTGCCTGTACCAGCGTACAAGCGGAAAAGCGGTGGTCAGCGAGGCCGATCACCTGCGCGCAGTGAAGTAACACGATATGGAGGCGCGCCCGCTTACGGCGCGTCTTGAAATCCCTGAACGCTGTAAATGTCCTTTAAATCCGCCGCACACAAGGCGATTTCTTCGGTGGTTTAATGACGGCACCTTACGGCTTTTGTTGCCTGTCTTCCAGCAACTGCGCCAACAGATTGCGATAGCTTTGGAGCTGCTGCTCATCCCCTTCAAACTCCAGTTTGGCAATCACCCGCGCAATGATCGCTTTACTGGTCGCGGGCTGACCATCATCCATCAATTCGCGCATGATCGCTGCCAGCAGATCGCTCTCGTGCGGCGCATGCCAGGCAGGACTGTTGAAGTAGTCGGTAATCGCCCGGCTGGCGCTGTTAGGATGTGCTCTCATGGCTGACCTCCGCAGAGACAACGATGCCCACCGCCGTTTATTGGCAGCATTGGGAAACATGGGTTAAGCATGGGAACTGTCCAGAACGGGCAGCGCCTCGCCAGCGATGGCCGGTGATTTTTTAAACATAGATGCGGCGTCGAATATTGTCAGTAATGGATAGACATATTTTTTCACGTTTGCTCTCTATCGCGATGCGCTTATCTTGCTGAGTTGTTTGTTTCAGCACATAAAGACACTAAAAATCGTGCCCCTTACACTATTTGCTGTGAGCAGAATCACGCACGGCAGCGGAAAACTGCGTTTTTAACCCGATGCCATGTTTTGCCGTCCAGCGATGTTATGAGGTTGTTAGACTGAACCCTCATTTCATTTTTTCTGATGTAGATGCCCATGCTACGCTCCATCGAGTCCTGGAAGGTCAATCTGATTTCGGTCTGGTTTGGCTGCTTTTTCACTGGATTGGCCATCAGCCAGATCATTCCCTTCCTGCCGCTCTACGTTGAGGAACTCGGTATCCATGGCACCAATGCACTGAGCGTCTGGTCGGGTCTCACCTTCAGTATCACCTTCATCGTATCTGCTGCGGTGGCACCGCTGTGGGGCAGTCTGGCTGACCGCAAAGGGCGCAAGCTGATGCTGTTACGCGCATCCTTTGGCATGGGCGCGGTGATTCTGCTGCAGGCGTTTGTGACCGAAGCATGGCAACTGCTGCTGCTGCGTGCGCTAATGGGCCTGACATCCGGTTATATTCCTAATGCGATGGCGCTGGTGGCCGCTCAGGTTCCGCGTGAGCGCAGCGGCTGGGCATTGAGCTGTGTCTCCACCGGACAAATTGGCGGCGTGATTCTGGGGCCGATGATTGGCGGGCTTCTGGCTGACTGGCTGGGACTGCGCATGGTGTTTATTGTCACGGCAGTGCTGTTGATGGTGAGCTTCCTTGTCACGTTGTTCCTGATCAAAGAGACCGGCTACACGCCAGTGAGCAAGCAGGACAAAATGAGCGGACGCGAGGTGTTCCGCAGCCTCGACAATCCTCGCCTGATGATGTGTCTTTTCGTCACCACCATGGTGATCCAGATGTGTAACGGCTCGGTGAACCCGATCCTGACGCTGTTCGTGCGTGAGCTGGCGCCCGATGCGCAGAATCTGGCCTTCCTCAGTGGAGTGATTGCCGCACTGCCGGGCGTTTCGGCGCTGATCTCCGCCCCTCGTTTGGGTAAGCTGGGCGATCGCATTGGCACGCAGCGCATTCTGATGGGCACCATGCTGTTTTCTCTGGTGTTGCTGATGGCGATGTCATTCGTTACCAGCGCCACTCAGTTAGGCGTGCTGCGTTTCCTGCTGGGCTTTGCCGATGGCGCGATGATGCCTGCAGTACAAACGCTGCTGGTACGCCACTCGCGCGATAATGTCACCGGACGCATCTTTGGCTACAACCAATCCTTTATGTATCTCGGCAACGTGGCCGGCCCGCTATTGGGTGCGGCGGTGTCTGCTGCGACCGGCTATCGCTGGGTCTTCTTCGCTACCGCCGTGGTGGTGCTGTTGAATGTCCTGCTTCTGCGCCGCTTCTATCGCCGCCCGAAAACCGAGCTGACTCCACCGCTGAGCCAGCAAGGTGAGGCGGCGAAGAAGTCTACTGGCGCAGCGTCAGCGCGTAGTGCCACTGCTGCTGAGAAAGCAAAAACTCCGGGCTGACGCTGGGGCTCCAGGAATCGTCACCGCCCACGCCCATATGGAAGCCATCAAGGTGCAGCCAACAGCCTTCTTCTTCCCGCAACAGATGGCGATGCGAGGTATCACGCAGCTGTTCGAGGCTGAAGCGGCTGAGCGAGAACGCAAAATCGCCGCTCGCCTGCCAGCTGCCGGTATCAAGCTGGCGCGTACCGCAGCGCAATCCATTTTCACCGGGAAACACATAGGCGGTACTCAGCGAAGTCAGCGGCTGCTGCCAGTGTGAAAACTGCGCCGCCAGCTGACGATCCGGATAGTTTTCATGCGGGCCCAGGCCGAGCCAGCTCACACTCTGCGGCGCGCTCCTCAACTGACAACGCAACCCGATGCGCGCGGGAGCAGGCAAGCCCGGCGCCTGTTGCACCTCGACACTGACGCTCAACTCACCGTTGCCACCGATCTGATAACGCTTGTGGCTGGTAAAGATCACCTGCCCATTGGCCTGCCACTGATGCCAGGTTTCAATCAGCACGCTGTGTTTCAGACTATCGACCTGCATATCCTGCAGCACTGCTTCCAGCTGGTTATAGCCCGCGTGTTTCCAGCGCTCCACCCAGGCATTGGGATCGACATTGGCGGCTTCACTGGTGCCGATATCGTTATCAATCGGCGCGCGTACAAAGCACTCCTGCAATGACGTCAGCATTGTCTCTTCATCGTTAACAAACCACTGCACCAATTCCCCACTGCGGCGCGAGAAGTGCCAACGCTGTTGCGGCAGTTGCACGGCAACCAAATCGTGATTGGCTATCAGCTCTGGCGCGGTGGGCGTGGCATCAATCACACGAGGCATTAACGCGGCGGGCAGCGGCCACTGATCCCAGGCCACGCGGGCATCGGCTTCCGACCATGCGGTGGCAGCGATCTGATGTACCGCGAGATTCAGCCACGCATTCCCTTGTAAATGTTCAGCGGCTGGAATATCAATCGTCTGGCTGCCCTGCGCGACGAGATGCAGCGGCAGTTCGCCCTGCGCGACGGAAACGCCATCCTGTTCAATCGACCAGCGCAGCACTTCATTATCGCTGCTGCGGAACAGGTACTCGCTGGAGATCGTGAAACGCCAGGCATTACTGGCATCGCGCTGGAACTGGAAGAATTGCTGTGCACGCTGCGCTTCAAACAAAGCCGGATGCGGCGTTCGATCGGCAAACACCAGACCGTTCATACAGAACTGGCGGTCGTTAGGCGTGTCGCCAAAATCGCCGCCGTAAGCCTGCCATGGCTGGCCTTGTTCGTCATAACGCGTCAGGCTTTGATCGACCCAATCCCAGACAAAACCGCCCTGCAGGCGCGGGAACTGACGGAAAGCCTGCCAGTATTTGGCGAAGCCACCGAAGCTATTGCCCATGGCGTGCGCATACTCGCAGAGGATCAGCGGACGCGTTTCACCCGGCAGGCCAATCCATTTTTTCAATGACCACTTCGGTACGGCAGGGAAGGGCTGATCTTGATCAACGCGCGCATACATTGGGCAGACAATATCGGTGGCGGCAGTATTGGCGCCACCGCCTTCATATTGCACCGGACGGGTCGGATCGCTGCTTTTCACCCATTGATAGAGCGCATCATGGGTACTGCCATGGCCGGACTCATTGCCGAGTGACCAGATGATGATACAAGCGTGGTTACGATCGCGCTGCAACATGCGCGTGACGCGCTCGCTATAGGCGGCGAACCAGCGTGGATCGGCCGATAAACGGTTCATGGGCTGCATGCCGTGGGTTTCAATATTGGCCTCATCGACGACATACAGGCCATATTCATCGCACAGGCGATACCACAGCGGATGGTTGGGATAATGCGCACAGCGAACGGCGTTGAAGTTGTGGCGTTTCATTAATTCAATATCGCGCCGCATGCTGGCTTCATCCACCACCTGGCCATTTTCCGGATGATGTTCATGACGGTTAACGCCGCGAATCAGCAGGGCCTTGCCGTTGACGCACAGTTGACCGTTTTCAATGCTGACACGCCGGAAGCCGACATCGTAGGCTTCGGCTTCAATCACCTGCCCGTTGTCATCCAATAGCGTCACCACGGCACGATAGAGATGGGGCGTTTCCGCACTCCACAGCAGGGGATTTTTTATCGGCAGCACCAGCAGCGCGCGCTCTGGGTAATGCCCACGTTCGTCAATCACCGCACTGCCCGGCGCTTGTTCTTCACTGCCGATGCAGGTTTCGTCCTGCCACAGGCTCACACGCAGACGGCACTGATTAAGCGGGTGTTCGCCGGCGTGAATTTTGACACTCACGCGCAGATCGCCACGGATATATTCCGGGCTCAGCGCCGTTTCGATTTGCACATCGGCCAGTTGAGTCGATGGCTTATGCAGCAGGCTGACGTCGCGGAAAATCCCGCTCATGCGCCACATGTCCTGATCTTCTAAATAGCTGCCATCGCTCCAGCGCAACACCATCACTGCCAGTCGGTTCTGGCCACGCTGTAATGCCTGACTGAGATCAAACTCGGCGGGCAGGCGGCTGTCCTGTGAATAGCCGATCCACTGGCCGTTACACCACAGGAAAAAGGCCGAGTTAACGCCGTCAAACACAATGCGCGTTTGTCCTTGCGTCAGCCAACTCTCATCGACATTGAATGTGAGCGAATAACATCCGGTGGGGTTTTCCTGAGGAACAAACGGCGGGTTCACAGGAATCGGATATTGCACGTTAGTGTAGATTGGCGCGTCAAAGCCATGCAGCTGCCAGTTTGCAGGCACGGGCAGGGAGTGCGCGCCAGGCAAATCCTGCAGCAACCAGCTTTGTGGCACCGCTTCAGGCTGTGAGAAATAGCTGAAACTCCAGTGTCCATTCAGTAACTGGTGTGATGGAGAAGGGGCATCGTCGCGCGCACTGACTTCATCGCGCCAGCTGGAAAACGGCGGATGGGCACCCAGACGGTTCAGGCTAGTGATCACCGGATTTTCCCAGTCGCGACGCGCCAGGATATCACTGAGAGAAAGGGTGGGCAGGGTCATGGTAAGATCTCATTGATTGTAATGCGCTCACATTGCGTCATTTCGCGCGGCGTGTAAAGTGATCGACCGCCCGCAATGGTTGAAATTTTCTTCAATATGATGATGCCTCTGTGGTTTTTTTGCGGGCGTAGTGCCAGTAATTTGTTAAGCGTGGTGAGCAGAGATGAATAGCGCCGGGTTGCAGAGAATTCTGTATTGTCGTGCCCGTTACCGCCTCATACACTCAGCCCGATTTCACCATCCAGAGGTAATTATGGTCCGTATTATTAAAATCGCTGCCGTTGTGGCATTGGTGGCCGCGCTGAGCGGTTGTATCTTCCCACCGCCGGGTGGCGGAGGCGGTTGGGGTGGTCCTGGCGGCGGTGGCGGTCCAGGGCATGGCTTTATGGGACCCCATTAATTAGCGCCAGACGTTAATGCATGATTACGCGCGAAACGTTTCGAAGAAGCATGACCAATGAAGTGAAACGTTTCGCCGTTACATATTGAAATTCCGTTTCTTTTTTAACGCTGCGCTTATTCTAAAATTTAAGCAAACCGCCAAAAATCCCTGTTGTTTTAACCCCCTCAATGCTAACGTCTGTTTTCCATCTCTTATTGAGCCTGTCGCATGAAAAACCTTATCGCGGAACTTCTGCTAAAACTGGCTGAGAAAGAAGAAGAGTCAAAAGAATTAGTGGTCCAGGTAGAGGCATTAGAAATTGTGCTGACGGCCATGCTGCGTAAGCTGGATCCTGAACAATTCAACGAGATTGCGGCCGGTATCGCCACCGCGATGCCTCCACTTGCCCCTGCGGCAGAAACCCCAGATACCACTCTGCTGCGTAACTACGTTGAAAAGCTGCTGAATCATCCCCGCGTGTAAGCGTCACGCCACGCTGAAGAACCGATTTTGCTGTTAGCGTGCTCGCAGCAAGCTCTGGACGAGGGAATATATTTTTTTCTGCATTGCTTATTTCCTGCCATGATTAAGAGGCAATAATTCTATGGAGATTCCGGCAATGAAATCGTGTCTTTTGGCAATGATAGCAGCAGGCCTGCTGTTGGCGGGCAATGCGGGTGCAGCAGAGAAAACCGCCCAACAAAATAAAATGACCATGTGTAATCAACACGCATCTTCTCAGGATTTAAAAGGGGATGCGCGTAAATCCTTCATGAGCGACTGTCTGAAAAAAGACAGCAAGATGGGCAGCATGACGCCGCAGCAAATGAAGATGAAAACCTGTAATACCGACGCGGCTGATAAAAAACTCAGCGGCGATGCACGTAAGACCTTTATGAGTTCCTGCCTGAAAAAAGCCTAATCGAATTGCACCTGATTTAAGGGTTCATACTGTGTATGAGCCCTTTTTTATTGCTTCTCACTCGCTCCCATTCATCGGTCAGAAGAAAAAGTAATAGCCGGAGCGTCGTCACATTTTAAACGCGGTAATGCTGCCAGGATGCATTAATCATAAATAAGGACTAATTAAAAAATAATCTATCCTTCCCCTCGAACCGGATGCTTTCGTCGGGCAGATTTGACCTGTGGAGACGGCTATGAATGTGCTTGATTATGCTGTGATGGCGCTCTATGCGCTGATGATAGTGGCCATTACGCTCTGGGCGATGCGTAAAGTCGGCAGTACGCGTGATTTCTTTGCGGCAGGCGGGAAAATGCCCTGGTGGTTGTCGGGCGTCTCGCATCATATGTCCGGCTACAGTGCGGCCGTGTTCGTGGCCTATGCGGCAGTGGCTTATAACATGGGCATCACCATCTATTTCTGGTGGGCGTTTCCCATCTCCGTTGCGGTATTAATCGGGTCGCGGTTGTTTGCTCCACGCTGGGCCAGACTGCGAATCCATATGAATATCGAATCGCCGATGGAGTACCTCGCCACGCGTTATAACCTGCCAACGCAAATGGTGCTGGCGTGGAGTGGGGTGCTGCTGAAAACCTTCGACGTCGGCGCCAAATGGGCCGCCATTGCCGTAATCATCAATGTCTTTACCGGGTTAGATCCGTTGATTGGCATCTGTATCTCCGGGGCGCTTAGCCTGTTTTATACCGTGATGGGCGGTTTATGGGCCGATGCCTGCAATGATTTCGGCCAGTTTGTGGTGCAGTTTGTCGCCGCGATGGTCATGGTGGTGGCCGTGGCGATGCATCTGGGCGGTTTCGGCGAGCTACTCACCATCTGGCAACACCTGCCTGCCACCCACACCGACATCGTTCAGGAGCCGTATACGCTCGGCTTTATCCTCGCCTACTTTGTGATTTACACCCTGAGCTACAACGGCGGCACCTGGAATCTGGCACAGCGCTTCATCGCCGCACCGGCGGGTCGCGATGCACGTAAAGCGGCGTTGCTCTCGGCCGCACTTTACCTGATCTGGCCGCTGATACTGTTCTGGCCGATGTGGGCGGCACCGCTGCTGTTCCCCAATCTTAGCGATCCCTCACGTTCATACTCTGTGATGGCGATGGAATTACTGCCGAATGGGTTAATAGGATTAGTGCTGGTGGCGATGTTCACTCACACACTGTCGATGACTTCATCAGATGCCAATGCCATCACGGCGGTGGTTACGCGTGACATTCTGCCCGGCATGCTGCCGCGCCATTTTCAGCGCGGTAAAAGCTCGCTGCTCGTCGCGCGTCTGACGGCTTTTCTCTTCATCATCACCACGTTGATTATCGCCATGAATGCCAGCCGTTTCGGCGGTGTGCTGTCTCTGCTGATTATCTGGTTCGGTGGATTAGTGGGGCCCATTTCGATTCCGATGCTTTTAGGCTTACTGCCCGCATTTCGTCGTAGCGGCAGTGCCGCGGCGCTGATGAGTTGGGCCGTGGGCGTGGGCACCTTTTTCTGCGTGAAATTTATCTTTACTGATGTCAGCACTGCCACTCAGGTGGCCGCCCCCGTGATGTCATCGCTGATGCTGTTTGTGGTGATGGGATGGCTGCGTCGTGCACCGGTCAGTCCGGAAGTCGACGCGCTGCTCGCGGCACTCAATCAGGATCAGGATATGCCCGCCAGTGCGCACTGGCCGAAAAGTCACAACGCTTCTCAGGAGGGATAAGAATGACGCTTTTACAACAGGGAAAGCGCGACCGCTTGTGGGTCAAGCGCTTCGCCCATCGTGATGCATTAGGTATCGCGGCGGCAGAGGATGCCATCGCCCATTTGCAGCAATTACTGCAACAGCAGGCGGTGGTGCGGATGGTATTTGCTGCCGCCCCCTCACAACATGAGTTTCTTGCCGCGCTGGCTGCCGCGCCGAATCTCGACTGGTCGCGTATTCACGCGTTCCATATGGATGAATACATTGGGTTGAATGAAGATGCGCCGCAGCGCTTTAGCCATTTCCTGCGTGAACATCTGTTTGACCGGGTACAACCTGGCGAAGTGTATCTCATCCCTTCAGGTGGCGATCCTGCGGGAGTGTGTCGCGAATATGCGCGCAAGTTGGAGGCGGCACCGATCGATGTGGTCTGTCTGGGCATTGGTGAAAATGGCCATCTGGCCTTTAACGATCCGCCGGTAGCGGATTTCAGCGATCCGCTTAGCGTCAAGACAGTGCAACTGGATCACGCCTGCCGTCAGCAGCAGGTCAACGACGGCTGTTTCCCCACACTCGAGCAGGTGCCGACGCACGCGGTGACGCTGACCATTCCCGCTTTGATGCGTGGCACCAGGTTGTTCTGCATGGTGCCGGGTGCGACCAAACGGGCAGCGGTGCAGGCAACATTGCACGACGCGATATCCACGGCTTGCCCGGCAACCCGATTGCGCCAGCATCCCAACTGCACGCTATATACCGACGCCGATGCCTGCGCGGAGGTGATTTTTGACTGAAATGCTATTACGCGGTCGCGATTACCGCACGCTGGATCCGATTGAGCTCTACATGTGTGAAGGCCTGCTGGCAGAGGTGCGATCGTTGCCAGAGCCCGACAACGATCTGATTCTGGCGCCGGGGCTGGTGGATTTGCAAGTTAACGGCTTTCAGGGCGTGGACTTTAATCACTTTCCTTTTAGCGAACAGGATGTGCTGGATGCCACGCGCGCGTTGTGGCAACAAGGGGTCACCAGCTTTATGCCGACGGTGATCACCGCTCAGCCCGGGGAGATTGCGCAAGCGTTGCAGCAGCTGGCCAGCGCCTGTGAGCACTATTCGGACGTCGCGCTGGCGGTGCCGGGTTTTCATCTGGAAGGGCCATTTTTGTCACCGGAGGACGGCCCGCGTGGTGCGCATCCACGGGAGGCGATCTGTGCGCCGGATATGTTCCTGTTTGAAAGCTGGCAACGGGCCGCGCAGCAGCGCATTGGTTTGCTGACGCTCTCACCGGAATGGCCGCAAAGCGGCGAGCTCATCCGACATTGCGTGGCGCAGCAGGTTCGGGTGGCGATTGGGCACACTTCGGCCTCTGCCGCGCAGATTCATGATGCGGTGCTGGCAGGCGCTTCGCTTTCAACTCATCTGGGCAATGGTGCGCACCTGCAACTGCCGCGCCATCCCAATTACATCTGGCAGCAGCTGGCGGAAGATGCGCTGGCGGCCACGCTGATTGCCGATGGTAATCATCTGCCCGCAGAGGTGTTGAAAGTCTTTATGCGGGCAAAAGGCGAGCAGGCGCTGCTGGTGAGTGATGTGACCTGCTTTGCCGGGCAGCCGCCAGGGATTTACGATTCGGCAATAGGTGGACGTGTGCAGTTGAGCGTGGAAGGGCGGCTCAGCATGGCGGATGCGCCCCAGCTGCTGGCCGGTTCCGCGCGTGGGCTGCTGGATGGCGTCAATTTTCTGCTGCGGCAACAATTAGCCTCTTTGCCGCAGGCGATTGAGATGGCATCGATTCGTCCGGCACGGCAGTTAGATTTGCCACAGCAGCATGGGTTGGCACCCGGCGCGCCGGCGGATGTGTTGTTGCTGAAACCCCAGCCAGATGGGAGCGTGGCGTTAGTTGCGTGTATCAAACAGGGCAAAAAGGTGTGGCAAGCGGCTTAGCCTGAAGCGCGATTTTATTTTCCTCACTAACGGTGTGATAAGTAATAGCTTATCCGCCGTTACGCTTTGTTTCTCCAGCGAAATCCTCCTGCTTTGCCAGGCTTACTGTTTGTAGGGATGTAATGTCGTCAAATCCAATAACAACGCAGGAGGCTAATCGTGAGCTATCAATCTGTCGTGGAACTCAAGTCGCTGGCGCAGCGCAAACCCACCAAATTCACCGTGGGTGATATCGATATGGTGCTGGTTCGCGATGGCGAACGGGTGCAGGCGTTGCAGGCAAAGTGTCCCCATGCGGGAGCGCCGTTAGAGCAGGGCGCAATCTGCGGCGATAAGCTGGTGTGTCCGTGGCACAAGGCGGTATTTCAACTGCGTGATGGCAAAATGTGTGAGCCGCTGGCATTGGCCAATCTTAAACGCTATCCGGTGCGTGTTGAACAGGGCAAGGTGCTGGTCAATCCGCAGGCGATGTCGCCTGCCAGCGCCCCCGCCGCTCAGGGCGAATCGCCGGTGTGCGTGATTTTAGGTTCTGGAGCCGCAGGCAGTGCGGCGATCTGGACGCTACGTGATGAAGGTTTTAGTGGCCGCATTGTGCTGGTGGAGCGCGAATCTGCCGCCCCTTACGATCGCACCGCGCTGAGCAAATTTGTGCCCTCGGGAAAAATGGCGATCGAGGATGTGCCTAAACTGCTTAAGCCGGATGTGCTGGGTTCGCTACAGCGCATTCAGGGTGAGGTCGCGCAACTCAAGGCGCAGGATCAGACGTTGATTCTTGCGGATGGTCAGACAGTGAAATTTGACCAGCTACTTATTGCCAGCGGCGGCGTGCCGCAGCCGCTTAACATCCCCGGTAAGGATTTGCAGGGGGTGCATCTGTTACGTTCGCTAAATCAGGCGGATGAACTGCTCAAACAGGTGGATCAAACAGAGCAGCTGGTGATAATCGGCAATAGCTTTATCGGTATGGAGATGGCGGGCGCGCTGCGCAATCGGGATGTGGATGTCACGGTGATTGCCCGTCATCCACTGCCGTTTGCAAAGCAGTTTGGTGAAGAGATTGGACGCCATTTTTACGAACTGCATCGCAGCAATGGGGTGAAATTTGTTGAGGGTAAGCCGGAAGCGCTGGAAGGGGATGAGCAGGTGCGTGCGGTGCGCCTAAAAGGGGGTAAATCCGTGCCAGCAAGTCAGGTGCTGTTTGCCACTGGCGTGAAACCGGCGACAGATTTCATCCACGATTTGCCACTGCAGGACGATGGCAGCCTGCTCGCCGATGGGCAGCTACGTGTTGCTGAAAATATCTGGGTCGCGGGTGATATTGCCAGTTATCTCACGCCGCGTGGCCCGCAGCGCATTGAACACTATCGTGTGGCACATCAGCAGGGACGTATCGCGGCACTCAATATGCTGGGTAAAGGAGTGATGTATGATCGCGTGCCGTTTTTCTGGACTGCGCACTACGGCACGCGCTACGAATATCTGGGCCATGCCGAAGAGTGGGACGACTACCGACTGCTGGGATCGCTTCAGGACAAAAGCTTTATCGCCTTTTACTGTCGTCAGGGCATCATCGCGGCGGTGTGTTCAGCTGGGATGTACACGCTGACCGCGACGCTGGTGGAAGCCATGCAGCAACCGATGACGCTGGCGCAAGGGCTGGCGCTATTTGAAGCCTATCAGGGACAGGGCGCGTAAAGGGGGGCAAGACTGGGCGGGATCAGGTGCGCGGACAGACGCACCTGATGAAACCCAATAGGTTACTGCTTACTTAATGCTTCGGACTTGGCCATGCACTGCTGCATCGCGTTGATCACCGCCGCGCGGAAGCCTTTCTCCTCCAGCACTTTCACCGCTTCGATGGTGGTACCGCCAGGTGAGCACACCATATCTTTCAATTCGCCAGGGTGTTTACCGGTTTCCAGTACCATCTGCGCAGAACCTTTTACCGCCTGCGCGGCAAATTGATAAGCCTGCGCACGCGGCATACCGCCAAGCACGGCAGCATCTGCCATTGCTTCGATAAACATAAATATGTAGGCCGGAGCCGAACCACTCACACCGACCACGGCATGAATCAGATATTCATTTACCACCGCCGCTTTGCCGAAGCTCTCGAAGATGCCAACCACTTCGTCGACTTCATGCGGTTCCACCAGTACGTTAGGGGTAATCGAAGTCATGCCTTCGTTCACCAGCGACGGTGTATTCGGCATCACGCGGATGATTTTGCGGTCGTGCCCCAGCACGGCGGCCAGTGAATCGAGGGTGACGCCTGCGGCGATCGACACCACCAGCGAATCCTTCTTCAATTGACCCGCGAGATCTTTCAGCACTTTGAGAATCACATTCGGTTTCACGGCACCAAACAGGATATCGACTTCACGTGCCAGACTCTCTGGGCTTTCAGCCGCTGTCACGCCATATTGCTCTGCCATCGCCTGATTGGTGGCCGGTTTGCGGTCGCAAACCCAGATGTTAGCCGGGGCAATCAGCCCGCTGTTGACCAGTCCGCTGATAATGGCCTTCGCCATATTGCCGCAGCCGATAAACCCGATTTTCTTCTCCAGCATCGCTCTATCCTTTAAGTGTTCATTTTCTCGTGCGAGTTAGCTTACGACAGCTGTGCTGAATAACAAGCCGCTTAAAAATATTTGCCATTCTGCCGCAAGCGGGCAAGATCGCCTGCAATTCTGTAGGAAAAAGGAAAACACATGTCGATTTGGGTTGATGCCGATGCCTGCCCCAATGTCATCAAAGAAGTGCTGTACCGAGCCGCCGAACGCGCCAAAATCACCGTGACTTTCGTGGCGAATCAGCCGCTGCGCGTACCGCCATCACCGTGGCTGAAAACGCTGCAGGTCGCGGCGGGATTTGATGTGGCTGATAACGAGATAGTGAAGCGTGTGCAGCCGGGCGAGCTGGTGATCACCGGGGATATTCCCTTAGCGGCAGAAGTGCTGGAGAAGGGCGCTGCGGCGTTGAATCCGCGCGGCGAGCGCTACTCACCGGATACCATTCGTCAGCGTCTGACCATGCGTGATTTTATGGAAACAATGCGAGCGAGTGGCGTGCAAAGTGGCGGCCCGTCGGCGCTAAACCAACGTGACCGCCAGCTGTTTGCTAACGAATTGGATAAGTGGTTACGCCAGCGCTAATCAGACGAAGCTGTCATCGTCGTCGTAGTCGCCGCCACCAAAGTCACTGAAGTCGTTGTTATCCGCAAAGCTGTTGTTATCCCAGCTGGCGTTGTCGTTCAGGAAGGCATTGTTGCTGTCATTACCGTTAAAGGTATCGAGGCTGTTATCCACCTGCGGCAGCGCCGGTTCGTTGATGATATTCACAATCTCTTCCGGCTGAGAATGATGGAACATGCTGGTGAGCATATCGGCCATCACCACACCCCCGGCCACACCTACAGCTGTCTGTAATGCACCACCGAGGAAACCCGTGCCGCGCGCAGGCGGAGCCGCATATTGCTGTTGGGGCTGCGCGTATTGCTGCTGAGGCTGCTGCGGCGCGCTGCCCCACACTGGCTGTTGCTGCTGCGGCGCAGACTGGCGAGAACCGCCGCCAAACAGACTCGACAGGAAACCACCGCTGCTCTGCTGCGGTGCTTGCTGTTGTTGTTGCTGAGCCTGTGCCAGGCGATTCTCCAGATCGGCCACCTGAGCGTTGAGTTTTTTCAGCGCTGCTTCCTGAATCAGGATTGCCTGTGACATGTAATAAGGCGCACCAGGCTGGCTCTGCAAGTGCTGTTTAATCAGCTGCTCGGCACCGGCATCACGCGGCCCGCTCTGGGTTTCAGCCTGTTTCAGTCGGCTAAAGAGATTGTCAATTAACTGTTGTTCTTCGTTCTGCATGGTGTGAACCTCCAATGATTCGTACCTCCTTATATGTGGTCAACGTGACAGAAAGTAAATCAGTGGCCTGGTAAGGAAATGTTGCCCGTGCTTACAAATAGGTTGATGCACGAAACGCGCATCATTTTATCTTTATTAATCATGTTGATAATGAATTCAGGGCCGTAAATACGCGTAAATCGTGCTTCGCGGGTGGCTGATAAAATAAAATCCAGGTATCATGCGACGCAATATTGACCTGATGACCTTGCCCGTGCGGCATAAATACGGCGGAGGATGAGCCCGGATGTCATTACCCATCTATCTGATCGGCGCACGCGGTTGCGGTAAAACCACCATCGGCCAGGCCCTTTCTCAGGCGCTTGGTTATGCCTTTAGCGATACCGATCATAACCTGCAGCTCACGACGCAACGCACCGTGGCGGAAATCGTCGCGGCTGAAGGCTGGGACAGCTTCCGTGCGCGCGAAACTGAATCGCTGCGGGCGGTCACAGCGCCGGCAACGGTGATTGCCACCGGCGGCGGGATGGTGTTGGCTGAGGTGAATCGTCGCTTTATGCGCGAACATGGGCAGGTGATTTGGTTAAATGCCCCGTCAACGGTACTGGCCGATCGTCTTGAACGTCAGCCCGAAGCCGCACAGCGCCCGACGCTAACCGGTCGTCCGATTGCCGAGGAGATGAGCGATATTCTGCGCGAGCGCGCGCATCTTTACCGGCAGACCGCGCACCATGAAGTGAATGCCATGCAGGCGCCAGAACAGGTTGTTGATCAAATTCTGCAATCCCTCTCGCTCGCCCGCGCCAGCTAACCCCTTCAGATTTATCCCTCTTTTTTCTCGCGATCCTCCATTGTCTATACTTTATTAGAGACAGGGGGATCGCCGCTGTCTGTGTGGAAACCAGACATAAGAGGGAAATCTATGCCAACCAAACCACCGTACCCGCGAGAAGCGCGCATCGTTGCCGTAGAGAAAGGCGCGGCAGACAATACCGTGACCTGGTATGAGTTACGCGCTGACCATCCGAAGCCCGATTCACTGATCAGTGAGCACAAAACTGAAGCCGAAGCGCAGGATGCCAAAGCGCGTTATGAAGACGCGGATAAAGAGTAAATCTCGCGGGCAGGGACGCCTGTTAATCAGTGATTACTTTCCGTGGCTAAACAGTTATTTTCAACTGCCTTAAAATGACTAATATGCCCGCCAGAACCGCCATCTTTTTTGCTGTTATTCCTGCTTGCCTGATAACGTTACTTTATTTTCAGTTTGCGCCGTATTTTATGCTGCGTTAAATCGACGCAAATATAGCCGGTTCAAAATTTGCGCTTGACCCGATCAGCAGAGCGAATTACTTTCACTGTATTGATATAGGAACTCAGTTCCACATAGTGAAACCGACGCCATGACCACACTCGAAAACGCCGCTGCCGTACTTAAGCTTTTCCAGCGCTTTGGCGTGACGCAGGGCCATCCGGGCCTGACCTTCACCGAGGTGGTTGACGCGTTGGGATTGCCGAAAAGTACCGTTTCTCGCCTGCTGGCGACCATGGAAAGTGAAGGATTGCTTGAGCGTGATCCCGATAGTCGCTGTTTCCAGATTGGTCGTGTGTTGCTTTCAGTTGCGGGGCACTACTTATCTACGCCGTTGGTGGATAGCGCTTCTGCGCCAATGGCGCAGTTGGCGGCTAGCAGTGGTTGTATGGGGTACATCTCCGTGCTGGATGGGCAAGACGTTCTGGTGATGCGCATGTATCACGGCCGTTTTTTCACCCAACTCGTCACGCCGCCAGGTACGCGTGTTTCCCTTTCTGGTACCTCTACCGGGCGCGTGCTGCTGGCACAGTTGAGTGATGACGAAGTGCGTGCGCGTTTTGCCGATGACTGGCAAGCCGCATCCGCAAACTCGCCGCTGAACATTGATGCACTCTGTAAAGAATTAGCGGTGATTCGCCAGCAGGGCTGGGCACTGGCACGCAATGAGACGTTGCCAGGCATCAGCTCACTGGCGGTGGCGGTCACCAATAAGCATCGCGGCGAAAGTGCCGCACTGTGTCTCTCGTTTCTCTCGCAAGAAGCGGCCCCGGGTTATCCGGACGCGCTGCTCAGCGAACTGCGCGCAACGGCTGCATTGATGGCCGAGAAATACGGCGCATAACCTTATTTTCGATTTAAAGGCGTTTATTCGCGCCACACCAGGGAAATAGCAGGTCTTCGGACCTGCCTATTTCAAAAATCAGGGAACGATTTATTAAAAGCGTTGATGTCCCGCGTGTCGGGCATAAAACGTATTACGCGTTTTCTACAGGGTGAAAATACGGGGATAATATGCGTCAACATAATCCAATAAAAAGTATCGGCGTGGGCTTAATGCTGGTTCTGCTGTCTGTAGCAGGTGCCATCATCGGGGTTCAGCTGATTACCACCATTGGGGTGACACCCAATACCTCTATTATCGGTGCGCTGTTTGCCATGTTGCTGGCGCGCATTCCTCTGCAATGGTTCCGTCGTTATCGCTCCATCGAAGTACAGAACCTTGCGCAAACCGCCATCTCTTCTGCCACCTTTGGTGCGGCGAACAGTCTGCTGATGCCGATTGCCGTGCCGTGGGCGCTGGGTGAACCGCAGCTGGTACTGCCGCTGTTTGTCGGTGTCAGTGCGGCGATGCTGCTGGATGCCTATCTGCTATACCGCTTGTTCGATACCCGCGTGTTCCCGGCCAGCAATGCGTGGCCACCGGGCGTAGCAGCCGCGGAAGCGATCAAAGCCGGCGATAAAGGCGGCCGTCAGGCGTGGTTGCTGGTGGTGGGTATTGTCGGCGGCATTGCCGGTTCGATGTTGAAAATCCCCATGTCGGCCTTCGGTACTGCTTTTATTGGCAATATCTGGGCGCTGAGCATGTTGGGTATTGGTTTTCTGTTGCGTGCTTATGCGCAACCGGTTGCTGGTATCGATATCAATGCGTTGTATATCCCACACGGCATGATGGTCGGCGCAGGATTGGTGGCGCTGATTCAGGTCGTGCAGGTGATTGTCAGCCGTCGCAACGATCAGCTGAATGTCAGCCGCAGCGACAGCGAAGTGAAGCGTTCTCTCGGCTTCGGCACCGTTGGCTACATCATCATCTCCACGCTGCTGGCACTGGCGGGCGGTTTGTGGAGCCAGATGGGCTTGCCGATGCTGGTGCTGTTTATCGTGTATGCCGCGTTTGCTGCCTTCGTGCATGAATTGATTGTCGGCATCGCCGCGATGCACTCAGGCTGGTTCCCGGCCTTTGCCGTAGCGCTGATAACCCTGATCCTCGGTATTCTGCTCGGCTTCCCGCCGCTGGCGCTCTGCCTGTTGTGTGGCTTCACCGCCGCAACAGGACCTGCCTTTGCTGATATGGGCTACGACCTGAAAGCCGGTTTTATCCTGCGCGGTAACGGTGCCGATCTGCAGCAAGAGCTGTGGGGCCGCCGTATCCAGTTAATCGCCGCGATGATCGCCTTTGTGATCTGTATTCCAGTGGTGTGGTACGCACACAACCTGTTCTTCGCCGAAAACCTGCTGCCGCCAGTGGCACGCGTTTACGCCAAAACCATTCAGGCCGGTGCCGAGCCAGGCATTGCCGGAAGTTTGCTGATGTGGGCGATTCCGGGGGCGATTATTCAGTTTATCGGTGGGCCGAAGCGTCAGTTAGGCGTATTGCTGGCGACCGGTTTGTTAATCAACAACGCCGCAGCAGGTTGGGCGGTGATGGTGGGGATCGCACTACGTATCCTGATCATTCGAGTGTGGGGCGAGCGTGGACGTTCACCGATGGAGGTGATGGCCGCAGGGTTTATTGCGGGCGACGCGCTGTACAGCTTCTTCCATTCTCTTTTTGCCAGTAGCACCAAGAAATAACCCAGGGAATTCAATATGAGTTTACAGCAGACACTGCAGGTTTTTGAGTTACTCGATAGCGCCTACGTGGATGGCCAGCAGGTGGTGGATCTTTTTGCCAGTTACCCAGGCGTGACCGCCAGCTTCAAGCGCGTCACCGGCCCGAAAGGGCGTACTGATTTCGTGCGCATTGATATTCCTGGTGCGCAGGGCAAGAGCAAAGGCGGCACCGCACCCACGCTGGGCATTGTCGGTCGTTTAGGTGGCATCGGTGCGCGTCCAACGCGTATCGGTATGGTGTCGGATGCAGATGGCGCAGTGGCGGCGGTGAGCAGTGCGCTGAAGCTGGCACAGATGCAGACCAAAGGCGATGTGCTGGCGGGTGACGTGATTATCACTACTCACATCTGTCCGGATGCGCCAACCCGTCCGCATGAGCCGGTGGATTTCATGGACTCGCCATGCGATGACATCACCATGAATGACAACGAAGTGATCGACGGCGTGGACGCGATTCTCTCCATCGATACCACCAAAGGTAACCGTATCCTGAATCATAAAGGCTACGCGATTTCGCCGACAGTGAAAGAGGGTTACATCCTGCGCGTATCAGAAGATCTGCTGCGCATTATGGAGATGACCAGCGGTCTTCCTGCTGTGACCTTCCCGATCACTACGCAGGACATCACGCCTTATGGCAATGGTGTGTATCACCTTAACAGCATCCTGCAGCCGTCAACCGCCACCGATGTGCCAGTGGTTGGCGTGGCGATCTGCGCGGAATCGGTCGTGCCAGGTTGCGGCACCGGTGCCAGCCATGAAGTCGATATAGCGGCGACCGTGAAGTTTGCGGTGGAAGTGGCGAAAGAGTTTGGCCGTGAAACCTGTCAGTTCTATGACAAACAAGAGTACGCATTACTACACTCTTTGTATGGTAGTCTCAGTCACCTGCGTACGCGGAAAGCTTAATGATGAAACAGTCCCTGGTTACCTTAACGATTGGTCAATCCCCGCGTAGCGATATTCTGCCGCTGCTGCAGGATCACTTACCGGAAGAGCAAGTCGCTCATGCCGGATTACTCGACGGGCTGACACTCGCTGAGGTGGAGCAGTTCTTCTCGCCTGAAGCGGGTGAGAAAGTGCTGGTTTCGCGTATGACCACCGGCGAGCAGGTGCGCCTGTCGGGGCCAAAAGTTGAGCAGGGACTGCAACGCAAGATTACGGCGCTGGAACAGCAGGGCTACGATACGATTTTGCTGCTGT
The DNA here is from genome assembly GCF_056678875.1 of Pantoea folii. Classification (NCBI taxonomy): domain Bacteria; kingdom Pseudomonadati; phylum Pseudomonadota; class Gammaproteobacteria; order Enterobacterales; family Erwiniaceae; genus Pantoea; species Pantoea folii. The sequence goes on along the minus strand of NZ_JBWXON010000011.1, from coordinate 86,099 downwards.
GTACCGGTGAATTTGGCACGCTGAAAACCGAAAAGGCGCTGTTGCTGGAGCCGGACCGCATTATCCCACCACTGGTCAAGGCCATCGTGCAGGAACATAAAGTGGGGATTGTCGTGCCGGTAGAAGAGCAGATCGCTGAGCAGGCCAGTAAATGGCGGAATCTGAACAGCGCGCCATGCTTTGCCGTCGCCAGCCCTTATCTGGCACAGCAAAATGATTTGATCGAGGCGGGCCTGTCGCTGCAAGAGCAGGGGGCGGATGTGGTGGTGCTCGACTGTATTGGCTATCACCAGAAGCACCGGGATTTCCTGCAGAAAATGCTGGGCATTCCGGTACTGTTATCCAACGTGCTGGTGGCGAAGTTAGCGGCAGAGTTGATCGTCTGACTGAGGCCGATCACAAGTCGCGATCTGTATTGCTTTTTCGCGTGACAGATCAGCGAGTTCCCTTGTAATCTGCCAGACACCATAATGTGCTGTGAGGAAGTAACATGCTCAACGTAAGTGAGTATTTCGACGGGAAAGTGAAATCCATTGGTTTCGACAGCGTGACCATTGGCCGTGCCAGCGTTGGCGTGATGGCAGAAGGTGAATATACCTTCGGTACAGGACAGCCGGAAGAGATGACGGTCGTGAGCGGCGCACTGAAGGTGCTGCTGCCAGGTGAAACCGAGTGGAAATGGTACGAAGCCGGTTCGGTTTTCAACGTGCCGGGCCACAGCGAATTCCACTTGCAGGTGGCTGAGCCAACGTCTTATCTGTGCCGCTACTTGTAAACGCTGACTTTCAGCATGAGTCATTATTAAGCCGGGAATGCTTTTAGCATTCCCGGTTTCTTTTTGGCTTCAGCATAGCCAGGAATCAAACTGAGGTGTGTCTATGTTGAGTCTGGTAAAGCTATCTTCATGAGAATAGGAAAGGATGTTTTCCCATGGTACAGATCATATTCAATAAAGCCGCGCTTGAACGTTTGGTTAGTCCTGAACAGCCTGAAGATGAACGCCAGAAGAACGCATTGTTTGAATTGGCAATAATCGCAAAACATGAAATCGCAAACGATCAGGGAATGACATTGAGGGAAGCTCTGGCGAAATTACGCATTGCCAGAACGAGACATCGGTAAATTGCCGTGTTTTCTTTTGTGCGGAAGTGCGGGCCAGTGCACCTCTGTTGCTGCCGGGCCGTCCTCACGCCGCTTCGCGGTGCCTTCGGCTGCAACGTCGTGCCGGGCGGATCGTTCGGGTATGGCCATCCATGGCCGACCCGAACTGCCTGGCGCATCCATGCGCCAGTCTCCTGGCACAACGTTGCAGCCTCAGCGCTGCGGATAGCCCTTGCAGCAGCAGAGGTGCTCTGACCTTCACTATCGTGCCCTCTTTAACAACACGCACTGAAGCTTCAGAGCAGGCTGGTGCCGTTCAGGGGCTGGCAATCCGCAGCGCGGAACGTAATGAGGATGCCAGGAGAGCACGCATGGATGCGGGCGAAAGGCGGGGCGGCACACGATGTGCCATCCCCGCCGGTCCGTCAGGCAGATGAATGAAGTGAAGGTACCGCGTTAGCGGCGCGAGGACCGCCAGCCCCTGAACGGCACCAGACTGCGTTATCAACCGTCGCTTAACGGACAAGCACTACGCTACAGCGGGGGGTGATCAATAAAGGCTTCAGCGCTTGGCTTCGCCGCCTAACGCTTCCACCAGATTACTGATCAACGCGGCCAGTTCGCCGGTCATCAGGGTGAAATCGGCATCAAAACGCTGGGCAAAATCATCGCGGTCGATGTCGTCATTCTGCTCACGCAACGTGTCGCTGAACTTCAGACGCTTGATCGAGGCATCGTCGGCAATCACCAGCTGAATACGCTCCTGCCAGTCCAGAGCCAGTTTGGTCACCACTTTGCCAGCTTCGATGTGGGTGGCGATCTCATCGGAGATCAGATCCTGTTTCTTACACCGGATCACGCCGCCGTCTTCCAGAATCGCTTTCAGCTCTGCTTCATCCATCAGCGCGAAACCGGCCGGCAATTCACCAGAACGCACCCATTCGGTCAGCGTCAGCTCAATCGGGGTTTCCAGCGTTAGCGGCACCACCGGCAGCGAACCGATGCTTTTACGCAACAGCGCCAGGGTGTCTTCTGCTTTTTTAGCGCTGGCGCAATCGACAATGATCAGGTTGTTCACGGTGTCGATCCACATAAACGTCTGACTGAAACGGCTAAACGCGCGTGGCAGCAGGCTATGCAGCACTTCATCTTTAAGCGAGTCTTTCTCGGTCTTCTTCAGCTTGCGGCTCTGTTCCGCTTCCAGCTTGTCGATCTTCGCTTCCAGCGCCTGCTTCACCACCGGCGAAGGCAGGATCTTCTGCTCAGTGCGGGCGCAAATCACGATCTGGCCGTTGATTTCATGCGTCAGCGCTTCGCCGCGGTTGCCCATCGGTGACACCCAGCCGGTTTTCGCCATATCCTGGCTGCCGCACGGCGAAAACGTGAAGGCGTCGAGCTGTTTTTCCAGATCGTCTGCGGACAGCGGGATGTCACGATTCAGACGATAAACCATCATATTTTTAAACCACAACATCGGGATTCCTTACCGTGGGTGCGATCGGGCGCACAAGTCTCAAAGTCAGCGCGCATGATAGCGAAACATCGGATTGGTTTCATTGCCTTTCCCGATTCAGCCTTCTACTGTATCTGTCACCTGAACGAATAATGAGGAATAAATCGTGCGTATTGGGATTGATTTAGGCGGTACCAAGATTGAAGTGATTGCGCTCTCCGATCAGGGGCAAGAGCTGTTCCGTCACCGCGTCAATACCCCGCGCGATGACTATGCCGCCACAGTCCAGGCGATTGTGGATTTAGTGCTGCTGGCAGAGGAGAAAACCGGGGAAAAAGGCACGGTGGGCATTGGCATTCCCGGCACGATTTCGCCGTACACCCAGCGGGTAAAAAACGCCAACTCCACCTGGCTGAATGGACAGCCGCTGGACAAGGATTTGGCGCAGGCGCTGAATCGTGACGTGCGCATCGCCAATGACGCGAATTGTTTAGCGGTTTCCGAAGCGGTGGATGGTGCAGGCGCGGGTCAGCCGTTGGTGTTCGCGGTGATCATCGGCACCGGTTCGGGCGCGGGCGTGGCGATTGGCGGTGAATCGCGCATTGGCGGCAATGGTAATGCGGGCGAGTGGGGCCACAATCCTTTGCCGTGGATGGATGAAGATGAACTTCGCCATCGCGAAGAAGTACCTTGCTATTGCGGTTTGCAGGGCTGTATTGAAACCTTTGTATCGGGTACCGGCTTTGCCATCGATTATCAGCGTTTGAGCGGTAAAGCATTGAAGGGCGCAGAGATCATCAAACTGATTGAGCAGCAGGATCCGGTAGCAGAGCTGGCGATGAGCCGTTACGAAATGCGCTTAGCTAAGTCGCTGGCGCAGGTAGTGAATTTGCTCGATCCGGATGTGATCGTGCTGGGCGGCGGGATGAGTAATAACGATCGCCTGTATCAGACAGTGCCAGCCCTGATGAAGCAGTGGGTGTTTGGCCGCGAGTGCGAAACGCCAGTGCTGAAAGCGGTGCACGGCGATTCAAGCGGTGTGCGCGGTGCGGCATGGTTGTGGCCGCTGAAATCCTAGAAAAAAGGTCGCCTCAATAGCGACCTTTGGACAGGGGCGCAGTTTTGCGCCCTCTGGTCCCGCGATTACTCACCCATCAACATCGCATCCTGCGGCGCATTCTGACGCTGAGTTTTGGTCGCGAGGAAGTAAATATATCCCACCACCATAATCCCCACGAACAGGCCGCCAATCACCGGGTTGAACCACAGCATGGCAATCAGACACACCAGTGACAGCACCAGCGCGATACCGGGAATAATCGGATAACCCGGTGCGCGAAAGCTGCGTTCCATGTCGGGTGCGGTGCGGCGCAATTTGAACAGGCTCAGCATACTCATCAGGTACATCACGATGGCGCCAAATACTGCCATGGTGATCATCGCCGCCGTCAGCGTCATGCCCTGCAGGTTGATCAGACCATCACTGTAGATTGCCGCGATACCAATTACGCCACCGGCAATAATGGCGCGATGCGGCGTCTGGAAACGTGACAGTTTCGCCAGACCCTGCGGCAGATAACCGGCGCGCGCCAGGGCAAAGAGCTGACGTGAATAGCCGAGGATAATGCCGTGGAAGCTGGCGACCAGTCCGAATAAGCCAATCCACACCAGCATATGCATCCAGTTTGAATGCTCGCCGACGATCATCTTCATCGCCTGCGGCAACGGATCGTTGATGTCAGACAGTTTACGCCAGTCGCCTGCGCCGCCCGCCAACAGCATCACGCCAATCGCCAGTACCACCAGCGTCAGAATCCCGGTGATGTAAGCTTTGGGAATGGTGCGCTTCGGATCTTTGGCCTCTTCGGCGGCCATGGCGGCGCCTTCAATGGCGAGGAAGAACCAGATGGCAAAAGGAATAGCCGCGAAGATGCCGGAAAGGGCTGGCATACCGAAATGATCGCTTCCCGCCCAACCGTTAGCGGCAAAATTGGCGATACTGAAGCCCGGCGACACTACGCCCATAAACACCAGCAGTTCCAGCACCGCCAGCACCGTCACCACCAGTTCAAACATCGCTGCCAGCTTCACGCCGAGGATATTGAGGGTCATGAAAACCAGATAAGCGCCGACCGCAGCGGTTTTCGGGTTGAGATCCGGGTACTGCACGTTGAGATAAGCACCGATCGCCATGGCAATCGCCGGTGGGGCGAACACAAACTCAATCAGCGTCGCCAGACCGGCAATCAAACCACCGGTTTCACCAAAGGCGCGGCGACTGTAAGCAAACGGGCCACCGGCGTGTGGAATGGCGGTGGTCAGCTCGGTAAAGCTAAAAATAAAGCAGGTGTACATGGTGGCGATCAGTGCGGTAGTGATCAGGAACCCCAACGTGCCCGCTACGCCCCAGCCATAACTCCAGCCAAAATACTCCCCGGAAATTACCAGTCCAACCGCGATACCCCACAAATGCAGAGTGCCCAGCGTGGGTTTGAGCTTACTCGTCATAATCGTCTCCCCGTCGTGATTGTTGTGCGGCGGCTGCACCGCGCTGTTTTGTTCTATGCACTACAGTGAAGTGATAATGCCGCCGCCTGCAGCGGGAAAACTTGACGCAGGCGCAGTGAGTTTTGTCCTCCACGGTCAACTCTGAGGCAAGAAAAGTGCCAGATGTACGCTGCGGTCAACTTTGGGTTATCTGCGGTCAAGCAGTCAGAACGCTGTCATCCCATGCTGATAACACTTGCTTCCTTTAAGATTGATGCTGGAGACAGATGAATGAGCGCCAAACAATCCGATACCCTTACTGATGCGGAAACCACCGTACTGGCACAGCAGGCGCTGGCCTGTTATCCCGCGCCCTTGCAGGGCGAGCTGAAGCTACTTTGTCGCTCGGAGAACGCCACCTTCCTGTTGCTGGCGGGCGGTAAGCGTTATGCGTTGCGCCTGCATCGACCTGACTATCACAGCAAAGCGGATATCCAGAGCGAGCTGCTGTGGCTCGACGCGCTGCGTGAGATTGGCATTATGGTGCCGCAGGCGATCCCGGCCAGTGATGGCGAAACGGTGCTGACAATAGGCATGCCCGATGGCGGCGTGCGACACGCAGTACTGTTCCACTGGATCGAGGGCGAGATGCCCACCACCGAGGTCGATCCCAAAGCGTTCCAGCAGCTCGGGCACATCACTGCGCGCCTGCATCAGCACAGTCGCAGCTGGCAAAAACCGGCTGGCTTCCAGCGTATCATTTGGGATCATCACACCATGGTCAGCGATCACAGCCACTGGGGCCGCTGGCAGGATGCGCCCAATCTCAATCCTGCCGATCATGGCATTGTCGCTGAAGCGGTAGCGCGGGTCGGGCAAGAGTTGCAGGGCTTTGGTAAAGGACAGGATCGTTATGGCTTGATCCACGCTGATCTGCGCCTCACCAATTTGCTGCTGCACAAAGGTGAAACCCGGGTGATCGATTTTGATGACTGCGGCATGGGCTGGTATCTGCACGATCTGGCGGCGGCGATCAGTTTTGTTGAGCATCATCCGCGTGCCGCCGAATGGGTGGATAACTGGATCCAGGGCTACGAGCGTGTGGCGCACATCACTGATGAGGAGATGGCGCTGGTGCCGACGCTGTTGATTCAACGTCGTATCCAGATGACCGCATGGATGGGCACCCATGCAGACACCGAGATGGCGCTGAGCCTGGGGCCGCGTTGGGCCGATCACTCGGTGCGTCTATGCCGTCGCTATCTGGAAACCAATCAGCTGCCGGTTGGCGTTTGAGTTGCACCAGTAGCGGGCAGCAGTGCGTCGTAGCGGCGCAATTTATTGCGATCTCTGGGGGTGACTTTCACGCCGTTGCGCCATCAATCGCTCCTTGATGTTGTGTGCTGAGCGTGAGCGGGGCGCAACGGAATGCCTCCGTATCCTTGAGCTGCGCTTAGCCAGATGCGCATCACTGCACAGGCTTCGGCATGACACCGGACCTTTAGCAAGGTGCGCATCAACGCGCACGCTGATAAAGGATACCGAATCTAGTCGGGTCATCATTGATGGCGGCCTCTTCAAGCGTCATGGTACGAATCTTGCTGGATCCCACCATTAGTTTCACTCGCGCGATCCCTGTGAGGTTCCGATGCAATCACTGATGACTCCTTCTGAAGCGTACAGTTCGCTCTCGGCCCAGGCCAACAACCGTGGCGTGCTGGCAGCAGCTGCAACCGGCTTAAGCACCTTTATCACCGACAAAGGCGGCGATGTTGATCGTATTTTTGGTATCAGCGGCATTGATTCCGAACTGCTGGCCAGCCCGACGCTCAGCCTTGGTCTGGTCAACTATTGCCGAGTGATGGAAGAAGCGGCGCGCCACTCTGGTTTTGATAACTTCGGTTTGCATTACGGCAAGCAGTTCAAACCGCAGTCATTAGGGCTGATTGGCTATATCGGCTTATGCTCACCGACGCTGGAGCAGGCGCTGCACAACGTGGTGAATGCTTTCCCCTGGCATCAGCACGATACGCTGACGCGCCTGGTCGATAAAGGCGACTGCTGGCGGCTGGATTATCAGGTGCGACACGGGGCGATCCTGTCGCGTCGGCAGGATGCGGAATTGACGCTCGGCATGTTCCTCAATCTGATCCGTCACGTGGCCGGCAAAAACTGGGCGCCGCGCGAGGTGCATTTTGAGCATCCCCGGCCGGAGCAGTGGCACGAGCACTGCAAAGTGTTTGATGCGCCGGTATGGTTCGATCAACCGTTCAACTCACTGCTGATCCCTAAACGCGATCTGCTGCGCACCATGCCAGAGCAGGATCCGATGTTGTTAATGGTGATGCAGGATGCCATCCGCCGTCTGAATAGCAGCGCTTCACTGCAAAGCGTGGTGGAGCAGGCGCGTTCGCAGGTCAACTTATCGTTGATGCAGGGCGAACCGGTGCTGGAAGAGATCGCGGATAAAATGGGGCTGTCGAGCTGGTCGCTGCAACGGCGGCTGCGCGAAGAGGGCATCAGCTTCACCGCGCTGGTGGATAAAGTGCGTTGCGAAATGGCCACGCATTATCTGCAACAGAAGCAGCTACCCATCTCGGAGATGGCGCTGCTGCTGGGCTATTCCGAAGTCAGTGCGTTTTCACGCGCATTCCGGCGCTGGTTTGGCATTAGCCCGCGCCAGTGGCGACAGGATGGGCTGGCGAGTTAGCCTGATGCGGTGCAAAGCCGAACCACGCGGGCTGGGTACGATCCGGCGGCGGCGGTAATCCTTTCGACTGACCAATTAACCGCCAGGCGCGCAGACACAGGGTTTCATCACCTTGCGTCTGCGTGACTGCATAGCGCCCGCTGTTTTGCCACTCCAGTCGCACCATGCATTGCTGTCCTGCGTAATGTACCGCGTCGGTGAATTTCCGGTTGAGCTGTCGCTGCATCTCATCAGCCCATTTGCAGGATGCGCTGCCCGGTTCGCTCTGTGGCTGGCACAGGTTGGTCATACTTTCCATGGGATGCGATGGGGCATGCTGGCAGGCGCTGAGTAGGGTACTCAACAACAATGTGCCAGCAACACGGCGAAATGCGTTCATCTATTTGCCCAGATTTGCAAAACATGGTGGCCAGTTTACCGAGCAGTAAGGGGATTGCTATGGCATTTCTCTGACTCTGATTAGATCCAGAATTTTTCGCTCAATGGCTCGCACGACGCACAGCTGAATGTCAGGTGCGGCCAGACAGCCGCACCCTGTGAAAAGAGGCTCATTTGATGGCGGGCCGGACGTTTATTCCCCCGGCAACTCCAGCTTGCTGTAACCAAGTCCATTCATCTTCCGCACCCTGATCTGCACCGGAATCCGCTCTTTCATCGCTTCAACGTGGCTGATCACGCCGATGGTTTTACCGCTGGCGTTCAATGCGTCGAGGGCATCCAGCGCGGTGTCGAGTGTTTCGGCGTCCAGCGTGCCGAAGCCTTCATCAAGGAACAGCGATTCAATGCGCGTTTTGTGGCTGACCAAATCAGACAGCGCCAGCGCCAGTGCCAGACTCACCAGGAAGCTTTCGCCGCCGGACAGCGTGCGGGTATCGCGCGTGGCATCGGCCTGCCAGGTATCGACCACTTCCAGCTCCAGCTCATCGGTGACACGGCGTTGCAACAGGTAGCGTCCGTGTAAGCGATCCAGCTGACGGTTCGCCAGCCATACCAGATGATCGAGCGTTAATCCCTGGGCGAAGCGGCGGAATTTGTCGCCTTTGGCTGAACCGATTAAATCATTCAGGCGACCCAGTTGCGTCAGCTCCACCTCGTCGTTGGCAATCTGCGTCAGTAATGATTGCTGCTGCTGACGCTGTTGGGCGTCGCTGTGCAACTGCTGCTGTGCTTCACCTTGCTGGCGGGCATTGTCGCGCAGGGCCAGACGCAGGGATTCCAGCTGTTCAGCGATACCCGCCGCCACTTCGTCACTCAGCGTGGCAGGGCGCTGTTGCTGATGGGCAGTGACGCGCTGCGCCAGCTGTTGGCGCAGCGCGATCTGCTGCTGACGCTGTTGCTCCAGGGCTTGCAGATGCTGGCGCAGATGCTGAATGTCCTGTTCGTCCAGCAACGCGCTGCGCAATGTCTGCTCGTCGGCGAAGTCGCTCTGCTGGAGTGCGCTGTTAAACGCCGTTTCTGCCGCCTGCATACGCAGATGCATGGCCTGAAGTTGGCTATCAATTTGCTCACACTGACCATTCAGGCTGTGCAGCTGACTTTGTGCCTGCTGCCACAGTTGTAACTGCTGCGCCAGCGCCTGTTCGCACTGTTGCAGCAAGGCCTGCTGCTGCTGACGCGCAACGCTCACCTGACGATCGCCAAACAGTTTCTGACGTTGCTGCTGCTGTTCTGCGTGCTGCTGTTGAAGGCTGCTGAGCGCGTGCTGCAATGTCTCCAGCTGCTGCTGCTCGCGCATCAGGTTGCTTTGCAGGTTGTTCTGCTCGCTGTCGGCTTTAGCCAGTTGCGGCTGTAACTCGGCCAGCAAGCGCTCACTCTGCTGCCAGGCTTGCCAGCGCTGCTGCAACGTAGCCAGCCAACTGGCACGGGCATCGCGTTCGGGCAGCGCAAACTGATGTGCCGTAAGCTGCTGTTCCAGTTGCTGCGCTAACTGCTGCCAGGCGCTGTGTTCCTGAGTTTCCCGCTGATTAAGTTCATCCAGCGTTTGCTGCAGGTTGTTCAGTTGCTGTTGTGCCAGCAGTTGGGCGCTATGCTGCTGCTGCCACTGTTGTTGCTGTACCAGATGCGCGTCTTTAGCCTGTTGTAACGCTCGCGCCGCATTTTCGCGCTGCTGCAGTTGCTGCTGCTGCGTGGCTTCCTGCGCATCCTGCTGCTGTTGCCACGCCGTAAAGACTTCCTGCTGATCTAACGTGCAGGTAAGTGCCAGCTCACTGCTGAAAGCTTGCCACTGCTCGCGCGCCACCGCGAGTTGCTGTTCGAATTCGGCAATCTCCTGTTGCAGCACCTGCTGCTGTTGCAGCGACAGCTTGTGCTGTTCACTTTTCGCCGTGCCTGATTCTTTGAGCCTGTTAACCCGCGCTTCCTGTGCCGCCAGCCGCTGCTGGTTTTCACCCGGTTGTAATTGCTGATACTGCGCAATAGCCGGATGCTGGCACGAACCGCACAGCGGGCAGGGCTGATCGGGCTGCAGCCGGGCGCGTTCATCAGCCAACTGTGCAATGGTGCGCTCCAGCTCGCAGATTTTGCGCAGATCGAGCAGCGTCTGGTTCTCACGTTTGTAATCGTCGCGCAGTGCCTGCAAAGCGCGTTCGTCTTGCTGATGCTGTTGCTGTAACAGCGTGAGTTTTTGTTGCCGCTGCTGCAACTGCGGCTGCAGCGACTGCCAGCGTGCCGCCAGTAAGCTGAGCTGGTGGCGTGCCGCGCGCTGCTGTTGATGCTGTGTCAGCGCGTCACGCAGTGAGGTGCTGCTGATTTCAGTCTCAAGTGAAGTGAGTACCTGCTCCGCTTGCTGACGTTGCTGGCTGGCCTGCGTCTCAGCCTGCTGCAGAGGTTGTAACCTGCGATCACCTTCAGCAATCGCCTGCTGCTGCTGGGTCAGCTGCGCGTTTTGCTGCTGCTGTTGCGCACGAAGTTGTGTCAGCGCCTGCTCGCGTTCATCGAAACGGGCGATATCAGCTTGCCAGCGCGTCAGTTCTGGCCCCCAGTCTGCTACCGCCGCTTCACGGCTGCGAAATGTCTGCTGCTCTGCCAGCTGCTGTTGTAAGCGCTCACGTGTTAGCAGATGCTGACTGAGCGCGATCTGGCTTTGCTGCAATGTCTGTGACTGTTGCGCATGCAGGCGCTGCTGCTCCGCCAACTGCTGTGCGAGGCTGGCGAGCTGTTGGTCGAGCGGAATCACCTGTTCGGTAAGCAAGGTTTCCAGCTGCTGCTGATCGGCGAGTGCCTGCTCACGCGCCTGTTGTGCCGCCTGATAACTTTTTTCACCCTGCTGCAGCGCGGTTTGTGCATTTTGCTGCTGCGTGTGGAGCTGCTGCGCCTGCTGGGTTGCGAGCTGGTAATCTTGTTGCAACTGCTCACGCTGCTGAAGTTTTTCTCGCAGCTTTTCAGCCGGTTCCGCGCGCGCCAGGCGTTGGCGATCGCTCTCCGCCTGCTGCCATGCCTGTTCGGCATCCTGGTACGCCTGTGCGGCTTGCTGCTGCTCCTGCGCCAGCTGTTGCGAGTGCGTCAGCCACTGTTGTTGCTGTTGCACTTGCTCAAGCTGCTCGCTCAGCGTTTTTTCCTGCGCCGTTAAGGCTTCAACCTGCTGCATCAGCTCTGTGCGACGCGTCTCATCCAGCAGCATCATGCCGCCAGCGCGGGCGCGCAGTGTCTCCAGATCGCTGCGTGCGGTGCGCCAGCGCTCGTAAATCTGCATCGAGATTTGGCCGTAAATTTCGGTGCCGGTGAGTTCTTCCAGCAGTTCGGCGCGTTCGCCCGGCTTGGCGTTGAGGAAGGCAGCGAACTGGCCTTGCGACAGCATCATTGAACGGGTGAAACGGTCAAAATCGAGGCCAGAAAGGGTTTCGATGAGCTTGAGTTTGTCACCCACCTTATCGGCCACAATCTGGTTATCCGCCACGCGCGCCAGCTCGACACGCGGTGCCTGCAATTTGCCATCCGCCTGGCCGCGTGCGCGGTTCTGGCTCCAGAAGGCGCGCCAGGCTTCGCCTTTGATCTCAAATTCCACTTCTGCCAGACATTCGGCGGTGTCGCGGGTGATCAGTTCGTTTTGTGTCTGTGACAGCACGCCAAGGCGCGGCGTCTGGTGATAAAGCGCCAGGCAAATGGCATCCAGCAAGGTGGTTTTCCCCGCGCCGGTCGCGCCGGTAATGGCAAACAATCCGTTGCTGGCAAAGGGTTCACGGCGGAAATCGATAAACCATTCACCGCGCAGCGCATTGAGGTTTTTAAAACGTAACGTCAGGATTTTCATGCGGACGGGTTCTCCAGCGCGGCGAGGGTGGTGCGGAACAGTTGCGTGAGCTGTTCGGCTTGTTCGGCATCCAACTGCTCTTCCTGCGCCAGACGGCGGGCGAACACCTCTTCGACTTTCAATTCGCTTAGCGTTTCATTATCCATGCGCGCCAGGCTGCGCTGACGCTGTTCACGGCTGCGGCGCACCAGCAGCACTTCCACCGGCAGGGCTTCGGTCAGTTGCTCAACGCGGCGCTGCAAATCGCTGAGATATTCTTGCGTGGTGATTTCAATATCGAGCCAGACGGGCTGCTCGCGATCTCCCTCGCTAAACTCGCCCAACTGTTGTTCGATCTCCGCCATTGAGCCTTTTAACATCTGCATCGGCTGGAACTGCGGGATCGGGAGGGGAGTGACGCTATCCAGCTGAGCGCTGAACTCCAGCAGGAACACGCTCTTTTCGCGGCCCAGTTCGTCAAAACTGAGCGGAATCGGTGAGCCGCTGTAGCGAATATGATCGCTATCGGCAATGCGCTGCGCACGGTGAATATGGCCAAGGGCAATGTAATCCGCGGCGGGAAACGCCTGCGCCGGGAAGGCATCCAGCGTGCCGATATAGATATCGCGCACCGAGTCGCTTTTCGTCACGCCAACGGTGGTGAGATGACCGGTGGCAATGATGGGAAGTGCGCGATTTGCCCGCTCGGCCAGCGCTGCGGCATAACACTGCTGATAATGCTGCTCAATCGCTTCCAGCAGTGAGATCTGCTTCTCGCGCCCGGATTGCCCCGCCTGGCTGCGCAAAATATCGCGCGAACGTAAATAGGGAATCGCGCACAGCAGTGCGCCCGGCGTGCCATCGCGTTGATGCAGCGTCAGCACCTGCTGTTCGCCCTCTGGTGTGGCGCTGGTGATCACTCGCGTATTTAAACAGGCGAGTAACTCGCGTGATTCATTCAGGGTCGCGACGGAATCATGGTTGCCCGCCAGCACAATCAGTTCACAGTGCGTCGGCTGTAGCGCCACCACGAAGCGGTTAAACATTTCACGCGCATAGCTCGGTGGCGAACCGGTATCAAACAGGTCTCCCGCGATGATTAAAGCATCCACCTGATGCTGGGTAATCTGTGCCAGCAGCCAGTCCAGGAAGGCCTGATGCTCGGCCGCCCGGCTTTTGCTGTAAAAGAACTGACCGAGATGCCAATCCGCGGTGTGAATGATGCGCATGAATACTCCCTGCTTCGTTAAGCGAAGGCGAATTATAACCTCTTCAGATCGCAAAGAAAAAAAAGCGATAATCGTTGTCACATTTCTGTTTTATCACTATCTATCATAGGGAGGGTTTTTCATAAAAGTGTCATAAAACTGACGCATAATGGCGCCGCAAATCCCAGTGACCTATTGTCACAAAAGCAGGAGTTATAATGGCTAAGCGCATTTTGGTTGTGGAAGACGAAGCTCCCATCCGTGAAATGTTATGTTTCGTGCTGGAACAGAATGATTACCAGCCTATTGAGGCAGAAGACTATGACAGCGCGATTGGTAAGCTAATCGAACCCTGGCCTGATTTAATTCTGCTGGATTGGATGTTGCCTGGCGGCAGCGGTATTCAGTTTATTAAACATTTGAAACGTGAAGCCATGACGCGCGACATCCCGGTGATGATGCTGACGGCGCGCGGTGAAGAAGAAGATCGCGTGCGCGGTCTGGAAGTGGGCGCGGATGACTACATCACCAAGCCTTTCTCACCGAAAGAGCTGATGGCACGTATTAAAGCGGTGATGCGCCGTATTTCACCGATGGCGGTGGAAGAGGTGATTGAGATGCAGGGCCTGAGCCTCGATCCGTCCTCACATCGCGTGATGTCGGAAAGTACCCCGCTGGAAATGGGACCGACCGAATATAAATTGCTGCACTTCTTTATGACGCACCCGGAGCGTGTTTACAGCCGCGAACAGCTGCTGAACCATGTATGGGGCACCAACGTCTACGTGGAAGATCGTACCGTTGATGTGCATATCCGTCGTTTACGTAAAGCACTGGAAGTATCTGGCCACGATCGCATGGTTCAAACCGTACGCGGAACAGGGTATCGTTTCTCTGCCCGCTACTAAACGGAGTCTTTTACCGTGCTGGAACGACTCTCCTGGAAGAGACTATTGACTGAGCTGGCGCTGGTCTGTTTGCCCGCGCTGGTGCTTGGTCTGTTGTTCGGTTATCTGCCCTGGCTACTGCTGATCGCGGTGTCGGGTGTGATGTTTTGGCACTTTAGATATCTGATGCGTCTGTCGCACTGGCTGTGGGTCGATCGTTCCATGACGCCGCCCGCCGGACGCGGTAGCTGGGAACCCTTGTTCTACGGCCTCTACCAGATGCAACTGCGTAACCGTCGTCGTCGTCGCGAGCTGGGTAACCTGATTAAGCGCTTTCGTAGCGGCGCGGAATCCCTGCCGGATGCAGTGATCCTGACCACCGAAGAGGGCACCATTTTCTGGTGCAACGGGCTGGCACAACAGCATCTCGGGCTGCGCTGGCCGGAAGATAATGGCCAGAACATCCTCAACTTGCTGCGCTATCCTGAGTTTTCCCGCTATATTCGCCAACGCGATTTTGACAAGCCGCTGACGCTGGTGCTGAACAATCAACATCATATGGAATTCCGTGTGATGCCCTATAGCGAAGGGCAGTGGTTGATGGTGGCGCGCGATGTCACCCAAATGCACCAGCTGGAAGGGGCGCGGCGCAACTTCTTTGCCAACGTCAGTCATGAACTGCGTACGCCGTTAACGGTGCTGCAGGGCTATCTGGAGATGATGGACGATGCGACGATGAACGAGCGCACGCGCGGCAAGGCGTTGCACACCATGCAGGAGCAAACGCGTCGCATGGATAGCCTGGTGAAACAGCTGCTGACTTTGTCGCGTATCGAGGCCGCACCGGCTATCGATCTCAAAGAGACGGTGGATGTGCCAGGCATGCTGCAACTGCTGCAGCGCGAGGCGGAAACGCTCAGCCAGGGCCGACACAGCATTCATTTCCGCACCGATCCGCACCTCAAAGTCTTCGGTAATGATGAACAGCTGCGCAGCGCCATTTCCAATCTGGTGTACAACGCGGTGAATCACACGCCGGAAGGGACGCGCCTCGATATTAGCTGGCTGCGTAACAAAGAGGGCGCGGAGTTCAAAGTGTGCGATAACGGACCGGGGATCAGCGAGGAGCATTTGCCGCGCCTCACCGAGCGTTTCTATCGGGTGGATAAAGCCCGATCGCGCGCCACCGGGGGCAGTGGCTTAGGGTTGGCGATCGTTAAGCATGCATTGAGCCACCATAATGCACGGCTGGAAATCACCAGTATTCCGCATCAGGAAACCTGTTTTAGTTTCGTGCTGCCGCCACGCTTGATTGTGGCGAAGAGCGTGCACAGTAAGGTCAGTTAAGCACGATGAAGTGGCGCAATTGATTGCGTGATGAATCGCGGCGCGACAGAATGTGCAGTTCAATGTTCCTGACCTGATTTGCGGAAGACCTGATGAGATCGCTGTTGCTGTTCACGTTGCTGCTGTGCTCTACGCTGGCACAAAGCCAACAAACCATGCTCACCGGCAATTTGAGCAGCGTCGGTTCCGACACCCTCGGCTATCTGATGACCTTATGGGGCGAGGATTTCAGCCGCCAGTCACCGGGCGTTAACGTTCAGGTACAGGCGGCTGGATCCTCAACCGCACCCACCGCGCTGGCGGCAGGCGCTGCCCAGCTCGGGGCGATGAGCCGCCCGATGCAAATTGATGAACGCCAACTGTTTACCACGCGCTACGGCTATCCCCCGCTGGCGGTGCCGGTGGCGATGGATGCGCTGGTGGTGGTGGTCAATCAGGACAACCCGCTAAAGCGTATCGATCAACCGCAACTCGATGCCCTTTTCTCTGTCACTCGTCTGTGTGGTGCGCACTTGGTGCCGCAGCACTGGGGCGATCTTGGCCTCAACCAGGGAGATTGGGCGCGACGCAGTATTCAGCGTTTTGGCCGTAATTCGGCATCAGGTACCTGGGGCTTCTTCAAACAGCAGGCGCTGTGTAAAGGGGATTTCCGCTCGGACGTCGCGGAGTTTCCCGGCTCGGCGGCGGTGGTGCAGGCCGTCGCGGCAACACCCAACAGCATTGGTTATGCCAGTTTTGGTTTTCACTTAAGCGGCGTGAAGATGGTGCCCATCGTCACTGCCAGCGGCGATAGCGTGATGCCGGACGCCGAAACCATTCGCAGCGGCCGCTATCCGTGGTCGCGTCCGCTCTATATTTACGTCAATAAAGCGCCGGGCAAACCGCTGCCGCCGCTGGTGAATGCGTTCCTGCATCAGGTGTTATCACCTGAAGGGCAGCGCCGGGTAACTGAAGCCGGGTATTTGCCACTTTCCGAAAGCCAGATGGCTCAGGCACGTGCCGCCATTGAGTAAAATGGAAGAACGAGCACCCGATCATGAATTTTATTCACGTCACCTGAATTTTCTTCCATTGCCCAATTTGTTTCAGCATGTCACTCTTTCTGGACATTTAGCCATCCAGATGGCTATAAATAACCGGGTGAAATTATACCCTGACGCAATTATGCGTTTAGCCAGGAGTGAACATGCCACAACAACAACCGTTCCGTGCCGATACCGTCGGCAGTTTTCTGCGCCCTGCGGCGATCAAGCAAGCGCGCGTGCAGTTTGCCAATGGCGAGATCACGGCTGAGCAGCTGCGTCAGGTAGAAGATAAAGAAATCCGCCACGTGGTCGAGCAGCAGCGCGCTAACGGCCTGCAAGTGGTCACCGACGGCGAGTTCCGTCGCGCCTGGTGGCACTTTGACTTCTTTGGCGATCTGCAAGGCGTTGAGCTATTTGAAGCGGAGCAGGGCATCCAGTTCAACGGCGTGCAAACCAAAGCGCACGGCGTGAAAGTCACCGGCAAGGTGGCCTTTAATCCACATCACCCGATGCTGGATCACTTCCGCTTCCTGAAAAGCATTGCGGGCGACGCCGTGGCGAAAATGACCATCCCAAGCCCAAGCGT
The DNA here is from genome assembly GCF_056678875.1 of Pantoea folii. NCBI lineage: Bacteria > Pseudomonadati > Pseudomonadota > Gammaproteobacteria > Enterobacterales > Erwiniaceae > Pantoea > Pantoea folii. Next base: position 69,067 of record NZ_JBWXON010000011.1, on the reverse strand, counting down.
GCTGCACTTCCGTGGTGGCCGTAAAGTGATCGATGCCACCGTCTATCCCGATCTGAAAGAGTACTTTGCTGACCTGGCGCAGACATACAAAGATGCGATCGCGGCTTTCTACGCGGCGGGCTGCCGTTTTCTGCAGCTGGATGACACTGTTTGGGCTTACCTGTGCTCTTCGGATCAGCAGCAGCAGATCCGTGAGCGCGGTGAAGATCCGCAGGAACTGGCGCGTATTTACGCTGAGGTGCTGAACAAAGCGCTGGAAGATAAACCGGCTGACCTGACCATTGGTCTGCATGTGTGCCGCGGCAACTTCCGCTCAACCTGGATTTCCGAAGGTGGCTATGAGCCGGTGGCCGAGATTCTGTTTGGTCAGGTGAATATTGATGCTTACTTCCTCGAATATGACAACGAGCGTTCCGGTGGTTTTGAGCCGCTGCGCTTTATCAAACCCGGCCATCAGCAAGTGGTATTGGGTCTGATCACGACTAAGAACGGTGAACTGGAAGATCCGGAGCAGGTGAAAGCGCGCCTGCAGGAAGCTTCTCAGTTTGTGAGCCTGAACCAGATTTGCCTCAGCCCACAGTGTGGCTTTGCTTCAACGGAAGAGGGCAACAGCCTGACGGAAGCGCAACAGTGGCAGAAGATTCGTCTGGTGGTCGATATCGCCAATCAGGTGTGGTGATGCTGTAAACTTGTGCAAACAGGCGCGTAAATCGCGCCTTTTGTGCATTTTAAAGCCCGGTTTTGCGAGGAGATCTCCCGTGATGCGGAAACTTTAAGCAAATCATCTGAGGTGTTTTCACGCTATTCCCCGCTGATACACTGCTTTGCGTCACTTTCTTGTTATATCCTTCTGGTTTTCCGATCTCGTATTGCCTTTCTTCGCTATAAACGTTTTAATTTGCGCCGTTGTCGATTTATCCCTCTGCGAACAGAAGAAAAGTAGATTAAATCACCTGCGCTTTAACGATTAGGCCCGCATAACGCTCTGAACTCATCAGATAAGCCTTTGTTTTTGTGCATGCAGAGGACAACACGCACTCAACTTCCACCGCAACATCAGCTACAGGCAGTACAGAAGTTTATGACACATCGTTTAACCTCCAGGGATATCCTGGCGCTGGGCTTCATGACGTTTGCCCTGTTCGTAGGCGCAGGAAACATTATCTTTCCACCGATGGTGGGGATTCAGTCTGGCGAACACGTCTGGGTTGCCGCTTTCGGCTTTCTGATTACGGCCGTTGGCTTGCCGGTGATGACCGTTATCGCCCTGGCGCGCGTGGGCGGCGGCATTGATGCCCTCAGCTCGCCAATTGGTAAAGCCGCAGGTCTGCTGCTGGCAACGGTTTGCTATCTGGCAGTGGGCCCACTGTTCGCCACGCCGCGTACGGCGACCGTGTCGTTTGAAGTGGGGATTGCTCCGCTGACCGGTGATGGCGCGCTGCCGCTGTTTATCTACAGCCTGATTTACTTTGCGCTGGTGATTGGCATTTCCCTGTATCCTGGCAAATTGCTGGACACCGTCGGCCACTTTCTCGCTCCGCTGAAAATCGTGGCGCTGACCGTTCTGGGTGTGGCAGCACTGCTGTGGCCTGCGGGGGGTATCGCGCCTGCCACGGCTGATTACCAGCGTGCGGCCTTCTCCAGTGGCTTCGTTAACGGCTATCTGACGATGGATACGCTGGGGGCGCTGGTGTTCGGTATTGTTATCGTCAATGCGGCGCGTTCTCGCGGTGTTGAAGATGCTAAACTGCTGACCCGTTACACCATGCTGGCGGGCGTGATTGCCGGTGTTGGCTTGACGCTGGTGTACCTGAGCCTGTTCAAACTCGGTTCTGGCAGTGCTGGCCTGGTTGATCAGAATGCCAATGGTGCAGCGATTCTGCATGCGTATGTGCAGCAGACCTTTGGCGGCATGGGCAGCTTCTTCCTGGCAGCACTGATCTTCGTGGCTTGCATGGTCACGGCGGTTGGCCTGACCTGCGCCTGTGCAGAATTCTTTGCGCAATACCTGCCGTTGTCGTATAAGGCGCTGGTCTTTATTCTGGGTCTGTTCTCGATGGTGGTGTCGAATCTCGGCCTGAGCCACCTGATTCAGATCTCGATTCCGGTGCTGACGGCGATTTATCCACCGTGCATCGTGCTGGTGGTGCTGAGCTTCACCCTGAAATGGTGGAATAAAAGCTCGCGTATCATCGCGCCAACCATGCTGGTGAGCCTGCTGTTTGGCATCGTTGATGCCATCAAAACTACCAACTTTAAAGATGTGCTGCCGCTGTTTAGCCAGCATCTGCCGCTGGCCGATCAGGGACTTTCCTGGTTGCCGCCATCGCTGGTGATGCTGGTGATTGCCGCGGTGGTCGATCGGGCAAAAGGACGCGAACAGGTCGCTGCCCACTCGTAATCGACATTGCTGTTAATTTCAACCACGGGCTTGCCCGTGGTTTTTTCATTTACAAGGTATTGGTGTTATGCAAGAAACCAACAAGCTCAAACGCGGACTGAGCACGCGCCACATCCGTTTTATGGCGCTGGGATCGGCAATCGGTACCGGGCTGTTTTACGGCTCGGCGGATGCGATCAAAATGGCAGGGCCCAGCGTGCTGCTGGCGTACATCATCGGCGGTGCGGTGGCGTACATCATCATGCGTGCTTTGGGTGAGATGTCAGTGAATAACCCGCAGGCCAGCTCGTTTTCGCGCTACGCGCAGGACTATCTGGGGCCGTTAGCAGGTTACATCACCGGCTGGACCTACTGTTTTGAAATCCTGATTGTGGCGATTGCCGACGTGACGGCTTTTGGTATCTACATGGGCGTGTGGTTCCCGGAAGTACCGCACTGGATTTGGGTGCTGTCGGTGGTGCTGATTATCGGTGCCATTAACCTGATGAGCGTGAAGGTGTTTGGTGAAGTTGAGTTCTGGTTCTCTTTCTTCAAAGTCGCCACCATCATCATCATGATCATCGCCGGTTTTGGCATGATTTTCTGGGGCATTGGTAACGGCGGTCAGCCTACGGGTATCCATAACCTGTGGACCAACGGCGGCTTCTTCGCTCACGGCATTGTCGGCATGCTGCTGTCACTGCAAATGGTGATGTTTGCCTATGGCGGCATTGAAATTATCGGTATCACCGCCGGTGAAGCGGAAGAGCCTGAGAAGTCGATTCCGCGCGCCATCAACTCGGTTCCGCTGCGCATTCTGGTGTTCTATGTCGGCACGCTGTTTGTCATTATGTCGATCTATCCGTGGAACCAGGTCGGCACCTCCGGCAGCCCCTTTGTGCTGACTTTCCAGCATCTGGGCATTGCAGCGGCGGCATCGATTCTTAACTTCGTGGTGCTGACGGCTTCACTGTCGGCGATCAACAGCGACGTGTTTGGCGTCGGGCGTATGCTGCACGGCATGGCGCAGCAGGGCCATGCGCCGAAGATGTTCCAGAAGGTCTCGGATCGCGGGATTCCGTGGGTCACCGTGCTGGTGATGATGGTAGCGATGCTGATCGCCGTGTATCTCAACTACCTGATGCCGGAAAAAGTGTTCCTGGTGATCGCGTCGCTGGCGACCTTCGCCACGGTGTGGGTGTGGATCATGATTCTGCTGTCGCAAATCGCGTTTCGCCGCAAAATTGGCAAAGAGCAGGCGGGCAAGCTGCAATTCGCTCTGCCAGGCGGCAGCAAAACCGCCTGGGTTGGCGTGGCTTTCCTGGTATTCATCATTGCCTTGATCGGTTATTTCCCTGACACGCGCGTGTCGCTGTATGTTGGCTTCGCGTGGATTGTGCTGCTGTTGCTGGCCTGGCCGCTGGCGAAAAAGCGGAAAGCCTGATCATTCTGATGCGCATAACGGGTGGAATGTTTGCCCGTTAAGCGTGGAAGGATAGGTTGTGTTCAGGGCGGGAGAGATTCCCGCCCTGAGCTTTTAAGTATGATGAAAAGTGCTCAATATTTCAGGCTGTAGCGCAACTACCAGTTGCTCCCCAACGCAATCTCACCGCCCGCCGGGCTCAGGTGATTGTCATCATAATAGAGCGGCAATCCTCCGCTGGTGATCAAACAACCCTGCTCATTACACAGATTCTCTCGCAGCGATAACACGCGTACGCCTTGTTGCTTATAGCGCTGCAATAATTTCTCCACGGCCTCTTCCGGGAACTGGAACAATCTGGTGCGCTCAGAGAGCAGCGGCGGAGCTTCCCACTTGCTCAGCCAGGCGCTCAGTTCGCGACGAATCGGAATGTTACGGTTATTGCTGTAGCGCAGCGGGTCAACGTCCACTGAAGGCGCATCCTCTATTACCGTGACCTTTTTGCCCGCCTGAGTCAGCTGAGCCACCACGCGATCCATACCCGCTTGCAGCGCCTCAAGATTACTCTTTTCAGGATGATCGGTTTCGCGGAAACCGGCACCGGGCAACAGGCTCATACCTGATGCCCAATAGGCGCTGATTACCACTTCGTCCACCTTGTCGCTCAGCACCATCTTCAGCACTTCCTGATTAAAGGTGATGCATTGTTGCGCATGATGTGGCATTTGGCTCACCACGCGTGTGGCACCAATCAGGAACGGACAGGAGGCTTTGGTGAGTTGATACAGCGGTTTATGCTGACGTTGTGCATAGCCCGACACCGAAGCACGCAGTGCGGCAGCGTGACTGTCGCCAATTAAGGCGATACCGGGGCGATCGGTGTTTGGATGACACTCCTCATGCCCGGAGGGCAGGTTTGCCCCGTAATCAAGCAAGCACGGATTACGCTGCGCCGAAATTTTCCAGCTGTCCGCATTCACGACGAGTTCACTAACCCGCGATTTCATGCCCCCGGTTTGCCACAACAGCAGCATCGCACCCGTCGCAATCAGGGATGAGGCACAGTAGCCGGGGATCACCCAACGCGTGCCCATGCGCGTCTGGCGGAAGGGCTGCTCGACAAAGCGCCACGAAAACCAGGCCAGACCCAGCGCTGCGCCGCAGATCATCAAACCTTGCCAGACGGTAAGGGGGTGATCGCTACAGATGCGCGCCAGGCTTAGCAGCGGCCAGTGCCACAGGTACCAGGAATAAGAGATCTTGCCGATAAAGCGCATCAGCGGATTTTCTAACAGTAACTGGTTAAGCTCGCTGCGCGCACCGATCATCAGGCAACCCGCCAGCACGGGAATGATCGCCAACCAGCCCGGAAATTGGCTATGGCTACTGAGCAACAGGCTGGCGGAGATAATCATCACCCAGCCCAGCAGATGGAGCAGGCTGGCCGCTCGGCCGGTGAGGGGTTGTGGTTTCCACAGCGCCAGCAGCACACCGGCACCGAGTTCCCAGGCGCGGGTTGGCAACAGATAAAAGGCATGGGTGGTGGCAAACGGTGTGATCCCGATACAGGCCACCAAAGAGATCACACTCAGTATCAGTACCACAGAGCGCATCGAACGTTTGAGTCGTACGGCCAAAAGCAGAATGAATGGCAGCACAATATAGAACTGTTCTTCTATTCCCAATGACCAGGTCATGAGCAGGGGATTTAAATCGGAATCGGTACTGAAATAGTCACCGCTCTTGAGTAGCAGCATATTGGGTACGGCGATAAATACCGCCAGGCTGTATTTGGCCAGCTGGCTGAACTCTAGCGGTGAGAGCAGGATGAAGCCCAGTAGCAGCAATATCGTCATCATGAAAAATAACGCGGGAGCGATACGTTTAATGCGGCGTAAATAGAATTGATAAAATGAGAAGCGACCCTCGGATATTTCCTTGCTGATAATACCGCCGATCAGAAAGCCGGAAATAACAAAGAAGAGGTCGACACCAATAAAGCCGCCCTGCAGCGAGGTGACGCCGGAGTGAAAGAGCACCACCAGAATGATGGCGACGGCGCGCAGGCCGTCAATATCCGCCCGATAACGGTGAGAGGCATTCGCAGTCATAATTTAACCCAGAAGTTAGAATAAGAATGGTTATGCGTTCCAGAAAAAATAAATCGGCGCATCCTGTCGCCGAAAAAAGTTACAAAGGAGAAAAATGGGTATTACAAGGGATGATTGACGCTGACAGAATACGCGCTTTTAGCCGCTAAATATCAGGGCGGAAGAAAATTAGAATAATCGCAGATTAAGGTGGTATTTGTATTTACACCGCTGAAGCATAAATAGCGAAAAGATAAGCCCGGATTATCCTTCAGGCTTATCTTTCATGATGTGGTGAATCGGCTACAGGCTGATATGCGCGGGTAACAGTGCTTTGAGCTGAGGGTAGATAACGCTATTGGCGAGCAGCACAGGATTGCCCTGCTGCAGACCGTTGTGACCAAGGTAATCATTGGTTATGCCGCCGGCCTCACGCATCAATACAATACCGGGTAAACCGTCCCAAGGATTCATATGCGCTTCGTAATAACCAATTAAACGACCAGCTGCGGCCCAGGCACTCATTAATGCGCCAGAGCCATTACGGATGAACATCCCGCCCTGTGACAGCAAGCCACCAATAAAGGCTGTCAACGGTTCCACCGGTTGGCTGTTGGAACTACTAATGCCGAGCACGCCCTGATTGAGATGCTGAGCGCGGTGCGCCTGAATGCGCTTTTCATTGACCCAGGCACCTTTACCGCGACAGGCATGGAAGGTCTCATGATGGTTGGGATCGCAGACCACGCCAATTACCGGCTCATTTTCACAGACAATCGCCAGTGACACGCACCAGTTATGTAATCCATTCAGGAAGTTACTGGTGCCATCAATCGGGTCAATGACCCAGACAAAGCGCGCACCGGTAGTTTCACCACCACTCTCTTCACCCAATACAGCGTCATCGGGAAAGCGTTCGTAAATCAGGTGCTTGACCAATTCTTCCACGTTGCGATCGGCTTCGCTGACCACATCCTGTAAATCCTTTTTATGCTCAATCACCAGTTGATGACGCTGCTGATACCAGGATAAAGCACGGCTGGCTGCAGTTTTAGCGACATCACAGGCAAAGTGATAACGCGCGTCAAGTTCGGTTAGCGTAGCTGATGACATCTTTCCCTCTTATCATTTTCTGGCAAACGAAGTGACAAAAAACGCCGAAACAGGCGACCTGGCGGTGTGACCTACTTAACAAAAGTAAAGAAAGGTTTCATTAAGCCGCAGATGACTGCGGCTGGCAAGAGGCGGAAATGCAGGGATTGTGAAAAAAAGCGGTTTAGAGTTGCTGGTGGCGCGCAGCGTCCATCAGGCGCGGATAGAACTGGAAGAACAGCGGTTCAAGTTGTTGATAATGATCGACGAAATCCTGATAGGAGTCGCGCAGGGCTGCCAGACGCGGGCGGCGGTGTGCCATACCATTAAGCACGCGAGCCAAACGCGCGGGTTCGGCATAGTGCTCAAACCAGCGTTCACGCCACATCACCGAATTGAGTTCGATGAATCCTTCTGGCGTGCCGGGCAGTTGCGGCATGATTTCACGCTCGGCTGCCGCCGTGAACGCGACCAGCGATTGGGAAGGGTGCAGCTGGTCCCAGTGCAGCGCGAGGAAGTGATCCCAGATGACATCCAACGTGATGGGCGCAACGCGACGAGTTTCAGCGCGAAAGAATTGCCGCGCTTCACGCACTTCCGGCAGGTTATCCGTCAAAACATCCAGTCGGCGATGCATAGCGATGCCCGCCACAACCGGTTCCGGCCATTGCGATTGCACATTGCCGCGCACGAAGTCGGCCATCAGATTGCCCAGCAGGGAGCTGTCTGCCAGCTGTGCGAGGTGAAGGTGAGCGAGAAAGTTCATGGCGCATTATAGGCAGAATCACAGATATGCAGCCAGTTGTTCAGAATTTGCCGCTTTTCCGCTAAACTATGCCGCCTGTTTTTTGAGTCCTGAAAGAAGTGATGCATGCGTGTAGCCGATTTTGCTTTTGAGTTGCCAGAATCTTTGATCGCCCACTATCCGCAGGCGCAGCGCAGCGGTTGCCGCTTGCTGGCGCTGGATGGCCCAAGTGGGGCGTTAAGCCATGAAGTGTTTACCGACGTACTGGATAAACTCGATCCGGGCGACCTGCTGGTGTTTAACAATACCCGCGTTATTCCGGCGCGTGTCTTCGGCCGAAAAGCCAGTGGCGGCAAAATTGAGATGCTGGTAGAGCGCATGCTGGATGACAAACGCGTGCTGGCGCATGTGCGTGCCTCGAAAGCGCCGAAGCCGGGTGCAGAGCTGCTGCTGGGCGATGACGAAAGCGTCAAAGCCACCATGGTCGCGCGCCACGATACGCTGTTTGAAATCGAATTTGCGGATGACCGCGCAGTGCTGGATATCCTTAACAGCGTCGGCCATATGCCGTTGCCGCCGTATATTGATCGTCCGGACGAAGAAGCGGATCGCGAACTTTATCAAACCGTTTACAGTGCGCGTCCGGGTGCGGTAGCCGCGCCGACCGCCGGTTTGCACTTTGATGAACCGTTGCTGGACGCGCTGCGCGCGAAAGGCATCGAAATGGCATTTGTCACGCTGCACGTTGGCGCAGGTACCTTCCAGCCGGTGCGCGTCGAGAACATCAATGACCACATCATGCACTCTGAGTATGCCGAAGTGCCGCAGGATGTGGTGGATGCGGTGCTGGCGTGTAAAGCGCGTGGCAACAAAGTGGTCGCGGTGGGCACCACCTCCGTGCGTTCTCTGGAGAGCGCGGCGCAGGCGGCTCAGGATGCGCTGATTGCACCCTTCTTCGACGACACGCAGATCTTCATCTATCCCGGCTATCACTATCAGGTGATTGATGCGCTGATCACCAACTTCCATCTGCCGGAATCGACGCTGATTATGCTGGTGTCAGCATTTGCCGGTTACAAAAATACCATGGCGGCTTATCAAAGCGCAGTGGCAGAGCAGTACCGTTTCTTTAGCTACGGGGATGCCATGTACATCACCCGTAATCCACAGGCTCCTGACGAAGTGGTTGGAGCTTAATAATCAGACTGTTTCTCTGATTATCTAATGAGGTCAATGTGAAATTTGAATTAGATACCACCGACGGGCGCGCGCGCCGTGGCCGTTTGGTGTTCGATCGTGGTGTGGTGGAAACCCCGGCATTCATGCCTGTGGGCACCTACGGCACCGTAAAGGGCATGACGCCGGAAGAAGTGAAAGACACCGGTGCGCAGATCCTGCTCGGTAATACCTTCCACCTGTGGCTGCGCCCGGGCCAGGAGATCATGAAACTGCACGGTGACCTGCACGATTTCATGAACTGGCAGGGACCGATCCTCACTGACTCCGGCGGCTTCCAGGTGTTCAGCCTCGGTGACATTCGTAAGATCACCGAAGCGGGTGTGCATTTCCGTAACCCGATCAACGGCGATCCGATTTTCCTCGATCCGGAAAAATCGATGGAAATTCAGTACGACCTCGGTTCAGACGTGGTAATGATTTTCGACGAGTGTACGCCGTATCCAGCAGACTGGGATTACGCCAAACGTTCGATGGAGATGTCACTGCGCTGGGCGCAGCGTAGCCGCGATCGCTTTGATTCACTCGGTAATAAAAATGCGCTGTTCGGCATTATTCAGGGCGGTGTTTACGAAGATTTACGTGATGTCTCGGTTAAAGGTCTGGTAGATATCGGCTTTGATGGGTACGCTGTGGGCGGCCTGGCGGTGGGTGAACCTAAAGAGGACATGCACCGTATCCTGGAACACGTCTGTCCGCAAATTCCGCAAGATAAACCGCGTTATTTGATGGGCGTCGGCAAGCCAGAAGATCTGGTGGAAGGCGTTCGCCGCGGTATCGATATGTTTGACTGCGTCATGCCAACGCGTAATGCGCGTAATGGTCACCTGTTTGTGACCGATGGCGTGGTGAAAATCCGTAACGCCCGGTATAAAGATGACACGACAACGCTGGATGCGGAGTGTGATTGTTACACCTGTCGCAATTACAGTCGCGCCTACTTGTATCATCTTGATCGTTGTAACGAAATACTGGGCGCACGTCTGAATACGATTCACAATCTGCGCTATTACCAGCGTCTGATGGCGGGTTTACGTAAGGCCATCGAAGAGGGTAAATTAGAGCACTTTGTTAGCGAGTTCTACCAACGGACGGGTAAAGCGGTTCCACCGTTAAACGTCTGATAATTCTATCAATGAGGGAAATTTAATGAGCTTTTTCATTTCTGACGCCGTTGCCGCAGCAGGCGCTCCGTCTCAGGGAAGTCCTTATTCTCTGGTGATCATGCTGGTGGTGTTTGGTCTGATCTTCTATTTCATGATTCTGCGCCCGCAGCAGAAACGTTCTAAAGATCACAAGAAGCTGATGGATTCCATCTCTAAAGGTGATGAAGTATTGACCAGCGGTGGCCTGGTAGGTCGTGTGACCAAAGTGGCTGACAACGGCTACGTTTCTATCGCCCTGAACGACACCACTGAAGTAGTTGTAAAACGTGATTTCGTGGCCGCCGTTCTGCCGAAAGGTACTATGAAGGCGCTGTAATTTTTTCTTCCCGAAGGGAACTGCCGTGTTAAACCGTTATCCTTTGTGGAAGTACATCATGCTGGTCGTCGTGATTCTCGTCGGCCTGCTCTATGCGCTTCCTAACCTTTATGGAGAGGATCCGGCCGTTCAGATCACTGGTGCGCGCGGTGGCGCCGCCAGTGAACAGACGTTGGATCAGGTCCAGACTTTATTAAAACAAGATAATATCCAGAGCAAATCCCTCGCTCTGGAAAATGGCGCCATTCTGGCCCGTTTTGACAATCAGGATGCACAGCTGCGCGCGCGTGATGCCATCACTACCGCGTTGGGCGACAACTATGTTGTGGCACTCAACCTCGCGCCGGCAACCCCGCGCTGGCTGACCCTGCTGGCTGCACAGCCGATGAAACTCGGTCTTGATCTGCGTGGCGGCGTACACTTCCTGATGGAAGTGGATATGGATACCGCTCTGGGCAAGCTGCAAGAGCAGAATGCCGATGGCCTGCGCAGTGACCTGCGCGACAAAAGCATCCCGTATACCAACGTCAATAAAATCGCTAACTACGGTGTAGAAGTGCGTTTCCGCGACGGCGCCAGCCGTGATGCGGCGATCAGCTACCTGTCACCGCGTCATCGCGATCTGGTGATCTCCAGCGTCGGCAGCGATACGCTGCGTGCGGTGATGACCGATGCGCGTCTGAGCGAAGCCCGTGAGTATGCGGTTCAGCAGAACATCAATATCTTGCGTAACCGTGTGAACCAGCTTGGCGTTGCCGAGCCACTGGTGCAGCGTCAGGGTTCTGACCGCATCGTGGTGGAACTGCCGGGTATTCAGGACACGGCGCGTGCCAAAGAGATTCTGGGTGCCACTGCGACCCTGGAATTCCGTCTGGTAAACACCACCGTTGATCCAACTGCCGCGGCGAGTGGCCGTGTGCCGGGTGATTCGGAAGTGAAAGAGACGCGTGAAGGCCAGCCAGTGGTGCTGTACAAGCGTGTGATTCTGACCGGTGACCATATTACCGATTCGACGTCCAGCATGGACGAGTACAACCAGCCGCAGGTGAACATTTCACTGGATGGCGCGGGCGGTAACATGATGTCGAACTTCACCAAGGACAACATCGGTAAAGCGATGGCGACCCTGTTTGTGGAGTACAAGGACAGCGGTAAGAAAGACGCCAACGGTCGTGCAATCCTGGTGAAACAGGAGCAAGTGATTAACGTGGCGAACATTCAGTCGCGCCTCGGTAACAGCTTCCGCATCACCGGTATCAACAACCCGAACGAAGCGCGTCAGCTGTCGCTGCTGCTGCGTGCCGGTGCGTTGATCGCGCCAATTCAGATTGTGGAAGAGCGTACCATTGGTCCAACAATGGGCCAGCAGAACATCACTCAGGGTCTCGAAGCCTGCTTGTGGGGTCTGATCGCGTCCATTCTGTTTATGGTGGTGTTCTATAAGAAATTTGGTTTGATTGCGACCAGCGCGCTGCTGTGCAACCTGGTGCTGATTGTCGGCATCATGTCACTGCTGCCGGGTGCGACCCTCACCATGCCGGGGATTGCCGGTATCGTGTTGACGCTGGCGGTTGCTGTCGATGCCAACGTGTTGATTAACGAACGTATTAAAGAAGAACTGCGTAACGGACGCTCGGTACAGCAGGCGATTCATGAGGGCTACAAAGGCGCCTTCTCCAGTATCGTCGATGCCAACGTCACCACGCTGATCAAAGTTATCATTCTTTATGCGGTCGGTACCGGCTCCATTAAAGGCTTTGCGATCACCACCGCTATCGGTATCGCGACTTCAATGTTCACCGCTATCGTCGGCACCCGTGCCATCGTTAACCTGGTTTACGGCGGCAAACGCATCAACAAGCTGTCCATCTGAGGAGTGCGTTGTGGCACAGGACTATAGTATTGAGCAGCTGAACCACGGGCGTAAGGTCGTCGACTTTATGCGCTGGGATACGCTGGCATTCATCATCTCCGGTCTGCTGATTGTGGCGTCTATCGCCATTATCGGTGTGCGAGGCTTCAACTGGGGCCTCGACTTTACCGGCGGAACGGTGATTGAGATTAACCTGGAAAAACCGGCCGATCTGGACGCACTGCGTGAAGGTTTGGTGAAAGCGGGCTTCCAGGAGCCGCTGGTGCAGAACTTTGGCAGCAGCCGCGACGTGATGGTGCGTATGCCGCCAGCCACCGGTGCAGCAGGTCAGGAGCTCGGCAACAAAGTCGTGACCTCCATCAATGAGACGACGCAGCAGAACGCGACCGTGAAGCGCATTGAGTTCGTCGGCCCAAGCGTGGGTAGCGACCTGGCGCAAGCCGGTGCGATGGCGCTGCTGTCGGCACTGATTGCGATTCTGATCTATATCGGCTTCCGCTTTGAGTGGCGTCTGGCGCTGGGTACCGTGCTGGCACTGGCGCATGACGTCATCATCACCTGCGGCATTCTGGCGTTGTCACACATCGAGATCGACCTGACGATTGTCGCGTCACTGATGTCGGTGATTGGTTACTCGCTTAACGATAAAATCGTGGTTTCCGACCGTATTCGTGAGAACTTCCGCAAAATTCGTCGCGGTTCTTCCTACGATATTACTAACGTGTCGCTGACCCAGACGTTGAGCCGTACCCTGATCACCTCGCTGACCACGCTGGCGATGATTCTGATTCTGTTCATCTTTGGTGGTGCGCTGCTGAAAGGCTTCTCGCTGACCATGCTGATCGGTGTCACCATCGGTACCGTTTCATCTATCTATGTTTCTTCTGCTCTGGCATTGAAACTGGGTATGAAGCGTGAACACATGCTGGTGCAGAAAGTGGAGAAAGAGGGCGCAGATCAGCCTTCGATCCTGCCTTAATTCTGCTGATGAAATGAAACGGGCTGCCTAAGGGCAGCCCGTTTTTTTATGCCTGCTGATCAGGGCGCGGTTTTGGTGGCTGCTGTGCTCTGCACATCATGCACGCGCACAAAGCCGAGTTGCTCCGGCGTCAGTCCGCTCAGGCGCAGCGGCACTGTTACCGAACTGCGTGGCATCAGACTCGCCTCAACCTGAATGGTCTGGCTCAGACTCTCCACATTCAGCGGTTTGCCACTCGCCGGATCCAGTTCACCCCACACCACCGTGGCGGTTAGGGCAGGGACCGGCTGGTCATCGGTGGAACGGATATTCAGGTTGGCGCGACTACCACTGGCTTCCCCCTCGACGCGAGACAGTGACAGGCGCAATTTGCCCACCTGCGTCTGTAACTCGACGGGAGTGTTGGCTTGCGGCAACAGCCATGCCCCCTGGGTCGATTGCCCATTGAGTTGACCCTGAATTTCCAGCGCCGTTGCCTGATTGGTGAGCTTGCGCATCTGCTGGTTAAGCTGGCTGACTTCCTGATGTAACTCTTTGACCTGCGGTGAAGTCGGCGTTGAACTACAACCACTGAGCACCAGCAGCGAAAGTGCGGCGGGCGCCCAAAACGTCCTGATCGTCATGCATTGTCCTTTCTGTTATTTCGGAATACGTAATACCTGGCCGGGGTAGATCTTATCAGGATGCGTCAGCATTGGCTTGTTTGCTGCGAAAATCTTGTTGTATTCATTGGGATTCCCGTAGACCTGTTTGGAAATCGCACTCAGGGTGTCTCCTTTTTTCACCGTATAGAAATCGGCTTCTGGCGCACTGTCGGTGACGGTGACCTTGTCATCGACCTTGGTAATCCCTGCCACGTTACCTGCGGCCACCAGGATTTTCTCCTTCAGCTCCTGTGAAATGCCATCACCGCTCACGGTAACGGTGTCGCCTTGCACATCGACTTTGACTTTATCGCTGTCAGGTAAGCCGAGTTGATTAATATGATCCTGTAGTTTTTTGCTGGGATCGTCAGCGCCGGTGACGGCATCCCATAACTTTTCACCTGCTTCTTTCACGAAATTGAACAGACCCATGTGACCTCCTGCAAATGTGCCGGATTGGCTGTTTAAGCTTAGTGGCTTTTCTTGTTTACAGAGCGTGACATCCTGCGTCTGTGAGCCGGGCGGTGATTCGGTCGCGTGTATTCAGTTGCTTTGAAGATCGCGCTACACTGTGTGGCCTATTTATCTCGCGACAGGAAACGTCATGCATTGCCCCTTCTGCTCCGCTGTAGATACCAAAGTGATTGATTCTCGCCTGGTCAGTGAAGGTTCATCGGTGCGTCGCCGCCGCCAGTGTCTGGTGTGCCATGAGCGTTTTACCACCTTTGAAGTGGCTGAGCTGGTGATGCCGCGCGTGGTGAAAAGCAACGATGTGCGTGAACCCTTTAACGAAGATAAGCTCGCCAGCGGCATGATGAAGGCGCTGGAGAAGCGCCCGGTGAGCGCCGATGCGGTGGATAACGCCGTCAACCACATTAAAACGCAACTGCGTGCCACCGGCGAACGCGAAATTCCCAGCAAGCTGGTCGGTAATCTGGTGATGGAAGAGCTGAAGAAACTCGATAAGGTCGCTTACATCCGCTTTGCTTCGGTGTACCGCAGCTTCGAAGATATCCGTGATTTTGGCGAAGAGATCGCCCGCTTACAGGACTAAGCCATGACTGACGAACGCTACATGGCGCGTGCGCTGGAACTGGCGCGTCGCGGACGTTTTACCACCACACCCAATCCTAATGTTGGCTGCTTGATTGTGCGCGACGGCGAGATTGTCGGCGAAGGCTGGCATCACCGTGCCGGTGAGCCGCATGCGGAAGTGCACGCGCTGCGTATGGCGGGTGAAAAAGCTAAAGGCGCGACGGCTTATGTCACGCTGGAACCCTGCAGCCATCATGGCCGCACGCCGCCGTGTTGCGATGCGTTGATCACTGCGGGCGTCAGTCGCGTGGTGGCGGCAATGCAGGACCCAAACCCGCAAGTGGCGGGGCGTGGATTGTATCGTTTGCAGCAGGCTGGGATTGAAGTCAGCCACGGCTTAATGATGAGCGAAGCTGAAGCATTGAATCGTGGTTTTCTGAAACGTATGCGCACTGGCTTCCCGTGGATTCAGCTCAAACTCGGCGCATCCCTTGATGGGCGCACCGCGATGGCCAGTGGCGAAAGTCAATGGATCACCTCGGCGGCGGCAAGGCGCGATGTGCAACAATTACGTGCCCAGAGTTCGGCTATTCTTACCTCCAGTGCCACTGTGCTGGCGGATGATCCCTCACTGACCGTGCGCTGGAATGAGCTTAACGCGGATGTGCGTCAGCAACTCGATGAAGCCACGCTGCGCCAACCGGTGCGAGTAGTGATCGACAGCCAGCAGCGTGTCACGCCACAACACCGTCTGATCGCACAACCTGGCGAAACCTGGCTGATGCGTACTGAAGCCGATCAGCATGCCTGGCCGGACAGCGTCAGCCAGATTGCGGTGCCGCTGCGCGGAGAGCAACTGGATCTGGTAGCGATGATGATGATACTCGGCCAGCGTCAGATTAACTCGGTGTGGGTTGAAGCTGGCGCCAGTCTGGCGGGGGCACTGTTACAGGCTGGACTGGTTGACGAGCTGATTGTCTACGTGGCGCCAAAGCTGCTGGGCAATGCGGCGCGCGGCCTGTGTGAACTGCCTGGACTGGAACAATTGTCCGATGCGCCAGAGCTGAAGTTTAGTGACGTACGCAAGGTTGGCGCGGACCTGCGACTGACCCTGACGCCCGCTTAAGCACCGACTGAAAAGCCTGAGCGCGTCGCCGAAGAGTATGATAGAATCCGCCCCCTTCTGCGGGGCCATAAATCAAACACCCAAAGGATATGTATGAAAGTTATCGAAGCTCCTGTTGCCACGCCTGATGCTCACATTGCCATCGTTATTGCGCGTTTTAACAACTTCATTAATGACAGCCTGCTGGATGGCGCGGTTGATGCGCTGAAGCGTATTGGCCAGGTCAAAGCAGAAAACATCACTGTGGTTTGGGTTCCAGGCGCTTACGAACTGCCATTGGCAGCGCGCGCACTGGCGAAAGCCGGTAAGCACGACGCGATCGTGGCGCTGGGAACCGTGATCCGTGGCGGCACCGCCCACTTCGAATATGTGGCAGGTGAAGCCAGTTCTGGCATTGCCAACGTGGCGATGACCAGCGAAATTCCGGTGACTTTCGGCGTGTTAACCACCGAAAACATCGAGCAGGCGATTGAACGCGCCGGCACTAAAGCAGGTAATAAAGGCGCCGAAGCGGCCCTGACTGCACTCGAAATGATTAACGTATTGAAAGCCATCAAAGCCTGATTTTTGGAAGGGGAATTTTGTGAAACCTGCTGCTCGTCGTCGCGCCCGTGAGTGCGCTGTCCAGGCGCTTTACTCCTGGCAGCTGTCCCAGAACGACATTGCCGATGTGGAATACCAGTTTCTGGCGGAACAAGACGTCAAAGACGTCGATATTAGCTATTTCCGCGAATTGCTGGCCGGTGTGGCGACTAACAGCGCGTACCTGGACGGTCTGATGAAGCCTTACCTGTCACGTCAGCTGGAAGAGCTGGGCCAGGTAGAAAAAGCCATCCTGCGACTTTCGCTGTATGAGCTGAGCAAGCGCTCTGATGTGCCTTATAAAGTGGCCATCAACGAAGGCATCGAACTGGCCAAAGTATTTGGTGCTGAAGACAGCCACAAGTTTGTCAACGGCGTGCTGGATAAAGCAGCCCCACAAATTCGACCCAATAAAAAATAAATGCGAAAGGCCGGTTTACCGGCCTTTTTCTCATTGAGACCTGACTTATGTCCTGTGGTGAATTCGAACTGATCGCACGTTATTTTAACCGCGTTACCAGCTCCCGCCGCGATGTGGAGAAGGGAATTGGTGACGACTGTGCGTTACTGAACGTGCCCGAAAAACAGACGCTGGCCATTAGCACCGATACGCTGGTGGCAGGCGTGCACTTCCTGCGTGATATCCATCCTGCCGATCTGGGTTACAAAGCGCTGGCCGTGAATCTCAGTGATTTGGCGGCAATGGGTGCCGATCCGGCGTGGTTGACGCTGGCGATTACCTTGCCTGAAGTGAATGAAAGCTGGCTGGCCGCATTCAGCGATAGCCTGTTTGAGCTGCTGGATTATTACGATATGCAGCTGATTGGTGGTGATACCACGCGCGGACCGCTGAGCCTGACGCTGGGTATTCACGGTCTGGTGCCGACAGGACGCGCACTGAAGCGTTCGGGTGCTAAACCGGGTGACTGGATCTTTGTTACCGGGACGCTGGGTGACAGCGCGGCTGGCCTGTCGCTACTGCAACATCGTCATCGCCTGAACGATCCGGCTGTCCATGAAGTGTTGATCAAGCGCCATCTGCGCCCGATGCCACGTGTATTGCAGGGCCAGGCGCTGCGCAATCTGGCGACCTCGGCGATCGATATCTCCGATGGTTTGATTGCCGATCTCGGCCATATTCTCACGGCGAGCCGTGTCGGTGCGCGCCTCAATCTGGAAGCGTTGCCGCTGTCCGCGGCCTTGCGCGATCATTTTGAGCCGGAACAGGTGCTGACCTGGGCCTTAAGCGGCGGCGAAGATTACGAGCTGTGCTTTACCGTGCCGGAAGTGAATCGTGGTGCGCTGGACGTGGCGCTGGCTCATCTTGGCGTGTCTTACACCTGCATCGGGCAGATTGCGCCTGAAGCTGATGGGTTGACGCTGCTGGAAAACGGCAAGCCGCGGAGCTTTAATCACAAGGGATTTGATCACTTTAATGCGAAGTAAAGATGTGGCGAAAAGCCGCCTGCGCCTGAGCAATCCATGGCATCTTCTGGCAATCGGTTTTGGCAGTGGCCTGAGCCCGATCATGCCGGGTACTGCCGGTTCGATTGCCGCGATTCCCTTTTGGTGGTTGATGACCTTTCTGCCGTTGCAGATCTATTCGCTGCTGGTACTGATTGGCATTAGCGTGGGCGTTTATCTGTGCCATCGCACAGCGAAAGACATGGGTGTGCACGACCACGGCAGCATCGTCTGGGATGAGTTTATCGGCATGTGGATTACGCTGATGGCGATCCCAGCGATGAGCTGGCAGTGGGTGCTGGCCGGGTTTGTCATCTTCCGCATCTTTGATATGTGGAAACCCTGGCCGATTCGCTGGTTCGATCAGAACGTGCATGGCGGCATGGGCATTATGGTCGATGACATTATCGCGGGCGTGATTTCCGCCGTGATTTTGTATGGATTGGGGCTGGTGCTTTAATTCGGCAGATGCGCCTAACTCACGTGCCCTCTGTCATAATGCGCACCAAAGCTTCAGAGCAAGCTGGTGCCGTTCAGGGGCTGGCAATCCGCAGCGCTGAACGGAACGAGTCTGCCAGGATAGCCCGCAGGATGCGGGCTGTTAAATCATTACTCGAATCCTACAACCGGATGCGGTTGATATACCGTCTCCAGCTCGGCGATATCCGTTGAACTCAGCTCCACATCCACTGCTTTAACCAACTCTGCAAACTGCTGCTCGCGCGATGCACCGATAATCGGGGCTGTGACCACCGGTTTATGCAGCAGCCACGCCAGTGCCACCTGTGCACGCGTCACGCCTTTATCGGCGGCAATGGTCGCCAGACGCTCTGCAATCGCCGCATCGTTCTCTTCGGTGCCGGTATAGAGTTTTTCCATCACGTTATCCGATACCGAACGTGCGGTGGTTTCGCCCCATGGACGTGTCAATTTGCCGCGCGCCAGCGGGCTCCACGGCAGTACCGCGATGCCTTCACGTTCACACAGCGGGTGCATCTCGTTCTCTTCTTCACGCTGAATCAGGTTGTATTGATCCTGCATACTGACAAAACGTGCCCAGCCATTCTGCTTTTGCAGATCCAGCGCCTGAGCGAACTGTGCAGCATGCATCGAAGAAGCGCCGATGTAGCGCGCTTTACCCGATTTCACCACCTCATTCAGCGCCTCAAGCGTCTCTTCGATCGGCGTGTCGTAATCCCAGCGGTGAATCTGCAGCAGGTCGACATACTCCATGCCGAGACGCGTCAGGCTATCGTCGATGGATTGCAGGATGTTTTGACGTGACAGGCCCTGAGAAAGGTTGCTGAGCGGGAAATAGACTTTGGTGGCGACAACAACCTGATCGCGCTGGGCGAAATCTTTCAGCGCACGTCCGACAATCTCTTCACTGCTGCCATCGGAGTAGCTGTTGGCGGTGTCGAAAAAGTTAATGCCAGCGTCCAGCGCCTGTTTGATCAGCGGTCGACTACTCTCTTCGGGCAGGGTCCATGCGTGATTGCCGCGCATCGGATCGCCGTAAGTCATGCAGCCTAAACAGAGACGCGAAACCTGTAAGTCGGTTTGGCCTAAACGAATGGTTTTCATGGGAGCTCCTGCTCTTATGCGTTAGGAATGCCCTAAGCATAGCAGCAGGAGCGGGGAGGGGATTACTGTGCCAGCCAGTCAGTGATTTGCTGCTGAATACCGGCGGCATCCAGCTGATAATCCTGACGAACTTCTTCCTGCGTGCCCTGCGGAATAAATTCATCTGGCAGGCCGAGGTTCAGCACATGCACGCGCAGACGTTTCGCCATCACGTATTCGTTGACGCCGCTACCGGCTCCGCCTTTGATCGCGCCTTCTTCCAGCGTCACCAGCGAATCATGGCTGGTGGACAGTTCGGCAATCAAGGCTTCATCCAGTGGCTTCACAAAACGCATATCTACCAGCGTGGCGTTCAGCGCTTCAGCGGCAGCCTGTGCTTCAGGCAACAGCGTACCGAAGTTGAGGATCGCCAGCTTTTCACCACGGCGCTTCACAATGCCTTTGCCCAGCGGCAGACTGGCCAACGGCTCCAGCGTGGCACCAGTGCCCGTGCCGCGCGGATAGCGTACTGCACTTGGACCCGCCTGATAGTGATAGCCAGTGTAAAGCATCTGGCGGCATTCGTTTTCATCGCTTGGCGTCATGATCACCATTTCGGGCACACAGCGCAGGAAGGCGATATCAAATGCGCCCTGATGCGTTTGCCCATCAGCGCCAACAATGCCGCCGCGATCGATAGCGAACAGCACCGGCAGTTTCTGGATCGCCACATCGTGAATCAGCTGATCGTAAGCGCGCTGCAGGAAGGTGGAATAAATCGCCACCACCGGCTTATAACCGCCAATCGCCATACCTGCAGCAAAGGTCACCGCATGCTGTTCAGCAATCGCCACGTCAAAGTACTGTTGCGGATAATCACGAGAGTAGCTGACCATGCCAGAACCTTCACGCATCGCCGGCGTCACCGCCATTAAACGCGTATCGTCCGCCGCCATTTCGCTCAGCCAGCTACCGAAAATCTTCGAGTAGCTCGGCAGGCCTGGCGCGCTTTTCGGCAGGGAACCGCTGGCCGGATCGAACTTCGGTACCGCATGCCAGGCGATGGGATCCTTTTCGGCAGGCGCGTAGCCTTTGCCCTTTTTGGTCATGATGTGCAGGAACTGCGGGCCTTTCAGGTCACGCATATTCTTCAGCGTGCTCACCAGCGTCAGCACATCGTGGCCATCAACCGGACCGATGTAATTAAAGCCCAGCTCTTCAAACAGCGTGCCCGGCACCACCATGCCTTTCAGGTGCTCTTCGGTGCGCTTCACCAGCTCTTTGATCGGCGGCAGTCCGCCCAATACACGCTTGCCGCCTTCGCGCAGGCGTGAGTAGGTTTTGCCAGAGAGAATCTGGGCCAGACGATTGTTGAGTGCGCCAACGTTTTCTGAGATCGACATCTCGTTGTCGTTAAGGATCACCAGCATGTCAGGTTTGATATCGCCTGCGTGGTTCATGGCTTCAAACGCCATGCCCGCGGTAATAGCGCCATCGCCAATAATACAGGCAGTACGACGTCCTTTGCCTTCGCGCTCAGCGGCAACCGCCATGCCCAATCCGGCGCTGATCGAGGTCGATGAGTGACCGACGCTCAATACGTCGTAATCACTTTCGCCGCGCCACGGGAAGGGATGCAGGCCATTTTTCTGGCGGATAGTGCCGATACGATCGCGGCGTCCGGTCAGAATTTTGTGCGGATAGGCCTGATGACCAACGTCCCACACCAGATGGTCAAACGGGGTGTTATAAACATAATGCAGCGCGACTGTTAGTTCGACGACGCCCAGACCCGAAGCAAAGTGGCCGGAGGATCGGCTCACGCTATCCAGCAGATACTGACGCAGCTCGTCACACAGTACCGGAAGTTTTTCTTTCGGTAGTAAACGTAATTCCTGAACCGTGCTCGCTAATGCCAGTGTCGGGTATTTTGCAATATCAAAACTCATCAGAGACTCATTATGAAAGTTATTTATCGCGTTCAATTATGAAGCTTGCCAGTGCTTGCAATGCGGTGGTGTTGTAGGACTGCGCCGCCAGAATCTCTAACGCGCCCAGTGCTTCCTGATAAAGATCCCACGCTTTACTGCGGGCATTATCCAGTCCCATCAGCGCCGGATAAGTGCTCTTACCCAATGCCTGATCCGCGCCCTGAGTTTTGCCCAGTACCGCGGTATCGCCCACCACATCAAGAATGTCATCCTGCACCTGAAACGCCAGTCCGATGGCGTTGGCGTAGGTATCCAGGACCGGAAGTGCCGCACGGCCACGTTCACCCGCCGTCAATGCGCCAAGACGCACTGCAGCGCGAATCAAAGCGCCAGTTTTATGACGATGAATCTGCTCGAGCTGGGCGAGGTCGATGTGCTTGCCTTCTGCGGCGAGATCCAGCGCCTGGCCACCGCACATGCCTGCCACACCGCTGGCATGAGCCAGTTCGGAGATCATCGCAATGCGATCTTGCGGGCTGACGCCGGGCATCGGCTCATCGGCCAGAATCGAAAACGCCAGGGTTTGCAACGCATCACCAGCGAGAATTGCTGTGTCTTCACCATATTTTATATGGCAGGTTGGCTGTCCGCGACGTAACGCATCGTCATCCATCGCGGGCAGATCATCATGAATCAGAGAGTAAGCATGAATGCACTCTACGGCAGCGGCCGGGGCATCCAGGCTGGCCGCATCGGCCTTTAACATCTCGCCCGTGGCGTAAACCAAAAATGGACGCAGACGCTTACCGCCTAATAGTGCCCCATATTGCATGGATTGCACCAGAGGAGAACTCTGAAAAGGAAGTGGATCTATTAAGCGTGTCAACGCCAGATTGACGCGTTCGTGATACGCGTTGAGTAATTTGGCGAAATCCATCAGTCACTTTCCGGCGTGAACGGCGCGAGCGCGGCATCTTTGTCATCGCTGAGCAGGATCTGCACGCGCTGTTCAGCCTGCTGCAGGGTTTGCTGACCGGTGCGTGCCAGCTGTACGCCGCGTTCAAATTCGTTCAACGCTTCTTCCAGCGGCAGTTCACCACTTTCCAGACGGCTGACGATTTGTTCCAGCTGCTGTAATGCGCTTTCAAAACTGGCTGGCGCTTCGGCTTTTTTCGGCATAATCAGTGTCGACTCACAGGTTAGGAATCATCTTGCAATCGGTCATGGTAGCCGACGAGGATTAATTAGCAAAATAATGAATGTGATTGCGGTTGCAGAAGCGGTCATCTGACAAAGGTGGTATAATTTTGCGCCTCGGATGCGGGCGCTTCTGCGTTACCCGTAATTATATGATTTTACCAGTTAAGTGCCGATGGTTTTAGCACTTATTTGCCCAACGAAGCTGTGTCGCCATGAAGTTTATCATTAAGCTCTTCCCTGAAATCACCATCAAAAGTCAGTCGGTGCGTCTGCGCTTTATCAAGATCCTGACCGGTAACATCCGCAATACCCTGCGTACTGTCGACGACGAAATCGCCGTGGTGCGTCACTGGGACCATATTGAAGTACGCGCTAAAAAAGAAGCACTGCGTACCGTCGTTATTGATGAACTGACGCGTATTCCCGGTATTCACCATGTACTGGAGGTTGAGGATCAGCCTTACACCGATATGCACGATATCTTCGAGCAGGCGTTGGCACTGAATCGCGAACGTCTGGAAGGGAAAAGTTTCTGCGTGCGCGTGAAGCGTCGTGGCAAACACAGCTTCAGCTCGATTGAGGTTGAGCGTTACGTGGGTGGCGGTCTCAATCAGCACATTGAGACTGCACGCGTGCAATTGAAAAATCCTGATGTGACGGTCAACCTTGAGATCGAAGACGATCGTCTGCTGCTGATCACCGGCCGTTATGAAGGGCTGGGTGGTTTCCCCATCGGGACGCAAGAAGATGTGCTGTCGCTGATTTCTGGCGGCTTCGACTCCGGCGTCTCCAGTTATATGCTGATGCGTCGTGGTTGCCGCGTGCACTACTGCTTCTTCAACCTCGGCGGTGCCGCGCATGAAATCGGCGTCCGTCAGGTCGCGCATTATCTGTGGCAACGTTTTGGTCGTTCGCATCGCGTGCGCTTTGTGGCGATCAACTTCGAGCCGGTGGTGGGCGAGATCTTAGAGAAAGTGGACGACGGCCAGATGGGCGTGGTGCTGAAGCGCATGATGGTGCGTGCAGCGTCCATGGTCGCTGAGCGCTACGGCGTACAGGCGCTGGTGACCGGTGAAGCGCTGGGGCAGGTATCGAGCCAGACACTGACCAACCTGCGTCTGATTGATAACGCCTCGGATACCCTGATCCTGCGTCCGCTGATCTCGCATGATAAAGAGCACATCATCGATTTGGCGCGCCATATCGGCACCGAAGACTTTGCCAAAACTATGCCGGAATATTGCGGTGTGATTTCGAAAAGCCCAACGGTAAAAGCGGTGAAAGCGAAGATCGAAGCGGAAGAGCAAAACTTCGATTTCGAGATCCTCAATCGCATGGTGCAGGAAGCCAGCAACATCGATATCCGCGAGATTGCGGAGAAGGCACAGGAAGAAGTGGTGGAAGTGGAGACGGTGGTCTCGTTCACCGCAGATGATGTGGTGCTGGATATCCGTTCTGTGGATGAGCAAGAGGCATCACCGCTGGCGCTGGAAGGCGTGGATGTGAAATCTCTGCCGTTCTACAAATTGAGCACACAGTTTGGCGATTTGGATCAGAACAAAACCTGGCTGCTGTATTGCGATCGCGGCGTGATGAGCCGTTTGCAGGCGCTGTATCTGCATGAGCAAGGTTTTAAAAACGTGAAGGTCTATCGTCCGTAACGGTGATAACCTGGTAACGGCGTGATTCATCGCGCGTGTCACACTCGGCACCTTGCCACTGTGACATGCGCAATACATTGCGCCGCTACCGTTAAGTGCTTTCTACTGCATGACAATGCGGTTATTCACGCTCTTCAAATTCCTGATAGTTATAAATCCCCGCCGCTAATACCAACTGTGACGCCACTTCACGCGCTTTCTCTTTATCCACCAGCAGATCAATCAGCTTCAGTGCAAAATCAATCGAAGTGCCTGGACCCTGGCTGGATAGCAGGTTGACGCGCGGATCCCATACCACACGGCGATCCATCCAGTGTTTGTCAGGGATGGTGTCGCGCAAGCCAGGAAAGCCGGTCATATTGCCCACCGGGAACAGATCGTGCGGAATCAGCACCGTGCCAGGTGCGGCACAAATCGCGGCAACGATTTTCCCTGCCAGATGAAACTGGCGTACGGTTTCCACCAGCAGTGGGCTGTCACGGAAGGTCTCTGCGCCCTTGAGGCCGCCGGGCAGCACCACGGCGTCATAATCGTTATCCGCCACCTCAACCAGTGGCGCATCGGCCAGCAGGCGCACGCCGCGTGAGCAGACGATCTCGCGCGTGCCATCGCTTTCGACACTGGCGGTGGTGACGCTTAAGCCCGCGCGGACCAGCAGATCGATAGTGGTGACAGCTTCAATCTCTTCACTGCCATGTGCCAGGCAAACCAGAACCGATGCGGTCGCGCTCATATTGGGACTCCTTGCGTTTAATCAGATCGTACAAACGGGTGTTCTCCGGCAGCGCAATGCCCTGCGCGCGAGCGCGGCGCAGCAGGTAGCCGGTGATGTAGTCAATTTCTGTCAGGCGCTGGGCGCGCACATCCTGCAACATTGAGGAGGTGTTCGCTGCGGTGCTGTCGATGACGTCATAGATGATGTCGCGCAGGTTATCGACCGCAATGTGCTGGCCTTCACGTTCCATCACCCAGGCAATTTCTTCACAGAGCTTGGCAATCTGCTGCGGCCAGGCGCGCAGGGCACCGTTCTGGCAATCGTGTTCAACGGTAAGCGGATTAATCACGCAGTTCACCGCCAGTTTGCGCCAGCTGGCAGATGCAATGTTGTCGTGCCAGGCCACGTCCGGCAGCGCCTGGTGCAGGATATCGGCGATATCGCTCATCGCGGCACTTTCACGTCCGGTGGGACCGATATGCGTGATGCCCTGCGCGACGTGTTTGATCACCGTGCCATCACGCATTGCCGCGTGAGTGGTAATGCCGCGCAGCAGCGGTTGCTGCAACTCCTTCAGCTCTTCCAGCGTGCCCATGCCATTGTGCAATAACAAAATGGCAGCATGAGCAGGCAGGATACTTTGCAGGTTTTTGACCGCCGGGGAAACCTGTGGCGCTTTTAGTGTCACCAGCAACAGCTGGCTTTCGGCAAGAAACAGCGGATCGTTGGCGATAAACGTGTGATTGCTGACCTGTCCTTGCGGGTCAATCACGTTCACCGAGCAATAGGGCTGCGGCACGCGCAACCAGCCCTGAACCTCATGTCCCTGACGTGCGAGCGCGGCGAGCCAAATTTGACCCAGGGCGCCACAACCCAACACGGTAATTTTCATTTTGCCTCCCGCTGACGGGTTCTCAATTTCACGACATCGTTAAGTATAGCTTTCCGCGTATCGTGTTTAATTAGCGCCATAAGACGCGTATTATGCATGTCACTTTAGTATCAGGAGAAGAAAAGATGCCATCTTTCGATATCGTTTCCGAAGTCGAACTGCCGGAAGTGCGTAATGCGGTGGAGAATGCCAGCCGTGAAATCTCAACCCGTTTCGATTTCCGCAACGTGAGCGCCAGCATTGAGCTTAACGAAAAGAATGAGACCATCAAAATCACCAGCGAATCTGATTTTCAGGTTAAACAGCTGGTGGATATTTTGCGTGAAAAGCTGCTGAAACGCGGCATTGAAGGCGCAGCGATTGAAGTGCCAGAAGAGATCATTCACAGCGGTAAAAGCTGGAGCGTAGAAGCCAAGCTGAAAAAGGGTATCGAAAGCGATATCGCTAAAAAGCTGGTGAAGCTGATTAAAGACAGCAAGCTGAAAGTGCAAACGCAGATTCAGGGTGAAGAGCTGCGCGTGACCGGTAAATCACGTGATGATTTGCAGGGTGCGATGGCGCTGGTGCGCGGTGGCAACCTTGGTCAGCCCTTCCAGTTCAAGAACTTCCGCGACTAATCGCGTTTGTCGCGTGCGGCACGACGATAGAGCGTGCTGCGCGCGACACCTAATGCCTCCGCCGTTTTACTGATATTGCCATTGAAGCGTTGGAGCGTTTCGCTAATCAGCCGCTCATCATGGCTCTGCTTATCTTCCGCTTGCACCGCCGCTGCTCGACGATATTCGGCTGGCAAATGCACATCAGTGACTTCTTCCCCTTCGTCCGCCAACGCCAGCAGCACGCGCAACAGACTGCGTAATTGCCGCACGTTGCCCGGCCATGGCAATTGTGCCAGCGATGCCAGCAAGGCGGGAGAAAGCTGGATATCGCGATCTGCGCCGCCCAGCTCAATCCACAACCGACCAATAAAGTCTTCGATATCAGGCCAGGCACGCAACGGCGGGATGGTCATGGAAAATTCCTGCAAGCGATAGAGAAGATCCTCGCGGAACTCGCCCTCGGCCACACGCTGCGCCAAATCACGGTGCGTTGCGCAGATCACGGCAAAATTCACCGGCCAGCTGCGACTGGAACCGAGCGGCGCGACCTCTTTTTCTTGCAGCACGCGCAGCAAACGGGTTTGTAGCGCCAGCGGCATATCTCCAATTTCATCAAGAAACAGCACGCCACCATCCGCCTCGCGGATTTTACCGATGTAGCCATTTTTGCTGGCCCCGGTAAAGGCGCCAGGCTGATAACCAAATAGCTCTGATTCAATCAACGCTTCCGGAATGGCAGCACAGTTGATGGCGACAAACTTCCCATCACGCCAGCGACTCTGCTGATGCAGCGCACGGCTGACATACTCTTTACCGCTGCCGGTTTCACCGTGAATGCACAATGACACACCGGCATTCATCAGACGTACCATTTTCTCGCCATCACGACCCAGCGAGAAGGGGAGATCGGCGGCGGGTTCGCTCGGTGTGGCGAAATGCGTGCGGTGCGGAGCGCGCAGGCGGAAGTAGTAGCGCTGTTGTGCAAAATGAATCGGTAAAGGAATGGTGTTGGCCTGCTGTTCGAGCTGATCAAACAGCTGCTGGAATGTCAGGGTGCCCAACTGCCCGGTGGTGAGATTGAGTTCACGCATCGCCAGGCGGTTTGCGGCGGTGAGCACATTATCGGAGAACACCAGCAGCAACTCATCACTGGTATCAATGCCGTGCGGCTCAACGTGCAGGCTCATCAACCATTGTTGGGGATGCAGGCTTTGCTTAACCCACAAATACTCGATCTGTTTAGCGGCGGCTTTGACCCATTGAAACGTTTGCGGATGCGGAAAGTGTGCCGGGCCAGAGATATCCAGCACGCCGGCAATCTGGCCGTTGGGCATCTGCAACGGCATGGCGGCGCAGTAGAGCCCCTGATTCAAGGTGAGAAAATGTTGCTGGCCTTCAATTTCACAGCCATCGTCAATCGCTAGCGCGGTGCCAATCGCATTGGTGCCGCGCCCGCATTCGCTCCACAAATTGCCAGGGGCGAGGGCGAATCGCTGCGCTTTCTCCATCGATTGCATATCGCCAAAGGTGTTCAGTACCAAACCGGTGGCATCAGAAAGGATTACCACAGATTGTTTTTCCGCCAGTTTCTGCGCCAGCTGTTTGATCACTGGCTGGGCGAATTGTTGTAGCCCGGCATTACTGGCCAGCACATCAGCCAGCTCACCCTGGCGGACGCGAGGAAAATCATCGGCGGTGCGGTCGAGACCATACAGCTGGCTACGAAACCAGGAGTCGCTTAACAGCGGGTTGGTATTAACGGCAGACGCGGCTGAATTTCCCTGCATTGGTAACCTCATGCCTAAGCGAAAGTGTTGCAGCATTGTAGCGGCTTGGTTTCTACGGTGTTGCGATACGCAACACAGATGAAGATTTTGGTGGCAGAAACCGTGCGTTTAAAAGGGCTATTGGTTTTATAAATTGATGATAGATAAAACGATTTTTCGAAAATTCGCAAGCTGAAAAAAACTGGCACGCCCGCTGCAATAGGTATGTACGGCAGCGGGCTGTTCAATCTGTTGACCCACAGGTTGCCGCTGCCAGCTAACAATAAACGACCCTACACGAAGGAGTTTGCGATGCGTTATGCACATCCCGGCACGCCCGGCGCTTTGGTCACTTTTAAAGCGACCTACGGCAATTTTATTGCGGGCAAATTCACAGAGCCGCTCAGCGGCCAGTATTTTACGAACACCTCGCCTGTTGATGGCAGCGATATTGCGCAGTTTCCGCGTTCTGACGCGCGGGATATCGATTTAGCACTGGACGCTGCTCATCAGGCCGCTGACGCCTGGGGAAAAACCAGCGTGCAACATCGGGCCAATCTGCTGCTGCAGGTGGCCGACTGCATTGAACAAAACCTCGAAATGTTGTCTGTGGCGGAGAGCTGGGACAACGGCAAGCCGATCCGTGAAACCCTCAACGCCGATCTACCGCTGGCGGTGGATCATTTCCGCTACTTTGCCGGTTGTCTGCGTGCACAGGAAGGCAGCACCGCTGAGATTGATGAAACCACCGTTGCTTATCACTTCCACGAACCGCTGGGCGTGGTTGGGCAAATCATCCCGTGGAACTTCCCGCTGTTAATGGCGGCATGGAAACTGGCTCCGGCGCTGGCGGCGGGTAACTGCGTGGTGCTGAAACCGGCTGAGCAAACCCCGCTGGCGATCACCTTGCTGATGGAGCTGATCGGCGATCTGTTCCCGGCCGGCGTGCTTAACGTGGTGCAGGGCTTTGGCCGGGAAGCCGGTGAAGCGCTGGCCACCAGCAAGCGTATCGCCAAAATCGCGTTCACGGGTTCTACGCCAGTGGGCCGTCATATCATGGCCTGCGCGGCTGAAAACATCATTCCTTGCACCGTCGAGCTGGGCGGCAAGTCGCCGAACATCTACTTTGCCGATGTGATGGAGGGTGAATCGGACTTTATCGAAAAAGCGGTGGAAGGGCTGGTGCTCGGTTTCTTCAACCAGGGCGAGGTCTGTACTTGTCCATCACGTGCGTTGATCCATGAATCTATCTATGAGCCGTTTATGGCGCGGGTGATGGAGAAAGTGGCAAACATCCGCCGGGGCGATCCGCTGGATACCGACACCATGATCGGTGCTCAGGCTTCCCGTCAGCAATTCGACAAAATCCTGTCTTACATCAACATCGCGCGCGACGAAGGGGGGCAAATTCTAACCGGAGGCGATCGCGCCAGCGTCGCTGCCGAACTGGATAACGGATTCTATATCCAGCCAACCCTGATTAAAGGCACCAACCAGATGCGGTGTTTCCAGGAAGAGATTTTTGGGCCGGTTATCGGCATCACCACCTTTAAAGATGAAGCGGAAGCCTTGTCGATTGCCAACGAAACCCAGTTTGGTCTCGGGGCGGGCGTGTGGACGCGTGATACCAATCTGGCGTATCGCATGGGACGTGGCATCAAAGCCGGTCGTGTCTGGACCAACTGCTATCACATCTATCCCGCACACGCGGCTTTCGGTGGCTACAAGCAATCGGGCGTGGGACGCGAGACGCACAAGATGGCGCTTAGCGCCTACCAACAAACCAAAAATCTGCTGGTCAGCTATGGCACCGCCCCTTTGGGCCTGTTCTGAGTCTGCATCCGATCAAATGGAGAGTGAAAGATGAATATGCAAATCAAAACCACCATGAAAGCCGCCGTTGTTAAAGCCTTTGGTGAACCGTTAGTGATTGAGCAGGTGCCAGTACCGCAAGTGGGACCGGGCCAGATTCTGGTGAAAATCGCCGCGACCGGCGTGTGCCATACCGACTTACATGCCGCCGAAGGCGACTGGCCGATTAAGCCCAATCCCCCGTTTATTCCCGGCCACGAGGGCGTGGGGCAGGTGGTGGCGATCGGTGAAGGTGTGAAGCATTTGAAATTGGGCGATCGTGTGGGCGTGCCGTGGCTCTATTCCGCATGCGGTCACTGCGAACACTGTCTGGATAGCTGGGAAACCCTGTGTCTGTCACAGCAGAATGCCGGTTATTCGGTGAACGGCAGTTTCGCAGAATATTGCCTCGCGGATGCGAACTATGTCGGCATCATCCCGGAAAACATCGATTACAACGAAATCGCACCAATTCTGTGTGCCGGTGTGACGGTGTACAAAGGCCTGAAAATGACCGATACCAAGCCAGGCGATTGGGTAGTGGTGTCCGGTATTGGAGGTTTAGGTCATATGGCGGTGCAGTACGCGGTGGCGATGGGACTGAATGTGGCTGCGGTGGATATCGACGATGAGAAGCTGGCGTTTGCTAAGCGGCTTGGTGCCAGTGTGGTAGCGAATGCGAAGAACGTCGATCCCGCAAAAGTGTTCCAGGAAAGTTTTGGTGGTGCGCATGGCGTGCTGGTTACGGCCGTATCACCGAAAGCGTTTGAGCAGGCGATTGGCACCATGCGCCGTGGCGGCACCATGGTGCTGAACGGTCTGCCACCGGGCAAATTTGATTTGTCGATTTTCGATATGGTGCTGGACGGGATTACGGTGCGCGGTTCAATTGTGGGCACGCGTAAAGATCTCCAGGAAGCGTTGGATTTCGCCGGTCGTCACAAAGTGAAAGCCAACGTGGCGGTTGAACCGCTAACCAACATTAATGACATTTTTGCGCGTATGCATGCGGGAAAAATTGAAGGGCGTATCGTGGTGGATATGTCGCTTTAATTAGCGTGATGGTTTGTGGCGGTGCGGTTAATCGCGCCGCCACAGAGTGTGTGACTACTAACTAACAGCTGGCGAGCAGCGCTTCGATTTCGACGCGGCTCGTCACTTTACTGTCGATCTTGATGTAAGCACTTTTCTCTTCCGGCACGATAAATACTGAAGAGACACCCGGCTGCGCTTTTAAACGCTTCTCAAGGTTAGGCACCGCTAATACGGCATCACTGAGTACCATGCGCAGGCTGCTGACGTAAGGCGGCTCCTGCATCGACATCGCCACAAACAACCAGGCTGCCGCGACAATCGCACCCACCAGAAACACCGTCTGCGCATCAAAGTGACCGAAGATCCAACCGCCCATGCTGCCGCCAATCGCCACGCCAATGAACTGGCTGGTGGAGTAAATGCCCATCGCTGTACCTTTGTAGCCCGGCGGTGATTCTTTACTGATCAGCGAAGGCAGAATGGCTTCCATCAGGTTGAAGGCGAGGAAGAATAGCTGCACGCCAATCACCAGCGTCCAGAAATGACCAGCCGCACCCCACAGTACGATTTCCGCGATAATGATCAGTGCCACGCAGGTAACAAAAACGCGCTTCATGCGGCGTTTCACTTCGGCATAGATGATGAAAGGCACCACCAGAACGAAAGCGACCAGCATGGTGACCAGATAGACTTTCCAGTGTTCAGATGCCGGGAAGCCCGCTTGTTCAAACTGGCCTGGCAAAGCCACAAAACTCGACATCAGCAGGATATGCAGGCAAAGAATACCGATGTTTAATTTGAGGAGCTTAGGGTTGGCTAACACTTCACGAATGCTGGCTTTTACCATGCCGGACTCACGGTTAAGCACGTGATTCGGTGCGCTCGGCACCACCAATAGCGTGATAACAATGCCCAGCGAGGCCAGAATAGCGATCATCCAGAACAGTGCATGCAAACCCAGAGCATGGGTGACAATTGGGCCTACCACCATCGCAATAGCAAAGGTTACACCGAAACTGATGCCAATAAACGCCATTGCTTTAGTGCGGTTTTGTTCGCGAGTGAGATCTGAGAGTAACGCCATGACTGCAGCGGCAATTGCGCCAGAGCCTTGCAAAGCACGACCCAGGATCACACCCCAGATTGAGGTGGTCATCGCCGCGATAATACTGCCCAGCACGAACACTAACAGCCCGCCAACAATGAGCGGTTTGCGACCGACGCGATCGGACAGCAGACCAAACGGAATCTGGAATACGGCTTGCGCCAGACCATAGATGCCAATTGCCAGACCAATTAAGGTTTCACTGGCTCCCTGCAACGCCATACCGTACGTGGTGAGTACCGGCAGGACCATAAACATTCCCAGCATGCGCAGGGAAAAAACTGTGCCTAAACCCCATGTAGCCCGAAGCTCTACTGGCGTCATTTTATTGTCGTTCATTCCAACCTCTGTAAGTTTATGCCCTTTATACTTCAAGCCGCAGATGCGTTGGCTGCGCACGTTCACCCAGGTCACTTACTTTAGTCAGCTCCCAGGGATTCATGCACTTGCCGCCTTCCTGCATCTCGAATTATTTCGGGCATTTAGCTCTCATTTTAGGGAGCAGGGCAGGGCGGGTAAAACAATTGTTGTTAAGCAGTGGTAACAAAAAGAAAGGGCGCGAAATTCGCGCCCTTTCTGGTGTTGCGGAGCTGTATTACCAGACGTAAGTCAGCAGGTCTTTAGAGGCCGGCGTCATAAAATCAACCGACATCATCACGCTCAATGCTGTGATAGCGACAATCGAGAACACAAACAGTTTACGCGCCCAAACTTTATCGTTTGAGGTTTTGTAACCTGAAAGCGCCATGCCCAACCACCATACACTCACTGCCGCGGCGACCACCAGATACTTGTAACCCGCGTAACCGCCGAGTGTCAGCATCAGCGTAGCAATCATGAACGCCAGGATGTATAGCGTAATATGATTTTTGGCTACCGAGATACCTTTCACGACAGGCAGAACCGGGATGTTAGCCGCCTGATAATCCTTGAAGCGGAAAATCGCAATCGCGTACGAGTGCGGCATCTGCCACAGGCTAAAGATAGCCAATAAGATCAGGGCGCCAGCATCAAACTGGTTGGTCACTGCGCAGTAGCCAATCACTGGCGGTGCTGCACCAGAGAGGCTACCGATCAGCGTGCCATACACGGAGTTGCGTTTCATATACAGGCTATAAATGCCCACATAGACAACGAAGCCCATCACCGCCAGCCACATGGCCAGCGGGTTAGCGCCGAAATACAGCAACGCAAAGCCAGCAATACCCAATGCGGTTGCATAAACCAGGCTTACTTTCGCCGAGATCAGGCCTTTGACCAGAACACGGTTCCGCGTTCTCTCCATTTTGATATCGATATCGCGGTCAATCACGTTGTTGAATACACAACCCGATGCGACAACCAGCGAAACGCCCACCAGTGAATAGAGAAACAGGGGGTAATCAATGCTGCCTTTCGAAGCCAGCAAGAATCCACCGATCACAGAAATTAAGTTGCCGAAAATAATTCCTGGTTTTGTTACTTGCAGGTATTGCTTAATCATTACGTGTGACTCTTTAGTCGGCCATCATGTTGTAGTTGAGGTTCCACATGATCCACAGTGATCCGACGACAACAATCAAAATAATGAGTGCTGAGAAGACAATCGCCACCATGTTCCAGCCACCCTCTGACTTGCTGTCCAAGTGCAGGAAGTAGACCAGGTGCACTAACACCTGAACCACCGCACACACCAGAACCACACCCAGAATCGTGCCGTGTGATGCGCCGCCATCCATTACCATCCAGAACGGAATACCGGTCAGGATGATAGAGAGGATGAAGCCGATCATGTAAGACTTCACGCTACCGTGAGAAGCGCCATGTTCGTTAACTGAATGACTCATTACATGGCTCCCATCAAATAGACAACGGTGAATACGCAGATCCAAACCACATCCAGGAAGTGCCAGAACAAGCTCAGGCACATGATGCGGGTGCGGTTGGTTGCAGTCAGACCACGTTTAGAAATCTGGAACATCATCACTGCCATCCAGATCAGGCCTGAGGTCACGTGCAGACCGTGGGTACCGACCAGCGTAAAGAACGCGGACAGGAAACCACTGCGGTCAGGACCGAAGCCTTCCAGGATCAGGTGATGGAATTCATAGATTTCCATGCCGATGAATCCAGCACCAAACAGGAAGGTCAGAGCCAACCAGCTGATGACTGAACCTTTGTTCTGGTTGTTCATCGCGATCACTGCCATTCCATAAGTAATGGAGCTGAGCAGCAGCAGCGCGGTTTCAACCAGCACAAACGGCAGTTCAAAGATGTCTTTACCTGCCGGACCACCGGCAGTGTTATTGACCATAACTGCATAGGTCGCAAACAGGGTTGCGAAGATAATGCAGTCACTCATCAGGTAGATCCAGAAGCCAAAGACTTTATTGGCTCCTGCATCGTGATGCCCATGCTCCGCATGGGCGTCGTGGTGGTGTTTTGCAGTTTCAGTTGACATTATTTCAGACCTGCTTTGCTGATTTCGTCAAAGTGCTTCTTCTCGATCTGCTCGACTTCAGCAACCGGAACGTAGTAATCCACGTCTTCATCGAAGCTCTTCACAATCCAGGTCACAATTGTGGCCAGGAAGGTAAGGCCAGCCAGCCACCAGATATGCCAGATCATCGCGAAACCAAACACAGTCATGAAGGCTGCGATAATCAGGGCTGCGCCGCTGTTTTTCGGCATATGAATTTCTTCATATTTTTCTGGTTGCTTATAGGCTTCGCCTTTCTCTTTCATTTCCCAGAACGCATCGCGCTCGTGGATTTCAGGGATAACAGCAAAGTTATAGAACGGAGGCGGTGAAGAGGTTGCCCACTCCAGCGTACGACCACCCCACGGGTCACCGGTCAGATCGCGGTTCTGGTCGCGGTCACGCACAGAAACGTAGAACTGAGTCAGCTGGCACAGGATACCGCATGCAATCAGTGCCGCACCGCCTGCTGCAACAACCAGCAGTGAGTGGAACTGAGGATCGATGTCCTGGCTGATACGACGGGTCATACCCATGAAGCCCAGTGCGTACAGCGGCATGAAGGCAACGAAGAAACCAATAATCCAGAACCAGAATGCACGGATACCCCATTTTTCGTTCAGGGTGAAGCCGAATGCTTTCGGGAACCAGTAGGTCACGCCAGCCATACAACCGAACACCACACCACCGATAATCACGTTATGGAAGTGTGCAATCAGGAACAAGCTGTTGTGCAGAATGAAGTCCGCACCTGGAACGGCCAGCAGAACACCGGTCATACCACCAATAGAGAAGGTGACCAGGAAGCCGATTGTCCACAGCATCGCTGAGTGGAACTCAACGCGACCCTGATACATGGTGAACAGCCAGTTGAAGATTTTCACGCCGGTCGGAATGGCGATGATCATCGTCATAATACCGAAGAAGGCGTTAACGTTGGCGCCGGCACCCATGGTGAAGAAGTGGTGCAGCCAAACGATGAACGACAGAACGGTAATTGCGATGGTCGCCCACACCAGAGAGGTGTAACCGAACAGACGCTTTTTGGAGAAGGTTGCAGTGACTTCCGCGAACACACCGAATACCGGCAGAACGAGGATGTATACTTCCGGGTGACCCCAGACCCAAATCAGGTTGACGTACATCATCATGTTACCGCCCATTTCATTGGTGAAGAAATGGAAGCCGAGGTAACGGTCAAGCGTCAACAGTGCCAGCGTGACGGTCAGAACCGGGAACGCAGCGATGATCAGGACGTTGGTACACAGTGATGCCCAGGTGAATACAGGCATCTTGAACAGGTCCATACCCGGTGCACGCATCTTCAGAATGGTCACGAAGAAGTTGATACCGGTCAGTGTCGTACCGATACCGGATAGCTGGAGACTCCAGATCCAATAATCGACCCCGACGCCAGGACTATATTCCGCGCCCGAAAGCGGTGGATAAGCCAACCAGCCAGTCTGTGCGAACTCGCCCACACCCAGAGAAATGTTCACCAGGATCACACCGATCGCGGTAAACCAGAAGCTCAGGTTGTTCAGGAACGGGAAGGCAACGTCACGTGCACCGATTTGCAGCGGTACCGCGATGTTCATCAGACCTACCACGAAAGGCATCGCCACGAAGAAGATCATGATCACGCCGTGCGCGGTGAAGATCTGGTCGTAGTGGTGCGGTGGTAATATGCCGGCTTCACCTGCGGAAGCCATCACTTGTTGGGTACGCATCATTACTGCATCGGCAAAGCCGCGCAGCAGCATGACGAAAGCCATGATGATGTACATGATACCCAGTTTTTTGTGGTCAATGGAGGTGAACCATTCTGACCACAGATATTGCCACTTACCAAAATAAGTAATCGCGGCAACCAGTGCCAGACCACCTAAGATGATTGCGGCTACCGTTACCACGATAATGGGTTCGTGGTATGGCACTGCATCCAGTGTTAATTTTCCGAACATCGTATTATTCCTCGGCTCCCGCAGCAGCGGCGTGATTCATGTCCATGCCTTTATGCTCTGGCATGTCCATCTTCCCGTGGCTCATCATGAACTTATCAATAACCTGCTTGAACAGTTCTGGATTCGCAGTTGAGAAATATTCCACCGGGTGATTTTCGCTTGGCGCAGCCAGTTTCTCGAAATCATCCATGGTGGTCAGCGCGTTAGGTGCTGCTTTAACTTTAGCCACCCACTGCTGGAATTCCGCATCGTCTTTGGTTGCAATGGCTTTGAACTTCATGCCAGAGAAACCGCGACCACTGAAGTTCGCAGAGATACCGTCGAATGTTCCTGGCTCATTGGCGATCAGGTGCAGTTTAGTCTGCATGCCCGCCATGGCGTAGATCTGGCTACCGAGCGTAGGAATAAAGAAGGAGTTCATTACGGAGTTGGAGGTGATCTTGAAGTTCACCGGAGTATTTGCCGGGAAGGCAATCTGGTTCACGGTTGCAATACCCTGTTCCGGGTAGATAAACAGCCATTTCCAGTCCAGCGCAACCACATCGATCTCAACCGGCTTCACATCAGAGACCAGCGGTTTGCTTGGCTCAAGTGCGTGGGTTGATTTCCAGGTCAGCACGCCGAGGAAGATAATGATCAGGATTGGAATCGTCCAGACCACGGCTTCCACTTTGTTAGAGTGTGACCAGTTAGGGCTATAAGTCGCATTAGTATTGGTTGCCCGATATTTCCAGGCAAAGAATACTGCCATGAAGACTGCCGGGATAACCACGATCATCATCAAGCCAAAAGCTGTCAGAATCAGCGAACGTTGCTCCAGTGCAATCTGTCCTTTGGGATTTAACAACGCACTATCGCAGCCACTGAGTAATACAGCGCCTGCAATTAATGACAAAATCCCCAAACTTTTATTGTATTTCCTGAGTCTCATTTAACGACCTCAATGACAAAGGGCTCTATTGTCGTTTAAGTGTGCGCGCATTTTACGGGAAGGTTTATGCAGTGTAAACCAGCTTAAGGATGTGTCAGAAGGCTGTTGACACCTTTTGCTAAGGGTGTCACAGATGTTGCGCAGGGTGACAAATTATTAATTGCGACAAGCAGTTGGCGTCAATATAACAAAAAACAATGATAGAAACCGCAGAAAAATCAGGGAAAGCATAAACCGTACTATTAATGCTCATTTATTTAACAATTATGTAGCATTTGGGTGATGAGTTTTCTACAAAGTAATTGCGCACCGGATTTAAATATAATCCAGAGTTGTTAATTTAATGTTTCTTTTTCGCGATGAAAAAAATGCTATTCGTTAAAATGAGTTCGTTGTTATTTTTTTAGCCAAATATTTAGCCGCTGGCAAATTATCATTACTTAACTCAGATTTTTTCCCGGCATTTTTCTTAACGCCAGACAATCCAGAATCACACCTAGCGCCACGGCCACCAGCGCCAGTGCCATGCCCATCTTAAAAAGTGGTGTCAGCAGCGCATTGACATGCCAGATGCCCGCTGCATTCAGGGCTAGCATCACTAACCAGAGTGCCAACAGGCCACTTCCGAAGCTGAACAGACGCACTGTCCAGCGATAGCCCTGCGACCAGCGGGTTCGTATCATAAACTCCCCGCTCTGCTGAATGGCTTGCAGGGTGCTGCGGCTAATCCACAGCAGCAATAAACCGGGCACGCCTGCAAACACGGTGAAAGCATAGAAGGTCGGCCAGCCCCACAACTCGACCAGCCATCCCGCTGCGGGTCCGACGTAAACACGCCCGACGGCGGAAAGGGCAGAGAGCAGCGCGAACTGCGTTGCGGAAAACGACTTATTGCACAATGTCATCAGCAGCGCCACAAACGCGGCGGTGCCCATCCCGCCGCAAAGATTTTCTATGAACACTGCGCTCGCCATGCTCCATAAATGAGGCGGCGTCACGGCCAATAGCCAGTAAGCGAAGTTGGAAACGGCCTGAAGAATGCCGAAAATCATCAGGGCACGGAACAGGCTCAGGCGTTGCATCAGCACACCGCCGTACAGCGCACCAATGATGGTTGCCAGCAATCCCAGCGTTTTATTCACCAGTCCGACATCGCCGGCGCTGAAACCTACGCCGCGAATCAGGAAGGTGGTGGTGAGCGACGCAGCAAAAGCATCACCCAGCTTATAAAGGATGATTAAGGTGATCAGCAGCCAGGCATTGTTACGCAGGAAGAAGTCTTTGAGCGGGAACGAAACGGCCTGACGCAGGGTGTGCGGCTCGCGCGCGGGTGCTGCGGGCTCTTTGGCCAGCAATGTCGCAATCAAACCTGGCAACATCAACAGTGCCATTAACCAGTAAGTCGCCTGCCATCCCAGATAGCGATCGGCCAGCCACAGCGCCAGTCCGCCTGAAATCAGCATCGCCAGGCGATAACCCAACACAGTAATCGCGGCTCCGCTGCCCCGTTCTTCTGGCGGTAGCACATCGGTTTTCCAGGCATCAAACACGATATCCTGCGATGCAGAACAGAAGGCCACCAGCACGGCCAGGGCAGCCAGCAGCGTCAGATCGCGCGAAGGCTGCATAAAGCCCATGGCGATAATACCGGCGATTAGTGCGAGTTGAGTGACCAGTAGCCAGCCACGGCGACGGCCAAGAAACGGCGGGGTATAGCGATCCATCATCGGCGACCACAGGAACTTAAACACGTATGCCTGGCCGACAAGGGAGAAGAAACCGATGGTTTTCAGATCGACATTCTCTACGGTCATCCACGCCTGTAGGGTCCCGGCCGTGAGTGCTAAAGGCAGTCCGGAAGCAAAACCGAGCAGCAGTAATATGGCTGCATTACGTTGGGTGAAAATGCGCAGATAGTGAGAAGTCATAACCAACCTGAAATGATGCCCGGGCAAAGATGACCGGGCAGAATAGCTGAGGAATTAGCGGGCGTTCTGTTTAATAAATTCGTGAACGCTGGTGTCCTGCGCCATATCAGCAATCACGTCGCTCAGGGTAGAGTTGACCGCGTTGGTGATCTTCGCGTTAGTGGCGGTGAATGCGCCTTCTACGCTGTAAGTCTGACGATAGTTTTTAACCTGCTTGTTGCCGTTTTTCGCGGTTGCAATGATGGAAATGTCAGCTTTGGTGGTAATGCTGTAACGCACGTTACCTTGTGTCACATCAGCGTAAAGACCATTGACGACAATCTGCAGGTCAACCGCACCGTTTGGTCCGATCATATAACCGCGTGCTGTCATCTGCTTCTCCAGCACTTCCTGTAACAGGAAACGCAGATCGCGCGATGGTGTTAAGGTGACTAACTGACCATCACGATTCACTTTTGCCAGTGCCTGATCGGAACGCTGATCGGCACCGTTAACGCTGATGGTGGCACCCATCAGACCGGGATCTTGCTGTGGCAGCTGGATCTTTGGCTGAATGTTCAGGGTGGTGTTATTGCTGGCACAGCCGGCCAAAATAAACGCAGCCAGCAGAGGGAATAACAGTTTTTTCAACATACTCATTCTCGTTAGCATATGGGTTGGTTTGCAAAACTGCGGCCATCATAGCATTGCGCGACGGCGAAAAAAGCCCCGTGCCAGTGGAAATTGATTGTAAAGGCTTTTTTCGGACAGGTGGTCATCCAACAGCGTTGACCTGAAGAATAAGCTCGTTAAGATGCGCAGCAGATCAGGAATTATTTCCGGCGCGCCTGCGGGTTGGGCAAAAAACCTACTAATATTTAAACAGATGGGCACAGCGCTCGCCGTTGAGGAGTGTAAACAATGATTCGCGAACAAATAGAAGAAAAGCTGCGTAAGGCGTTCGAACCTGCACATCTCGAAGTGCATGATGAGAGCTACCGTCATAACGTGCCCGCTGGTTCTGAAAGTCACTTTAAAGTGGTGATTGTCAGCGATGTGTTTACCGGCCAGCGATTCCTGCAGCGTCATCGCGCCATTTATGGCGAATTGACCGAAGAGTTAGCAGGGAGCGTGCACGCACTGGCACTTCACACTTACACGCAAAAAGAGTGGGGTGGCTTGCAAGATACCGTGCTGGCGTCACCGAACTGTCGTGGAGCGGGTACCCTAGCCTGAGTTCACACTTCATCCTCTCTCAAAACGGCCTGCGGGCCGTTTTCTTTTCATCTATTACCCTCAAACGCGATCCATGGCGCAAAAAAGCAGCAAAACCGCTAAAAAGTGGTGAGTTTGCAGCCTCGACTCATTCCAGCGATGCCGCTATAATGCGGCGTCTATTTTTCCGGAATGTCTTCGGGACGCTTCTGGTGACAGGGATTAGGTTCTGCCTGCAGAGGCCGTCCCGATTGTTGGATACGGCGCATTTAATGTGTGGTGTCTGAAGTTGACCGAGCACGTGATTTTTTGAGGTAACAAGATGACAGTTTCAGTAGAAACCACTCAGGGTCTGGGCCGTCGCATTTCGATTACTGTTGCAGCTGACAGCATCGAAAGCGCAGTGAAGAAAGAACTGGTGGAAGTGGCTAAGAAAGTCCGTATCGACGGTTTCCGTAAAGGCAAAGTGCCGGCAAACATCATTTCTCAGCGCTACGGTGCTTCTGTTCGCCAGGACGTGCTGGGCGAGCTGATGACGCGCAACTTCGTTGACGCCATCATCAAAGAGAAAATCAACCCAGCTGGCGCACCAAACTACGTGCCAGGTGAGTACAAAGAAGGTGAAGATTTCACCTACGCGGTTGAGTTCGAAGTGTATCCTGAAGTTGAGCTGAAAGGCCTGGATGCTATCGAAGTCGAGAAGCCAGTGGTTGAAGTCACCGATGCTGACGTTGATACCATGCTGGAAACCCTGCAGAAGCAGCAGGCGACCTGGAAAGAGAGCGATGCAGCAGCCACTGCTGAAGATCGCGCAACCATCGACTTCTCCGGTTCAGTAGACGGCGAAGAGTTCGAAGGCGGCAAAGCGTCTGACTTCGTACTGGCGATGGGCCAGGGTCGTATGATCCCAGGCTTCGAAGAAGGTGTTGTTGGCCACAAAGCGGGCGAAACCTTCACTATCGACGTGAAATTCCCGGACGATTACCACGCTGAAACCCTGAAAGGGAAAGACGCGAAGTTCGAAATCGTGCTGAAAAAAGTGGAAACTCGCGAGCTGCCAGAACTGACTGAAGAGTTCATCAAGCGCTTTGGCGTTGAAGATGGTTCCGTTGCCGGTCTGCGTGCAGAAGTGCGTAAGAACATGGATCGCGAGCTGAAAGGCGCTATCCGTAACCGCGTGAAATCTCAGGCGATTGATGGTCTGGTTGAAGCCAACGACATCGACGTGCCAGTGGCACTGATCGACAGCGAAATCGACGTGCTGCGTCGCCAGGCTGCTCAGCGTTTTGGTGGCAACGAGAAGCAAGCTTTCGAGCTGCCACGTGAGCTGTTCGAAGAGCAGGCTAAACGTCGCGTTGTTGTTGGTCTGCTGCTGGGCGAAGTGATTCGCATCAACGAGCTGAAAGCAGACGAAGATCGCGTTAAAGCGCTGATCGAAGAGATGGCTTCTGCGTACGAAGATCCGCAGGAAGTGATCGAGTTCTACAGCAAGAACAACGAGCTAATGAACAACATGCGCAACGTTGCACTGGAAGAGCAGGCTGTTGAAGCGGTTCTGGCGAAAGCTAAAGTGACCGATAAAGCAACCAACTTCCAGGAACTGATGAACCAGACCTCAGCGGCCTGATTCGTTAGTTAACCGAAAGTGCGAAGCCCGCGACTGAAAAGTCGCGGGCTTTTTCGTTTTAAGGCGCTAACCGCACAGATTTGTCCTCTATTTGCCTAATTATTCGGCAAATTGTTCGCTAAGCTCTTTTTCCGTGTTAGCGAATGGGCAAAAGGTTGTTATGCTTGAAACAACTGGGCAGCATCCCCAGATACAGGGAGAATGCATGAAAACAGTGAGACTGGCTGATTAACCGTCCTGTTATGTCGGAGTGAGAAGGCAGCGCATAGTTTTCCCGACGCGCCTCACGTAATATCGGTACAGAATGTTGCCAATGAAATTTATCAGGAGACGGTAATGTCATACAGTGGCGATCGTGAATTTACTGCACCGCACATGGCGCTGGTGCCAATGGTGGTCGAACAAACCTCGCGCGGCGAGCGTTCATACGACATTTACTCCCGCCTGCTCAAAGAGCGTGTGATCTTCCTGACCGGCCAGGTTGAAGATCATATGGCCAACCTGATTGTGGCGCAGATGCTGTTTCTGGAAGCTGAGAATCCTGAAAAAGACATTTATCTCTACATTAACTCGCCAGGCGGCGTGATTACTGCCGGGATGTCGATTTATGACACTATGAAATTTATCAAACCGGACGTCAGCACCATTTGTATGGGTCAGGCTTGTTCGATGGGTGCGTTCCTGCTGACTGCAGGTACCAAAGGTAAGCGCTTCTGCCTGCCGAATTCCCGCGTCATGATTCACCAGCCGCTGGGCGGTTATCAGGGCCAGGCGACGGATATTGAAATCCATGCGCGTGAAATTCTGAAAGTGAAGCAGCGTATGAATGAGTTGATGGCTGAACATACCGGCAAATCACTGGAAGAGATCGAACGCGACACTGAGCGCGATCGTTTCCTCTCTGCCAGCGAAGCGGTAGAGTATGGCTTGGTCGATTCCATCCTGACGCATCGCCAATAAGACACATCTGGCTGCCCCTTACGCTATAGTTAACGGGGCAGCACGATGAGTTGCATGAATATCGGCCGTTGATGTGCGGCCAGTGCCGTACACCAAATTGGGTCTGAGAACGAAAAGAGGTTAGCTGATGACAGATAAGCGCAAAGACGGTTCAGGTAAGTTGCTGTACTGCTCTTTCTGCGGCAAAAGCCAGCATGAAGTCCGTAAGCTGATTGCCGGGCCGTCAGTGTATATTTGCGACGAATGTGTTGATTTATGCAACGACATCATTCGCGAAGAGATTAAAGAAGTGGCTCCGCACCGTGAGCGCAGTGCACTGCCGACACCGCATGAAATCCGTCATCATTTAGATGATTACGTCATCGGTCAGGAAAGGGCGAAAAAAGTGCTGGCGGTAGCGGTCTATAACCACTACAAACGTCTGCGCAACGGCGATACCAGTAATGGAATCGAACTGGGCAAAAGTAACATTCTGCTGATCGGTCCAACCGGTAGCGGTAAAACCTTGCTGGCTGAAACCCTGGCGCGTTTGCTGGATGTTCCGTTCACCATGGCGGATGCTACCACCCTGACCGAAGCCGGTTATGTGGGTGAGGATGTGGAAAACATCATCCAGAAATTGCTGCAGAAGTGTGATTACGATGTGCAGAAAGCACAGCGCGGTATCGTTTATATCGATGAAATCGATAAGATTTCTCGTAAGTCAGATAACCCGTCAATCACGCGTGACGTTTCCGGTGAAGGCGTACAGCAGGCGTTGCTGAAGCTTATCGAAGGTACCGTTGCCGCGGTTCCGCCGCAGGGTGGACGTAAGCATCCACAGCAGGAGTTCCTGCAGGTTGATACGTCTAAGATCCTGTTCATTTGCGGTGGTGCTTTTGCTGGCCTCGACAAAGTGATTTCCCAGCGCGTGGAAACCGGATCCGGTATCGGCTTCGGCGCTACGGTGAAAGGTAAATCGCAAAAAGCCAGCGAAGGCGAGTTGCTGTCGCAGGTTGAGCCAGAAGATCTGATCAAATTTGGTCTGATTCCAGAATTCATTGGTCGTCTGCCGGTGGTGGCGACGCTGAGTGAATTGAGTGAAGAAGCCCTGATTCAGATTCTGCGCGAACCGAAGAATGCGTTGACCAAACAGTACCAGGCTCTGTTTAACCTTGAAGGTGTGGAGCTGGAGTTCCGTGATGAAGCGCTGA
Organism: Pantoea folii; assembly: GCF_056678875.1. Classification (NCBI taxonomy): domain Bacteria; kingdom Pseudomonadati; phylum Pseudomonadota; class Gammaproteobacteria; order Enterobacterales; family Erwiniaceae; genus Pantoea; species Pantoea folii. The sequence continues at coordinate 24,343 of NZ_JBWXON010000011.1, read as the reverse complement.
CGGCGATCGCTAAGAAAGCGATGTCACGCAAAACCGGCGCGCGTGGTCTGCGTTCTATCGTAGAAGGTGCGCTGCTGGAAACCATGTACGATCTGCCATCGATGGATGACGTGGAAAAAGTGGTGATTGATGAGTCAGTGATTGACGGTCAATCCGAGCCGATGTTGATTTATGGTAAGCACGAAGCTCAGGCTTCTGGCGAATAAATAAACAATCTAACCATGTTGTTATCTTAAAAAAGGGGAAAATGTTTCCCCTTTTGTTTTTCTCACTCCCCTGACATTGAATGTCGACCAAGCATCCCCATATACTCAATATCCTGTGGGTTGAACTGCAAACTTCTTTTACGCGGTACCCATCACCTGGCGGACATTAAACTAAGAGAGAGCTCTATGAATCCTGAGCGTTCTGAACGCATTGAAATCCCCGTGTTGCCTTTGCGCGACGTGGTGGTTTATCCGCACATGGTAATTCCGTTGTTTGTTGGTCGGGAAAAATCGATTCGTTGCCTCGAAGCGGCAATGGATCATGACAAGAAGATCATGCTGGTTGCCCAGAAAGAGGCTTCAACGGATGAACCTGGTATTAACGATCTCTTCTCTGTAGGGACCGTCGCTTCCGTATTGCAGATGCTCAAGCTGCCCGATGGCACGGTGAAAGTGCTGGTTGAAGGCTTGCAGCGTGCGCACATCACCACACTGGCCGACAATGGCGACCATTTTGTTGCCCAGGCCGAATACCTGATCTCGCCGGAAATTGAAGAGCGTGAGCAGGAAGTGCTGGTGCGTACGGCGATTAATCAGTTTGAAGGCTACATCAAACTGAATAAAAAAATTCCTCCTGAGGTTTTGACCTCACTGAACAGCATCGACGATGCGGCGCGTCTCGCCGACACCGTGGCAGCGCATATGCCGCTGAAGCTGGCTGATAAGCAGTCAGTGCTGGAAATGTCCGACATCAACGAACGTCTTGAATATCTGATGGCGATGATGGAATCCGAAATCGATCTGCTGCAGGTTGAGAAGCGCATTCGTAATCGCGTGAAAAAGCAGATGGAGAAAAGCCAGCGTGAGTACTATCTGAATGAGCAAATGAAAGCCATTCAGAAAGAGCTGGGCGAAATGGATGATGCGCCGGACGAATACGAAGCGCTGAAACGTAAAATTGAAGCGGCAAAAATGCCGACTGAAGCGCGCGAAAAAGCCGAAGCAGAACTGCAGAAGCTGAAAATGATGTCGCCGATGTCTGCAGAAGCCACCGTGGTACGCGGTTATATCGACTGGATGGTTCAGGTTCCGTGGGTCGCGCGCAGCAAAGTGAAAAAAGACCTGCTGAAGGCGCAGGAAACGTTGGATACCGATCATTACGGTCTGGAACGCGTGAAAGACCGCATTCTTGAGTATCTTGCGGTGCAGAGTCGTGTTAGCAAAATTAAGGGCCCAATTCTGTGCCTCGTCGGACCGCCAGGCGTGGGTAAAACCTCGCTGGGTCAGTCGATCGCGAAAGCCACCGGCCGTAAATATGTGCGTATGGCGTTGGGCGGTGTACGTGATGAAGCGGAAATCCGTGGACATCGCCGTACTTACATCGGTTCTATGCCGGGCAAACTGATCCAGAAAATGGCGAAAGTTGGCGTGAAGAACCCGCTGTTCCTGCTGGATGAGATCGATAAGATGTCGTCCGATATGCGTGGCGATCCGGCTTCGGCACTGCTGGAAGTGCTGGATCCAGAGCAGAACATTGCGTTCAACGATCACTATCTGGAAGTGGATTACGATCTCTCCGATGTGATGTTTGTGGCGACCTCTAACTCCATGAACATCCCGGCACCGCTGCTGGATCGTATGGAAGTGATTCGTCTCTCGGGTTATACCGAAGATGAAAAACTGAATATCGCCAAACAGCACTTACTGCCGAAACAGATTGAGCGTAATGCACTGAAAGAAAAAGAGATCAGTGTTGACGATAGCGCCATCATCGGCATTATTCGTTACTACACCCGTGAAGCGGGCGTGCGTAGTCTGGAACGTGAACTCTCCAAGCTGTGCCGTAAAGCAGTGAAAACGCTGTTGATGGACAAAAGTAAGAAGAGCATCAAGATTAATGGTGAAAACCTTCACGACTTCCTGGGCGTGCAGCGCTTTGATTATGGTCGAGCGGACACTGAAAACCGCGTTGGTCAGGTCACCGGTCTGGCATGGACGGAAGTGGGGGGCGATTTGCTGACCATTGAAACCGCCTGCGTACCAGGTAAAGGAAAACTGACTTACACCGGCTCACTGGGTGAAGTGATGCAGGAGTCTATCCAGGCGGCGCTGACAGTGGTTCGCGCACGTGCGGAGAAACTCGGCATCAACGGGGATTTCCACGAGAAACGTGACATCCACGTGCACGTGCCGGAAGGGGCAACGCCGAAAGATGGTCCAAGTGCCGGTATAGCCATGTGTACGGCACTGGTTTCTTGTCTGACCGGTAACCCGGTGCGCTCTGATGTGGCGATGACAGGTGAGATCACTCTGCGCGGTCAGGTGTTGCCGATTGGTGGTCTGAAAGAGAAGCTGCTGGCCGCGCATCGCGGTGGCATCAAAACCGTGTTAATCCCGGATGAAAATAAGCGCGATCTGGAAGAGATTCCACAGAACGTGATTGCCGATCTGACCATCCATCCTGTGAAGCGTATTGAAGAAGTGCTGAACCTGGCACTGGAAAATGCGCCTTACGGCATGCAGGTTGCGACGGCAAAATAGTGATTAACGGCAAAAACCGTTAAAAAGCGAAGCTGGCAGGCCAAATGGTGCTTGCCAGCTTTTTTTTGTGCCGCTAATTTAGGGGGCTGTTGAATCAACGATTAAGATGAATACCGTTGTTTCAGCTCCACAGGCTTGATATAACTGGCTGCGCGTTCGCACCGGGCGGGAAGCGCGGGTGCGATGTGAATAATAAAAGAGGGGATGAATAGAGTGAATAAGTCACAGTTGATCGACAAAATTGCTGCAGACGCTGACATTTCTAAAGCAGCAGCGGGACGTGTGTTAGATGCATTCATGGGCTCCGTTTCTGACGCGCTGAAAGGCGGTGATGAAGTGGCACTGGTTGGTTTCGGTACTTTCTCTGTACGTGAGCGTGCTGCTCGTACAGGCCGTAACCCGCAAACCGGTAAAGAGATCACCATCCCGGCTGGTAAAGTTCCGGGCTTCCGTGCAGGTAAAGCACTGAAAGACTCAGTCAATTAATGACCGCTGACACATCCATTGAAGCATTTTCTTCTATGGATTGAGGACGAAAAAGCCGTTCTCATGTAACATACGGGCACATCATTTTTGATGTGCCTTTTTTATTCTTGATGCGCGGCGATGGCCACAGGCTATTGTCTCCGCATGGTTGCCAACTGCCAGCCTGAACAGCAGTTGCACGATGATGACATCGTGTCAGAGCTTTACATTCACACTACAGCGGAGTGTTGTCATACCATGATGGACAATTTACGCGCGGCGTCGAATCATGTCGTGCTCAAGATCATTCTGGGATTGATCATCCTGTCTTTCGTACTGACCGGGGTGGGCAACTACCTGATCGGCGGTGGCAGCGATTATGCCGCCAAAGTTAATGGCCATGAAATTAGCCGTGCAGAGCTTGAGCAGGGCTTTAACAACGAGCGTAATCGTCAGCAGCAGATGCTGGGCGATCAATTCTCGCAGCTGGCCAGCAACGAAGGTTACATGCAGCAGATGCGTCAGCAGGCGCTGTCTCAGTTGATTGATCAGGCGTTGCTTGATCAATACATCAAAGATCTGAAGATTGGCATTAGCGATGATCAGATCAAGCAGGCGATCTTCAATCAAAAAGCTTTCCAGACTAACGGCAAGTTTGATAACGCGAAATACAACGGCTTAATCACTCAGATGGGCTTTACGCCGGATCAGTACGCGGCAGCACTGCGCAAGCAGTTAGCTACGCAGCAGTTGATCAATGCGATCGCTAATACCGATTTCATGCTGAAAGGTGAAACCAGCAAGCTGGTAGACCTGGTCTCGCAGCAGCGTGAAATTCGTCAGGCGGTGATTGATGTTAACGCGCTGGCAGCGAAACAAACGGCCAGTGATGATGAGATCAATCAGTATTACCAGCAGCATCAGAACAGCTTCATGGCACCTGAGCAGTTCCGCGTCAGCTACATCAAAATGGATGCTGCCAGCATGCAGGAAACCGTGAGCGAAGCGGACATTCAGAGTTGGTTCGATCAACACAAAGCTGACTACTCACAGCCGCAGCGCAATCGCTACAGCGTGATTCAGACCAAAACTGAAGCGGATGCCAATGCCGTTCTGGAAGCACTGAAGAAGGGTGAAGACTTCGCCACGCTGGCAAAAAGCAAATCCATTGACCCGATTTCGGCACGTAAAGGCGGCAATATGGGTTGGCTGGAGCCGGGCACCACGCCGGATGAGCTGAAAAAGGCCAACCTGACGCAGAAAGGCCAACTGTCTGGCGTGATCAAATCTTCAGTCGGTTTCCTGGTGGTGCGTCTGGATGATATCCAGGCCGAGCAGATTAAGCCGCTGGCTGAGATCCATGACGCCGTTGCTGACAAGGTGAAGCAGGAAAAAGCAGTCGACGCCTTTTACAAGCTGCAGCAGAAAGTCAGTGAAGCGGCCAGCAATGACAACGAGTCGTTGGCGGGTGCTGCACAGGCTTCCGGTTTGAAAGTCACGGAAACCGGCTGGATCACGCGCGATAATGTTCCGGCTGAACTCGATTTCGATCAGGTCAAGCAGGCGATCTTCAACGGTGGACTGGTGGGCCAAAACGGTGCGCCGGGTAATAACTCTGACATCATCAGCGTCGATGGCGATCGTGCCTTCGTGCTGCGCATCAGTGAGCACAAGCCTGAAGCCGTGAAACCGCTGGACCAGGTGAAAGCGCAGATTGCCGACACGCTGAAGCATGACAAAGCCACACAGCAGGCTAAAGCGCAGGCCGATAAGCTGCTGGTTGATTTGAAAGCCGGTAAAGAAGATGCGCTGAAAGCGGCAGGCTTGACCCTGAGCGCCAGCAAATCCTTTGATCGTAATGCACAGGATCCGGTTGCGCAGTCTGCCTTTAACTTGCCACAACCCGCGGACAACAAACCGTCCTGGGGCGTGAGCGAAGATATGCAGGGCAACGTGGTGCTGGTCGCACTGGATAAAGTCAGCCCGGGTAATATGCCGCAGGCGCAGATTGATGAGATGGTTAAAGGCGTGACGCAGAATAACGCACAGATTGCGTTTGAAGCGCTGCTGGAAAACCTGCGCAAAGACGCGAAAATCAAATACGGCGCGGCTGCACAAAACCAGTAAGCCTCACAAAAAATGTGAATCCGCTGCAACACTCAAAGGCTGCTTCTGCGGCCTTTTCCATTTCAGGAATTGCCCTTTTGAGCCTGAAAACACGCTGTGACACTCTGCTGTGGCTGTCAAACACAAGGAGAAACACAGCATGGTGAAATCAACTTTTCGCGCTCTATGTATCACGCTGGCGCTGGGTGGCGCACTCTATACCACCGGACTGTCCGCGGCCGAAAGCCCCAGCGAAACGCAGGCGACGCAAGTATCCTCGCCGCAAGAGGGACAGGTCAGCATCAATCAAGCCAGCGCTGAACAGCTCGCAGCCGCAATGAACGGCATCGGCCTGAAGAAAGCTCAGGCGATTGTCAGTTACCGCGAGCAATATGGTCCGTTTACCGCCATCGATCAGCTTAAGGAAATACCGGGCATCGGCAATGCGCTGGTCGAACGTAACAGCGATCGCCTGAAACTGTGAGGCGGGTCGCGACTTTGAAGGATTGATAAAGCACCCAATCAGGCTGTGCTATGCTCAACAGGTCATACCAGTTGGTATTCACAGTCTGAACAGGAGCAACAATGCAAACCACCATCAAAGTACGCGGCTATCATCTGGACGTTTATCAGCATGTGAACAACGCACGTTATCTCGAGTTTCTGGAAGAGGCGCGCTGGCAATGGCTGGAGGATGTCGATGCTTTTCACTGGCTGATGGATCAGAAGCTGGCGTTTGTGGTGGTCAATATCAATATTAACTATCGTCGTCCGGCGGTGCTGGGCGACGTATTACATATTGAGAGCGAAGTGTCACAGTTGAATGGCAAAAGCGGCATTATTTCGCAGCGCGTGCTGCTGGCGGGTGATAACACCGTGGTGGCAGACGCCGCGTTAACTTTCGTCTGCATCGATTTGCGTACGCAAAAAGCGGTACCGATGGAAGGGGAGTTGCGCGACCGTTTGTCGGCATTGATGGTAGAAAGCCATTAACAGCGGAGCGAGCTGGCGTTTCTGACGCCAGCCAGCGAAGCCGCTTAATAAGTTCCAGCTAGTTAAGTAGCCCAATGAGTTGCAGCGAACGAAGACGCTCAATCAGTTCCGGCTAGCGAATCAGCTAAACCCTCCCAACCAGCCAGGCCGCGCAATCACTTCGAGCCACCGATTTAGCGCAATCAGTTAAGGCCGCTTTTTTGTTTCATCGCTGCCATGACGGCTGAAGCATTAGCCTGATAATCCGCCAACCCGCGCGCGCGCAGATGGCAAGCCGCGCATTCACCACAGCCATCGCCTTTCACGCCGTTATAACAGGTCAGGGTTTCCGCCCGCACCAGTGGCAACTGCTGCCAGTAATCGGCCAGCGCCCAGGTTTCCGCTTTATTCAGCCACATCAGTGGCGTTTCGAAGCGAACGTTGCGCGCCATACCGAGACTCACGGCATTGTTGAGCGCTTTAACGAACTCATCACGGCAATCAGGGTAGCCGGAGAAATCTGTTTCGCAGACACCGGTAATCACCGCCTCGGCTTCCACCTGATAGGCGTAGATAGAGGCTAAGGTCAGGAACAGAATATTGCGGCCCGGCACAAAAGTGCTCGGCAACCCGCTGGCGTCAGGATCGTAAGTGGGCACTGGAATGTTATCGCGCGTCAGGCTGCTGACTGCCAGCTCATTGAGCAGCGTCACATCCAGTACTTTGTGTGCACGCGCCCCCAGTTTGTGCGCCAGTTCTGCCGCGACTTCAATCTCTTCGCGATGGCGCTGACCATAATCGAAGGTGACACAGTGCACTTCATCATACTGCTGCAGTGCCTGAATCAAGCAGGTGGTGGAATCTTGTCCGCCACTGAATACGACAACGGCTCGTTTCATCTCAATTTCCCCAAAAATCAGTGCGTCTATGGTACTGGCTCGGGCGCGGGCTGAACAGTCCCTGCGGTTGCGGGCGGTGGAATCCAGGCGCGGGTGAAATCAAACCAGCCCAATGTATTGAGCTGGATGCCTTCAACGCCGGGCGGGGCAAATACCTGATAGCGATAGTTAAACAGCGGCAACAGATGTCCGTCACCCATCAGCTGCTGGAACAATTGCTGTGTTAATGCTGCGCGTTGCTCTGGGTCGGGCTGATGGGCGATAGCGATGAGTGGCGCTTGTAGTACCGGGGCACGTAAGGGAGTCCATACGGGATCGTTCTCCAGCCAGTTCACCAGGGTAAACAGCGGCGCATCGCCAATTAAACGGTCACCCATCACCACATCGGCATCGCTCAGGTCGATATCGTCACGCCAGTTTTTCACATCATGAAAAACGCAGGTTAATTCGCAGCCCTGTTGGGCCAGCAAAGGCACCAGCGCCTGCGCCATCACATGCAGTTCGATAGGGAGATGGTAGTGCAGTGTCAGTCTCTCAGGTAGTTTGACGGTGGTCATCCCGGCAGAGGGAACGGGCCAACCGGGCAGCAACTCCTTGCTCGCGGTAATCAAGCCTTCATCCAACGGTAACTGCTGAATCACGCCACTGTGTTGTATTAATGCAATCAGTGTTGTTGCCTGAGCAGCAGTGAAATTGGCGGAAATGCGCGGTGCCAGATAACAGAAGCCAAGGCTGATGCTGTGATCGACCGGGCGCAATGCGTCCAGCTCGTCAGGATCACCAATGGCGATTTGCACCGGGTGGCGACAGCTGGTGCCGAGACCATGGGCAAACAGCTGTGGAGTAATCCAGTATTCCACCAGCTGAATCAGCGGTCGTTGCAGATGCCAGCGGGCATGACTTTCCAGGCGAACCAAGTCATCAGTGAAATGGGTCAGCTTCCAGGGGCCACTGCCTATATCCACTGCATCAGGATGTGGCAGCAGGCAGTATTGATGTGCCAGACGCTGCGGCAGCCAGTAGTCGCTCTGACGCAATTGAATACGCAGAGCCAGCGGATGTGGCGCCTCGATGCGTTCGATAGAGGCCAGCAGGCGGCTGCCGCGCACGGTTTGCATAATCTGCTGTAACTGAGCAACCAGCTGCGCAGCTTGAATTGGCTCATCGTTGTGCCAGCTGAGCTGAGGTCGTAACCAGAAATACCAGTCACAGCCGCTGCCATCATGTTGCCAGTGATGCGCAAGATCGCCTTCTACATCGTCGCCATTAAAGCGCGTCAGGCCAGAGAAAATCTGCCGCACCAGGTGCTGCTCAGCCCTTCCGGTCAGACGCAGCGGCCGCAGCGGCTCCATCGCGCGATAATAGGGAATACGCAGCACCGGTGCCTGGTTCTGCCATTGGCCGCCCATCAGCGGCCGCAGCATTTTCACCAGCCGCTCAGGATGAAGATCCAGTACCTGCAACGCTTGTATCGCTTCGCCCGCTTCCAGTTGCTGGGTTAGCAGCTGTTGGCGAAGTTGTTCAGGTGAGATCCTAAATGTCAGTTCGCCTTGTTTTCCTCGACCGGACTCGCCGCGCCAGTGCAGCCAGCCAGCATCCTGCCACTGGCGTAATAAGGTACGTACATGGCGCTCACTGCAAAAACAGTGTTGTGCCATGGCGGCTACGCTCAAACGCAGAGGCTCGCCCTGGCTGAGTTGCCACAGGCGCTGAAATTGATTAACCCGATGAAGTTGGCGCATGGCTAAACCCGGAACAGTTTCCTGAAAGTATTCACTATTAGTTCCGTAATTACCAGGCGATAGTAGATTCCTCACTCAGACAGGAGACATTGCATGGCTCGCCTCGCGGCATTTGATATGGATGGCACGTTGTTACTGCCGACGCATCGGTTAGGGAATGAAACCATCGACACCCTGCATGCCTTGCATCAGCGCGATATCACCATTGCCTTTGCCACGGGCCGCCATCTGATGGATGTGCAGGTGGTACGTGAACAGCTCACCCTGCCGGCCTGGTTGATCACCGGCAATGGCACACGCATTCACGATCTGGAAGGTCAGCAGCTGTTTGGCTGTGATCTGTCCTCTTCTGTAGCCGAAGAGGTGATCCACACGCATTGGCAAACGCCTGCATCGATTCATATTTTCAACGATGAGGGCTGGTTCACCGATAAACCGTTGCTGGGAGCATTGGAAGCACACGTGATGAGCGGCTTCCATTATCAGCTGCGCGATTTGCGTCAGATGTCGGCGCATGAGGTGACCAAAATTTGCTTTATTGCGCCGCATGAGATGCTGCAGGCGTTAAAAGTAGAGTTGCAGCAAGCCCTGGGCGAGCGCGCCAATATCTGTTTTTCCGCATGGGATTGTCTGGAAGTTCTGCCGCTGGACTGCCACAAAGGCGCGGCGCTGGCGCATCTGTGCCAGCATCTGTCGCTATCAATGGCGGATTGTATGGCGTTTGGTGATGCGATGAATGATCGCGAAATGCTGGAGCGCGTTGGCAGCGGGTTCATCATGGGCAACGCCATGCATCAATTGAAATCGTCGCTGCCGCACTTACCGATTATTGGACATTGCGAGACACAGGCGGTGTCTCATTACTTAAATCACTGGATGACCACACCACACCTCGATTATTCCCCCGAATGCTGAGGCTTACAGTGAACCGGACAGGATGTCCGGTTTTTTATTGCATACCCGTCATACTTCGAATTGCAGGTGCGTTGGCTGCACTCGTTTACCCGAATCACTTACTCCAGTAAGCTCATCGGGATGCTCTCGTTTGCCGCCTTCCTGCAATTCGAATTATTTAGGGTAAAACTCACGCAGCCACGGCTGAATATCCCCGATATGCTGCGCGACCCACTCTGGGTTGTAATAGGTGTCCGGATAACGCTCACCACTGTCGCACAGTAGTGTCACCAGCGAACCTTGCTCGCCATTTTCCCGCATGCGTTTCGCCACCTGCAGCATGCCCCAGAAGTTGGTGCCGGTTGAAGCGCCAGGGCGACGACCCAGAATTTTCTCCAGATGAAGCATCGCAGCCACTGTCGCGCCATCGGGTACTTTGATCATTTCGTCGATCACATCCGGTAAAAACGACGGCTCCACACGCGGACGTCCGATGCCTTCAATCATGCTGCCGCGATCGCTGCGCAGCGCGCTGTCACGACTATGCCAGAAATCAAAGAACACGGAGTGCTGCGGATCCACCACCAGCAGACGCGTATCGTGCCCTTGATAACGGATATAGCGGCCCAGTGTGGCCGAAGTCCCGCCGGTTCCCGCGCTCATCACCACGGTATGCGGCACCGGGAAAGGCTCATGCGCCATCTGACGGAAAATACTTTCTGCGATGTTGTTGTTGCCGCGCCAGTCAGTCGCGCGCTCGGCATAGGTGAACTGATCCATAAAATGACCGTTGAGTTCACGCGCCAGACGTTCCGATTCGCTATATAGCTGACAAGGATCGGCAACGAAATGGCACTCGCCGCCGTAAAAACGGATCATTTCAATTTTGCGTTTCGCCGTGCTGGCGGGCATCACGGCAATAAATGGCAGACCCAACAAACGCGCAAAATAGGCTTCTGACACCGCCGTGCTACCGGATGACGCCTCAATGATAGGCGTATTTTCGCGGATCCAGCCATTGGCCAACCCATACAGGAACAGCGACCGCGCCAGGCGATGCTTCAGGCTGCCACTCGGATGGGTGCTTTCATCTTTGAGGTAAAAGCTGATGCCCGGAAAATCCTCCAGCGCAAAGCGAATAAGATGCGTATCCGCAGAGCGTTGAAAATCGGCGTTAATTTCATTGATGGCATGGCGAACCCAGGGCGTTTGCATGTGACGAATCCGTAATCATTATTGTGCACAGTGTAAGGCACTGGCAGGAAAATAAGGTTGCTTTAATCCGGGTATAATGCCCGAATAAGAGAAAATTTTTCTCCCGGAGCGCCGAATGCTAGATAAAACTGACCGCACTTTGCTGGCGATACTGCAACAGGATTGCACGTTATCACTGCAGGCCTTGGCGGATGCGGTGAATCTCACTACCACGCCGTGCTGGAAACGCCTGAAAAAGCTGGAAGATGATGGCATTATTCGTGCGCGCGTGGCTTTGCTGGATGGGGAGAAGATGGGCCTTTCTCTCACCGCTTTCATGTTTGTTAAAACACAACAGCACAGCAGCGACTGGTTTCAGCAATTTGTTGCCGTGGTGCAGCAGATGCCTGAAGTGATGGCATTCTATCGCATGGCCGGAGAGTACGATTATCTGCTGCGCATCCAGGTGGCCGATATGAAAAGTTACGATGCATTTTATAAACGTCTGGTGAATGGCGTGCCAGGCCTGATTGATGTGACCTCCAGTTTCGCCATGGAAGAGATTAAATACACCACCGCGTTGCCGGTAGCGCCCTGAACGGGCACATAAAGAGAGCGTCTTGTGCGATTATTCAGCCAATTAAGTTGGTATTTCCTGCGCGAGTGGCGGCGATATCTGGGGGCCGTCAGCTTGCTGATTGTGATTGCGTTATTGCAACTGCTGCCGCCGCATGTGGTCGGCGTGATTGTTGATGGCGTGACGCAACACACTTTAAGCAGCGGCAAAATTTTCATGTGGATCGGCGTGATGCTGGTGACGGCAGTCATCGTCTATCTGCTGCGCTATGTCTGGCGCGTGCTGCTGTTCGGTGCGTCCTACCAGCTCGCGGTTGAATTACGCGAAGATTTCTATCGCCAGCTGAGTCGCCAGCATCCGGCGTTCTACTTGCGCCATCGCACTGGTGATTTGATTGCACGCGCCACCAATGATGTCGATCGCGTAGTGTTTGCCGCCGGTGAAGGCGTCCTGACGCTGGTGGATTCGCTGGTGATGGGCTTAGTGGTGCTGGTGGTGATGAGCGTGCAAATCAGCTGGGAATTGACGCTGCTGGCGTTGATCCCGATGCCGCTGATGGCGATTGCCATTCAGAAAGATGGTTCTCGTCTGCACCAGCGCTTCAAAGTGGCGCAGGCCGCCTTCTCCAGCCTGAACGACCAAACACAGGAGAGCCTCACCAGCATTCGCATGATCAAAGCCTTTGGCCTGGAGGATCATCAATCGCAACAGTTTGCTGACATTGCGCGCGACACCGGCAAGAAAAACCTGCATGTTGCGCGAGTTGATGCACGTTTCGATCCCATCATTTATATCGCCGTGGGTTTCTCTAACCTGCTGGCGATTGCGGGTGGTGGCTGGATGGTGTGGCACGGTAGTTTGACGCTGGGTCAGCTCACCAGCTTCGTGATGTATCTGGGACTGATGATTTGGCCGATGCTGGCGCTGGCGTGGATGATCAACATCGTTGAACGTGGGAGCGCGGCATGGAGCCGCATTCGCGCGCTGTTGGCGGAAGCGCCGGCGGTGGAGGATGGGCAGAAAGTCCTGCCCGCCGACGCTGGAGATTTACAGGTCGCTATTCGTGAATTCCATTATCCCGCCAACGCAGGCGCGGCGCTGAGCCATGTTAATTTTCAACTGAAACCAGGGCAAATGCTGGGGCTGTGCGGTCCAACCGGCTGTGGTAAAAGCACGCTGTTGAGTCTGATTCAACGTCATTTCGACATCGACCAGGGTGACATTCGCTACCATAACCTGCCGCTCACGCAGCTGCGACTTGATAGCTGGCGCAGTCGGCTGGCGGTGGTGAGCCAGACGCCATTTTTGTTCTCCGATACCGTGGCCAATAACCTGGCACTGGGGCGTCCGAATGCGTCTCAGGAAGAAATTGAGCGTGTGGCGCGCATGGCCTGTGTACACGATGACATTCTGCGTCTGCCGCAGGGATATGACACTGAAGTGGGTGAGCGCGGTGTGATGCTTTCTGGCGGTCAAAAACAGCGTATTGCCATTGCCCGCGCGCTGTTGCTGAATGCGGAAATCCTGATCCTCGACGATGCACTATCCGCGGTGGACGGTCGCACAGAGCATGAAATCCTGCACAACCTGCGGCAGTGGGGCAAAGGCCGCACATTGATCATCAGTGCGCATCGTTTATCGGCGTTGACCGAGGCCAGTGAAATTCTGGTGCTGCAACAAGGTGCGGTGACTCAGCGCGGCGATCATGACAGCCTGCTAGCGAAAGAGGGATGGTATCGCGATATGTACCGCTATCAGCAACTCGAAGCGGCGCTGGATGAAGATGAAATCGCAGAGGAGGCGAATCATGGCTAAATCGCAACGTTTGTGGCCAACCCTGAAACGCCTGCTGTCATACGGTAAACCCTGGCGAAAATCGTTGTGGGTGGCGGTTGGCATGCTGTGGATCGCGGCGGCGGCGGAAGTCACCGGCCCGGTGCTGGTGAGCTACTTCATTGATAATTTGGTGGCGAAACACCAAATGCCTTGGGCCATCGCCATCGGGCTGCTGGTGTGCTTTATTTTGCTGCAACTGCTGGCTGCAGGTTTGCACTATTTCCAGGCGCTGCTGTTTAATCGCGCGGCGATTGGTGTGGTGCAACAGTTACGCGTGGACGTGATGAACGCAGCACTGCGTCAGCCGCTTAGCGCCTTTGATACCCAGCCGGTGGGGCAGATTATCTCGCGCGTCACCAATGATACTGAAGTGATTAAAGATCTCTACGTCACGGTGGTAGCCACCGTGCTGCGCAGTGCGGCACTGATTGGCGCAATGCTGGTGGCGATGTTCTCGCTCGACTGGCGCATGGCGCTGGTGGCGATTGTCATCTTCCCGCTGGTACTCACGGTGATGCTGATTTATCAGCGTTACAGCACGCCGATTGCACGTCGTGTGCGTAGCTATCTGGCGGATATCAATAATGGTTTCAATGAAGTGATCAACGGCATGAGCGTGATCCAGCAGTTTCGCCAGCAGGCGCGCTTTGGTGAACGCATGGGCGAGGCCAGCCGCTCACACTATCTGGCGCGCATGGAAACCTTGCGGCTGGATGGCTTCCTGCTGCGTCCGTTGCTAAGTCTGTTTTCGACGATGATTCTCTGCGGGCTGCTGATGCTGTTCAGCTTTGCCACACCCGGTGTGTTTGAGGTTGGCGTGCTTTACGCCTTCATTACCTATCTGGGACGCCTGAATGAACCGTTGATTGAGCTCACCACGCAGCAATCGATGCTGCAGCAGGCGGTGGTTTCCGGCGAGCGTATCTTCGAACTGATGGATGCCACTCAACAGGGATACGGCACGGATAACCTGCCGTTGGCCTCAGGGCGTATTACCTTGCACGATGTCAGTTTTGCCTACCGCGACAATCGGGATGTACTGAGCCATATCAGCCTCGAAGTGCCGGCGCGCGGTTTTGTGGCGCTGGTGGGGCATACAGGCAGTGGCAAAAGTACGCTGGCGAATTTACTGATGGGATATTACCCGGTGACACGCGGTAGCATCGAGCTGGATGGTCGCCCTTTACCGCAGCTGACGCATGAAGCGTTGCGGCAAAGCGTCGCGATGGTGCAGCAGGATCCGGTGGTGCTGGCGGATACCCTGTTAGCCAACGTGCGGCTCGGGCGTGACATCCCGGAAGAGCAGGTGTGGCAGGCACTGGAAAAGGTGCAGCTCGCTCCGCTGGCTCGCTCAATGTCGGAGGGCATCCACACGCGATTGGGTGAGCAGGGCAACAATTTGTCGGTCGGGCAAAAACAGTTACTGGCGCTGGCGCGGGTGCTGGTTTCGCTGCCACAGATTTTGATTCTTGACGAAGCGACCGCCAATATCGATTCCGGCACCGAGCAAGCGATTCAGCATGCGCTGCGTGCACTACGCCAGCACAGCACGCTGGTGGTGATTGCACACCGTCTTTCTACCATCACCGAAGCGGATCAGATTTTGGTATTGCACCGTGGTCAGGTTGCCGAGCGCGGCACGCATGCGCAGTTGCTGGCTCAACAGGGTCGTTACTGGCAGATGTATCAGCTGCAGCAGGCGGGTGATGAACTCGCGGCGAGCATCCCCGCACAAGCAGAAGGGTGAATTGCACCTTTTTTGCGCAGATTTATCGGATTGTTCTGTATTGATGCACTCCTTTGAGGCTTGAAGCACCAAAGGAGTGCAATATTGCAACACCTTTCTTTTGCCCTATCCCCAAACTGAGCTACCCATCACATAACGAAGCGCGATACAGCGCGTCTATGCCGCTGACTTCTCCCCTTTTTTAATTTGTGGCACAGCGTTTGCTTATATCTCCTCGTGTCCGCGAGACTCACTCAATTTATTATCTGGAGGGGAACGTATGAAGCTGGTTACCGTGGTAATCAAACCATTTAAGCTGGAGGACGTGCGTGAAGCCTTATCCTCCATTGGCATTCAGGGACTGACTGTTACCGAAGTGAAGGGGTTTGGTCGCCAGAAAGGTCACGCAGAGCTTTACCGCGGTGCCGAGTACAGCGTGAACTTCCTGCCAAAAGTTAAAATTGATATCGCGATTGCGGACGATCAACTCGATGAAGTGGTGGATGTCATCAGCAAAGCCGCTTACACCGGCAAAATTGGCGACGGCAAAATCTTCGTCGCAGAACTGCAGCGCGTTATTCGTATTCGTACCGGCGAGACCGACGAAGCAGCACTGTAACTGGGGCTCTGAATTGTGATGGGATGGAAAGAAATGAATAAAATGATGACTAAGTTGGGCCTCACCAGCCTGGCACTGTTACCGTCTCTGGCCATGGCGGCAGCACCTGCCGTTGCGGACAAAGCGGATAACGCCTTTATGATGATCTGTACCGCTCTGGTACTGTTTATGACGATTCCGGGCATCGCCCTGTTTTACGGCGGTTTGATTCGCGGCAAAAACGTCCTGTCGATGCTGACCCAGGTTGCCGTGACTTTCGCATTAGTCTGCGTGCTGTGGGTGATTTACGGTTATTCACTGGCCTTCAGCGAGGGCAACGCCTTCTTCGGTAACTTCCAGTGGGCGATGCTGAAAAATATCGAGCTGAAAGCGGTGATGGGCAGCTTCTATCAGTATATTCACGTCGCGTTCCAGGCTTCCTTCGCCTGTATCACCGTGGGCCTGATTGTGGGCGCGATTGCTGAACGTATTCGCTTCTCAGCAGTACTGATTTTTGTGGTGGTCTGGTTGACGCTCTCTTATCTGCCAATCGCACACATGGTGTGGGCTGGCGGTCTGCTGGCGCAAGACGGCGCGCTGGACTTCGCTGGCGGTACCGTTGTTCATATCAACGCAGCCGTTGCGGGTCTGGTGGGTGCTTATCTGGTGGGCAAACGTGCTGGCTTCGGTAAAGAAGCGTTCAAGCCGCACAACCTGCCAATGGTCTTCACCGGTACTGCGATTCTGTATGTGGGCTGGTTCGGTTTCAACGCCGGTTCTGCTTCTTCAGCTAACGAAATCGCAGCATTGGCTTTCCTGAATACTGTTGTGGCGACTGCAGGTGCGGTGCTGTCATGGGTGTTCGGTGAGTGGGCAATGCGTGGCAAACCTTCTCTGCTGGGTGCGTGTTCTGGCTTTATCGCCGGTTTGGTTGCTATCACCCCGGCTTGTGGTTATGTCGGTGTCGGCGGCGCGCTGATTATCGGTCTGGCCGGTGGCCTGGCAGGTATCTGGGGTGTGACCACCCTGAAGAAATGGCTGCGTGTGGATGACCCGTGTGATGTGTTCGGTGTGCACGGCGTGTGCGGTATCCTGGGTTGTATTCTGACCGGTGTGTTCGCCTCCTCTTCACTGGGCGGCGTGGGCTACGCAGAAGGCGTGACCATGGGCCATCAGGTTTGGGTTCAGCTGTTCAGCTGCGGCGTGACCATTGTCTGGTCAGGTGTTGTCGCCTTCATCGGCTTCAAACTGGCGGATATGATCGTTGGCCTGCGTGTTCCAGAAGATCAGGAACGTGAAGGTCTGGATGTGAACAGCCACGGCGAGAACGCTTACAACCAGTAAGAAATGCGCAGTAGAAGAGCAGTGCGCTAAAATTATAAAAAGACGAGGGGGCGATAATATCGCCCCTTTTTTTATGCGTCGCGTTGGCGCATGACGCCTTCCTGAACGGTGGTTGCGACCAGTGTCCCATCCTGCGTGTAGAACTCCCCACGTACAAACCCACGTGCACCTGAAGCTGAGGTGCTCACCACGCTGTATAGCAACCACTCTGAGAGGTCGAACGGGCGGTGGAACCACATGGAGTGGTCAATCGTCGCCACCTGCATGTCAGGCTCTAAAAATCCTTTACCGTGCGGCTGTAGTGCCACAGGCAGGAAGTTGAGATCCGAGGCGTAACCCAGCAGGTATTGATGAATGCGGCGATCGTCCGGCAGCTTGCCGTTGGCACGAATCCACACCTGGCGCATCGGCTCATCAACACGGCCCTTGAGCGGGTTATGGATTTGCACCGGCCGGATATCCAGTGGACGTTCAGCGAGAAACTTTTCTTTGAGTTTGAGCGGCAAATGGGCTGCCAGTTTTTGTGCCAGGTCCTGCTCCGAGGGGAGATTGTCCGGGCCTGGCACCGACGGCATGCGGTTCTGGTGCTCAAATCCGCTTTCGGGTGCCTGGAATGAGGCTGTCATGTAGAAAATGGGGTGACCATTTTGCACCGCGCTGACACGACGCGCGCTGAAGCTTTTGCCATCGCGCAGGGTTTCGACATCGTAAATGATGGCTTTTTCGCTATCACCAGGACGCAGGAAGTAGCTGTGGAACGAGTGGATGATGCGCTGTTCCGGCACGGTTTGTTTTGCTGCGTATAACGCCTGACCGACGACCTGGCCGCCAAACACCTGGCGCAGGCCGAGATCTTCACTTTGGCCGCGAAACAGGCCTTCTTCGAGTTTTTCGAGATCGAGTAAATTAAGCAGGTTTTGCAGTGCCTGGCTCATAGCAGATTCCTCTGGGGGGCAATCGCGTCAGTGTGAAAGATCCGACCAGTTTCCGTCAATGATTTTGCCGTGATTTCAGCGAGCTGGCAGCGCTTTTGGGCGCAATCCGGTTTTTTGTGCCAGAATTAAGGGCATTCGGCGGTTGAAAAGCTACCCAACAATTTGTCCGCCGACAATCATAGTGTTCATAAGGAGACGACATCGATGAAACTCTGGCATGTTATTAGCGGTGTGACGCTGGCGGCAGCATTGGCTGGCTGTGCCGATCACAGTAAGCCGGTAGCCACCCCAACGCTGGGCTCCGCGGTTGCAGGACAGCAGGCCGCGATTACGCAGCCTAATGTTAGTGGTTCGGTGTACATTCGTCAGCGCATTGCGTTGCCGCCGGATGCGGTGCTGACCGTTACGCTGTCCGACGCTTCACTGGCCGATGCACCATCGAAAGTGCTGGCGCAGCATGTGGTGCGCACTGAAGGGAAACAGGCGCCGTTCCAGTTTGTGCTGCCGTTTAACCCGGCCGATATTCAGCCGAATGCGCGTATTCTGTTAAGTGCGGCTATCGCTATTGACGGCAAACTGGCGTTCATTACCGATACTGTGAAGCCGGTGATCAATCAGGGCGGTACGAAAGCGGAACTGCTGTTGGTACCTGTGACCAATATGGCGATGCAGACCACGCCAGGCGCGGCGACAACGGTGCCGTCAACGTCGCCAACGCAGGTGGTGCCTTCTGCTTCGGTGCCTGCGCCGACGAGTATGTGAAAATCACTCGGTGCTAGTCTGGGCGCACTGCCTGGGAAGCATGTAAAAAACTGGGACGGGGGAGTGTGCGGGTAGGCAACACTGTTGCGTAAAGTCGCTGTCTCGTCCCTGATCGCTCGGCACACGCCATCCCTGGCGTGTGACGCTTTACTCCACAGTGTTGCCTACCCGCACCTCAGCATGGGTGTGTTGGGGCGAGTTGTTCCATGGAATTAGCGGACTGCCTCTGATTACTCGTCACTTTCATCTTTGGCGGGGATGCTTTACTCCACAGTGTTGCCTGCCCGCACCTCAGCAGGGGGGCGCTTAGTACTCCCAGCGATACTTCTCTAATTCAATCTCACCGGCATCACTGACTTCGATGCCTTCGGCTTCCAGCGCATCGCGCTGGCGGAAGAGATCATCGCCCTGCAGAGAAATGCGGCCATGGCGATTGATGACGCGGAACCACGGTAATTTGCTGCCCTCGGGTAAGCGACGTAATACGCCGCCGACTTGTCGGGCTGCGCGCGGTGAACCGGCAAGAAGGGCGATATCGCCGTAGGTGGTGACTTTGCCTCTGGGGATCGCGGCAATGATTTGCCAGACGCGCTCGGAGAAATTGCTTGTGTCATTCATACACGCACCGGATTCAGCGAATAAATGGCGACTTTAACATGCCGGGAGGGCGAGAATCAGGGTTTTACTGGCAAGCTGTTCAAGAAAACAACGGTCACCCGGCCTGCGCTTGCAATTGCCAGGGGGTTACTTGATAATGCCTGCGCTCTCGAAAGAGAGCTCGTCAATGGGGGCCCTGTTGGTTCTCCCGCAACGCTAACTTGTGAACTCGGTCAGGTCCGGAAGGAAGCAGCCGCAGCAGGCGACGCGTGTGCCGGGATGTAGCTGGCAGGGCCTCCACCATTTCTACTCCCAGAAAAAATCCTCAAGAAATCAGTACACAGCGAAACGCTGGCACTCCTTTGCCTGTGAATCATTCCCTGAAGGGAAAAGATGGCGTAACGAACAGCGGGTAAAAATAGTTAGCGGACGAACTTCCAGACAGAAACCGGTACTTTGTCGTAAAGCTTATTCATCGTCAGTTCAGCGAGACGATGATCGGCAGCAGAATAAAATACCGCGAGTTCGTTGTCAGATAATTCGTACTTGTTCTTTTCAATCACCCGTTCAAGGGTGTCAATTGAGCGACAACGACGCAGTCGCATCAAATAGTCTGTTTTGGTTAAGGCTTGGTTGCTCATAAATAAACCGGTCTCACTCTGATGCTAAAAGGAATGGCTGGGTTGTTGGAGAAAAGCGCACTCTTCGGCAAACAGATTAAATAAGCGTCTTGCTGAACGTTGCCACCGTTGAAGATCCTGAGTATTGATTCCATAACTGCTAAACAGCATAAAGGTATCGTCAAGATATTCATCGATTTGCGTAATCAGCGCTTCATCTTCAACGTGCTTAATTTTGTAATTCATCGTGAAAGACGCGATATGCTCAATCAAATCGTTGAGCTGTAAATTGCTTTCCGCAGTAGGGTCATTCACCCAGCCGTGATGGCTGTCAGTCAGTGTCGCCATACTTTCGTCAAACAGGTTCTCACACAGGAATTTAAGCTGGGCAATATCATGCCGTTTTGGTGAGTATTCGTCCATCTTTTTCCCCTCCAGAGCTTGCACAGTGACCGCAGCGCGGCGAGATTTGGAAAAGCTATCAGGAAGCGATCACGAATATTAAGAATTCAGCGACTCTTTAAATATAATCCACATTCATTAGCTTTGCTCACCTCGATTACCAAATATTACAATTCGTCAGCTGGCGAGGGGCGGGTATTGTCTATCACTGAAAACACCAGTGCGCCCGGTACTATCTGGAACAAAACCTCTTCATGCTGGGTAGATGTTTCATTTAAATCCAGGCAAGGATTAAATAAATCCCACTTAAAATCGTAAAGCATTTTAAATCGATTGTTATCGTGCGGTTGAATGGAAATAATCTTAAAACTGTCGGGAACTAATTGCGCGTTTTGAGAATACCACTGTAAATCACCTGCCAGGGCTTCGGCTATTTTGAGAATATTCCCCTGGATAATAGCCTGCAACTTCTCGCAATCGTCCTCATCCACAGCAATATCACAATGAATAATAGACTGCATTTCGCTTCCGGTAAAAAAGGAGGATGAATCTATCATTGGGGTTCTGGCCAAATATTGCAAGTTAACTCTGTGCAGAATACGTAATCGTTGCGATGGGATTTATCGCTCAATCGCTTCAGATCCAGTGATAGCCATAGAGTAAGCGCCAAATGGTTAACTTTTGAAACACTTTCTCTCGGGTATCGCGCGGGGAAAATCAGGTAGTATAATTGTTATGTTATAACGTTTTGGTCTCCCTCCATGAATCACAGTGGTTTACTCCTTTCACTTAGCGGCCGCCTGCTGGTCGCGCTGCTGCTTATCGCGTTCCTGGCGCTCGCTATCTATTGGGGAATGCAGAAATGATGCATTTCAAGCGCTTGCAGGGCGGCTATCAGGGACAAGCAGTGACGCCGATAGTTACCGGAGAACTGGCGGCAGGCAGCATGACGGCATTAATCGGCGCGAACGGCACCGGAAAATCCACGCTACTGAAAACCATCGCCGGTCTGTTGCCGCCGATTGCAGGGACTTGCGAATTAAAGATTTCGCCTAAGGCGCTTGGCTGGTTACCGCAGCGTAGTGAGCTAGAAACCCGTTTCCCGCTTACCGTTTATGAGCTGGTTGCGATGGGATGCTGGCCGCGCTGCGGCTGGTTTGGTGGCATCAATCGTGCGATGCGACAGGAGATCGATGCCGCACTGGATGCCGTGCAGATGCGTGATTTCGCCGATGCGCAGCCTTCAATGCTTTCCGGCGGCCAGTTGCAGCGGGTGCTGTTTGCGCGCCTGATGCTGCAGCAAAGTAAAGTCTGGCTGCTGGATGAACCCTTTAATGGCATCGATACGCAAACCGTCACGCTGTTGATGTCAATCCTTGAGCAGCAGCAGCAGGCGGGCACCACCTTATTAGTGGTGTTGCACGATCGCCCACTGGTCGCGCGTTACTTCAAAGATGTGTTGTCACTTGATGATGCTGACTCCGCTCAAACTCCACTGCTGCGCAGGGTGGCTTCGTGACATTGATTCAACCGTTTATCGAATTTGGTTTTATGCGCCGTGCATTAGTGGCTTGTGTGGCATTAGCGCTGAGCGCCACGCCGCTGGGTGTATTCCTTTCACTGCGTCGTATGAGTCTGGTGGGCGATGCGCTCTCCCACGCGGTGCTGCCTGGCGCGGCGATTGGCTATCTGGTTTCCGGCTTATCGCTGGTGGCGATGGGCATCGGCGGATTGATTGCGGGGTTAGCCGTTGCGCTGCTTTCTGGTGCCGTCAGTCGATACACCCCCTTAAAAGAGGACGCCAGTTTCTCTGGCTTTTATCTCGGCTCGCTGGCGCTGGGCGTGACGCTGGTGTCATTGCGCGGATCGAGCGTCGATCTGCTGCACGTGCTGTTCGGTTCACTGCTGGCCGTCGATAACGCGGCCATCCTGCTGGTGGGCGGCATCGCGGCTTTCACTTTGCTGATGCTGGCAGTGATTTTCCGTCCGCTGGTGATCGATGCGTTCGACCCGGATTTTCTGCGTGCGCAAGGCAAGTGGAGCGCGCCGATCGTCCACGGCATCTTCCTGATGTTGGTCGTGCTGAATCTGGTGGCGGGTTTTCAGGTGCTCGGCACGTTGATGTCGGTGGGATTGATGATGTTACCGGCGACCAGCGCGCGTTTCTGGAGTCGCCATCTCGCCTGCATGCTCGGCATCGCCATGCTGCTGGCGATGATCGCCGCGCTGGTAGGTTTAATTCTTTCCTGGCACTTCTCACTGCCAGCCGGACCGGCGGTGGTGCTGAGTGCGGCCGTACTGTTTTTGCTTTCTGTTTTAACAGGACCGTGTGGCGGCCTGTTGCGCCGTCGATAACTATACAATTAGGGGATACGAATGAAGAAGTTACCGTTGAGTCTGGCGATTGGCGCCATGTTGATTAGCCCACTGACCATGGCGAAAACCGTGGATGTGGTAGCGAGTTTCACCGTGCTGGCGGATATCGTTAAGCAAGTGGGCGGCGATCACGTTAACGTGAAGTCGCTGGTGCAGCCTAACGGCGATCCTCATACCTTCGAACCGACGCCACAGGATAGCCAGGCATTGGCTAAAGCCAATGTGGTATTTGTGAGTGGTTTGGGGATGGAAGGGTGGATGGATCGCCTGATCAGCGCCTCCGGTTATAAAGGCACGATTGTGGTCGCCTCCAACGGCGTCAACACACGCAAAATGGAAGAAGACGGCAAAACCGTGACTGACCCACACGCGTGGAATAGCATGCACAATGGCGTGATTTATGCCACCAACGTGATGAATGCGCTGATTAAAGCCGACCCGGAAGATGCGGCGGATATCCGCAAGAGCGGTGAAAGCTACATTCAGCAGTTGGAAAAACTGGATAGCTGGGCGAAAACAGAATTCGCTGCAGTGCCGAAGAGCAAACGTAAAGTGCTGACCAGCCATGATGCCTTTGGTTACTTTGGCCAGCGTTACGGTGTGAGTTTCCTTGCGCCAGTCGGTTTCTCCACGGAAGCCGAAGCCAGTGCCAGCGATGTGGCATCGATTATCAAGCAGCTGAAGGCTGAGCACATCAAGACTTACTTCATGGAGAATCAGACCGATCCGCGTTTGGTGAAACAGATTGCCAGCGAAACCGGCGCACAGCCAGGTGGTGAACTCTATCCTGAAGCGTTGTCCGAAGCGAACGGTCCTGCTGCGACTTATGTGGCTGCCTTCAAGCACAACGTCGATATCATGTTGCAGAGCATGAAGTAAAAAAAAGGCCGGGGAGCATCCCGGCCAATTATCACGACACTTTCCTACCTTTTCTTTTTTCTTCCCTGAACCGCCTTAAAGCGCGGATTCGTTTTGCAGATCACGTAAATGCGACCTTTACGACGCACGACTTTGCAATCCTTATGACGGGTCTTGGCAGACCGTAATGAACTTAAAACCTGCATGCGTTAACTCCTGATTAATTGCCGCGCGTCAGGAAGCTGCCGAAACGCTTGTTGAAGCGTGCGGCGCTGCCTTCTTTGGTGAGATCTTTTTGCTTGCCGGTGTAGTGGACGTGGGATTTAGACGAGACATCCAGCGTCACGTACGGCAGCACTTCACCTTCGAACTCAATGGTGCGTTCGGTTTTAATGGTGGAACCGATTTTGAAATACTCATCGACAGAGGTGTCATGGAACACCACGGGACGGTATTGCGGATGGATATTGGCTTTCATAGCTGCACTCTCATGTAATGTTATAATATAACAATAGTATGAACCTGCAGAGAATTGATTGCAACCGCGATCGCAGTAAGGGTATTGAATGGTCGGGTGAAGGGCGGTGTTCAGGCAATAAAAAAGGCCGCTTGCGCGTAATGCCGATCAGTTAAGACAAAAATGATCGGTTGAACGATCCGGCAGTTCTGCAAGAATCCGTAATCTCTCAGGGA
>NZ_JBWXON010000010.1:0-191680 GCF_056678875.1 Pantoea folii | reverse complement strand
CCCAAGGGCGGTAAAAAAGAAGCCGCAACGTTATCCGTTGCGGCCTCCATTAAGATCTTAACTGACAAGCATTACGCCGTCAGGCGCGGTTTTGCTTTGTGCTTTCTGCCTGCCCGGAACGGCAACACCGCCGCCCTGCGGGCCGGGAAAACCGGTGCTGGCGCACCGGTCCTCTCCGCCCGAATGCGTATGGCCGTAATCTTTCGACCCGGTTCAGCTTCTGTTTTTCTGCAGTCAGTTCTGACTTCCCGCCGCATAAAAATATGCTTAAACAGCAACAGCAACAGCAACAGCAACAGCAACAGCAACAGCAACAACAACAACAACAACAACATGCCCCCCTTCGGCTCCCCGGCAAGCCGGGTCGTCGAGCCCTACTGCGCTAACCGGCAAAGCCGGTAAGCTCCGCCGGAACGCGAAGGGCCGCGCTCCGTGCCTGACGGCTAGGGTCTGATGGCTGAGGTCAACGGCTGCTGCCGGCTTCGCCGTCGCGTTCACCGTCCCGGCAAAACCCCGCCGGGCCTTTAAGGCCAGCCCGCGTAGCGGTCTGAAACTTCCCTTCTGATGCTTCCCTGCATTCCGGCCAGCCCTTGCGCGGAGGGCTGGTCGTAGCACCGCCGGTTCAGGCAAAAAGGGGTGAAGTGCACGCCGCCAGAAACTTTTCGCCAGGGGCCGCAAAAACTTTTTGTCGTCGCCCCTTTATGCCCTCACTTCGTCGTTGCTCCTTTGCCCTTTGCCGCGAAAGGCCAGACCGGAAAGAAGAAACCCGCGTCAGAGAAGGGCTTTTCAGGCACCGCGCGGCGGTCAGCCGGACCATTTATTTCAGACAGGAGCACATCATGACTTCAACCCAGACGGGCACCACCACCGAAATGCGCTGCGTCGCGGCGCTGGGCGACGGCGCATTTTCGCGCGAGCAGGCCACTCACGTCACGGCCGCTTTCAGCAATGTTTTCATTGAGGACGATCAGGGCAGCCACTTTCGCCTGGTCGTGCGCGAGCCGTCAGGCGCGCTTATCTGGCGCTCGTTTGATTTTGAACATGATGCGGGCTACTGGTTGCGCAGGTACATCAACAGCCAGGGCGTGCGCCAGTCCCTGCGTGGCCAGCTGACGGCGCTGACCGACCTGAATGACGTCGTGATCACGCTCACCCAGCGCCGGGAGTTTATGGCCCATATCCTGAACAACCTGGCCGGGGCCGTGGCGCAGCGGGTGCCGGAAAATCAGGTGATGCTTCCGGCTGACGAGTCAGAAGTGTGGAAAGAGGCTGGGCGCATCGCGCTGGCGCACTTCGGGCTTCAGGGGGAAAAAGCATTCCTGAAGGCGAGCCAGTGGCTGACCGCAGAGCTGGAGCAGGGCAGTAACGTACAGGCGTAAAAAAGCAGGGTTGCCCCTGCTTCATTACGGCGGCCAGTCCCACCTGGCTGCCTCATCAAAATCTGCACTAAGGAGAAGGTATGAATTTTGACCCGCAAATCGTCGCACACGCACTGACTTTTGTAAATGCCCTGCGTAATGGCCAGCTGGCGCACGTGCCCGCCATGCCCTTTGCCCTGTGGCAGCAGTTCATGACCACCGTAAACAACCTGATGGAGGCGCAGCCATGAGCATCGCAACGCCCCTGAATTTATCTTTCGCGCTGGCACCCGTGACGCAGAACGACATCATCCGCGTGCTGGGCGAATACACCTTTATCCGCCTGGATAACGGCGACGAAGCGTTTTATCACCACGGCAACTGGATCACCGGCGCGGACGCGAGCTGCGGCGAACCTTCCGTATTAGGGCTGGCGCAGAGCATGGCGCGCGCGGGGTGCAAATTCCTGCGCTCCGTCGAACTGCCCGTGCCGGATGATAAGGAGTGGAGCTGGGACGACGTGGTGACGCAGTTGGTACGCGCGTCATTTACGCGTCAGGTGCGCGGCGAACTGACCGTAACTGTCACTGAAAATACCCGACACGGTCGCGGCGTGCACGTCTGCTCCGATCCGCTGCTGAGCGGAATGGATAATAACCTCTGGTTTCCGCTGAACGAGGAGGAAGACTGGCACGCAGGCATCGAGCGCGTGCTGACCATGAACGGCGTGGCGGAGAACGTGGTGCGGCTGGAACCACTGCGTGAGGGTTCCGGATACACCGATTTAAAGGTGATTTATAACCGGAAAATCTGCGCCTGATGCGCCGAGGGGCCGGAGAAAAACCGGCCTCATGACGTTGTTTTTCCGTCCCGTTCTGAGCGTCACAGCATTACAGAGGTCGTCACAATGAAATCCGAATCTATTAACTCACTGACCGCTTCACCTTCTGAAGAAACGTTCACCATCCTTGATTTACAGGCGCTGTCGCAGCGTGCGGAAGCTTCTGAAGAGGTGAACGATAACGCCCGCCGCATCAGCCTGGCGGCATCCGCACTATTGGGTTTCGCGGAGCATACGGGGATCGGTGACAGCACCGAACCCGCAGAAACCGCCGTCACCGATCTTCTGACAGACATTATGCACCTGTGTGCGCACTGCTGGCCGGTTGATGGTGCCATCACATTTGTAAGCATACTCAATACCGCCCGGATGCACTTCGATGAAGAATCCGATGAACATGCACAGTGGGACTGAATGAAATGAATATGACCATCACAGACATTACGGAAGGCATGAACAGTTCGCACGAAGGCTATGCCGACCTGGTTGCAGACTCTGTTTCCTTCAGCCTCGGCCGCCCGCTGAGCAGTGAGGAGTACACGCAAATCTATAACATCACCGAACGCGCCATTTCTGATGCGGTTCAGCAGCTGGAAAACAGCGAAACTGCGGATGATAAACCGATCACGCAGGAGCAGTTCAACGACCTTTCTGACTACATCTGTCGCTGGGGCGTATTCACCGGACCGGGCGGTATTCAGGGGAATGATTTTGAGACACTGACCGTCATTGAAGAGCCCACCGATGAACCGGAAGGGCGTAAAATTTACCTGCGTGATCGCTATCCGTATGCGGTCTGTGATTTCGACATCGGCTTCACGATCATACGTTCCTGAAATGAAAAACAGCATTGCCGTGAGCGGGCGAAAAGCGAGCCTGCTTACGGAACAAAGCAAAAATAAAATCACAAAATATCGGGAGCCGTTATTCAGACGGTATGCACAAATGACTTCATTAAATGAAATTAAAAGCCAGCCAAATGAACCGGAAATCTGTCGCTGTGCGGTTATCAGTAATGCGCACATGACGCAGCACGATTCTGAGATTCTGGAATCATTATCACCCAGGCTGAGCGGTGAAGAGGGTGCCTGTCACTGGATACATCCCACGCGATACGGCTTTCTGATCCGCCTTTCAGCAAGTTCGGACGCGATTGGGATACTGAGGGGGGCAGGGCTGTCTGAAGACTTCTGTCACGTTGTCACCTTTCTGTCTGAAAAGAGACAGGCTTCTATGATTCACTTTGACGCTGATGCTGACATACTTGAAGGATTCAGCGTCCATAACTGGTAAAACTTTCCGGCAGGCACGCATTAAACCTGCCGGAATTCTTCATGATGCAGGCTGATTGTTCTGCGGCGTGGTTTTCTGCTGTACTGCCTCCGCCTTACGCGGAGTCCGTTTTTTCTTTCCACTTCCCTCGTTCACCACAGCGGAAATTGCCTTTTCACTGAAACGAAACTCCATGGCATCCAGCGCCGACTTGATATCCGAAACCGTGTAACCCTTCTCTTTCGCCAGCACCAGAATGGTGTCCTTCAGATTATCCAGCGCCGCCTCTCTGGTGATGCGCTGCGGCGTCAAATCCGGGAGATTTTCCAGCTTATTACGCGCCTCATCCAGCTGCTCCTGCGTGAAAACATTACGTACCGCCATCTCATTTCTTCCTTAGCAATGGTAAAGACCCGATTTTGCTGGATTTTTACCATCATTTCCACCCCCATCACCTCGCATGACGCTGGTTTACTTCTGAGCAGCTAAGTGGCAAAATACGAACAGTTGATTAAAACACGGGACAGGAAATGTTTTGTGACCACCGCCAGCACGCTGGCAGTGATTCCCAAAACGACCTGCTCAGGGCTCCGCCCCGAGACCCGGGTAATGTGCCAAGGTTGAGTTATGTCGAAAAGCGAAAAGCGTCAGAGGGAAAAACTGGTCAAGTGCCGCTGTACAGATGCGGAGTACGAGGCCATCAACAAGAAAGCCGTCGCCGCCGGGCTGACGACTTCGGAGTACCTGCGCCGTACGGCACTTAACCGCCGTATTACGGTCCGTACCGATATTCGCATGATGAACGAGCTGCTGCGTCTGGGTGGGCTGCAGAAACACCTGTTCACCCAGATGCAGGCGAACATGACCACCGAACTGAGCCACCAGTTTTCCGAGGTGCTGACCAGCATCAAGCACGCCATTAACGCGCTGGACATGACGCCAGTACCGGTCGAGGACATGAAAGACTAATGAACGTGATCATCCCGCCAAAGCGTCGCGATAGGAAGACCAGCTTTAAGAAGCTGGTCAGCTACGTGAGCACGCGCGAGGAAAAGAAACCGGGTGAAGCCGTCACGCACGAAGCGGGACATACTGCCGGTAATGAGTACGTCGCCACGCCGGGATTTGGTCAGCTGGTTGATTACGTCGGACGTAAGCGCGCCGCACCTGCAACAGAAATCGTCAGCATTTCACCCGAGGGCATTCAGCGCGTGCTCTCCGGTGAAGTGCTGTGTGAAACCAACTGCTTCTCACTGGATACCGCCGCGTCAGAAATGAATCTGACGGCCTCGCAGAACCGCCACTGCAAAGATGCGGTGTATCACTTTATTCTGTCCTGGCAGGGCGACGAAGACCCGTCACCGGATGCGGTATTCCGCTCCGTGCGTTACAGCCTGAAACAGCTGGGTATGGAAGAACATCAGTACGTGGCCGCCATTCACCGCGACACGGACAACATCCACTGCCACGTGTCGGCTAACCGCGTACACCCGACCACGTTCCGCGCGCAGAACATGTGGAACGACGCCGACGAACTGCAGAAGTGCTGCCGCGTGCTGGAGCGCGAGTTCGGCTTTAAAGTCGATAACGGCAGCTGGCATATGGATGCGTATGGTGATCTTCACCGTACCCGTCGCGATATGCCCTCTGCTCCACACGGCGCGGCTAAGCGTGAAATCTTCTCTGATAAAGAAAGCCTGCACGGTTATGCCGTTCGCGAAACCCGTCAGATGCTGAATGACTTTGCAGAACAGGATTGTCTGGACTGGCCGCTGGTTCATAACGTGCTTTATACGCGCGGACTCGGTCTTCGCGAGCAGCAGGGTGGGCTCGCAGTCTACGATCTTCTTAACCCGGAAGGCGTCAGTGTGAAAGCGTCTGACGTACATCCTGCTATCAGCCATGCGTCCATGGTTAAGCGCTGGGGTAATTATCAACCGGCCCCTCCAGCATCCGATCCTGACAATCATGAAGCCGGGATACTGGTCGTTGATAAATTCTATATGCCGCAGCTGCATGTGCGCGATCAGGAGGCACGTCGTGAACGCAGGGAAGCCCGCTCGGTCGCGCGTGACATACTGCGCGCACGTTACGATGCTTACCGAACTGGCTGGGACAAACCTGACCTGCGTGCAGGCGAGCGGTTCCGTCAGATTGCGTCTCACTGCGTGGTGGCCAAAGCTCACGTCCGCGAAAGCGTGAGGGATCCGCTGATGCGCAAGCTGATGTACCGCGTGGCCGAGTTTGAAAAGATGAAGGCCATGGCCGAACTGCGCCTGCAGCTGCGTGAGGAGCGTCAGGCTCTCAAAGAGACCGGAGAAAACCGTCCGCTGAGCTGGAAGTCGTGGGTTGAACGCGAAGCGGTGAAAGGTGACGTTGCTGCACTGAGTCAGATGCGTGGCTGGGCTTACCGTGAGAAACGCAATGCAAAACAGCGTGGATCTCAACATCATTCTCCTGACGCCGTTGTCTCCTTTGGCCCGGGTGATGATGCTCCGCTTCTTCGTAACCCGACACATGATGTCAGACTCAGCAAAGACGGATGCGTGGAATACCAGCGCAACGGAATAACCGAGGTTGCTGATTATGGTGACAGGGTGGAAGTGTATCCGCGAAATGAAGCCGATCAGGAAACCTGGTGGCTTGCCGCTGCAGTCACCGCACGTCGTTCAGGCGATAATGCAGTGATCAATGGTGAGCAAACATCGGTGACCCGCCTGCTGGACAGCGGCGCGGTACTGAATGCTAATAATGCAGTCCACCGGTTCAGCGTGGGCAATAAAGCTCAGCAGGAACGAATTGACGTCACCGAGGCGTGGTTCCGTGAGAAGTATCGCAACAATGCTG
Organism: Pantoea folii; assembly: GCF_056678875.1. Classification (NCBI taxonomy): domain Bacteria; kingdom Pseudomonadati; phylum Pseudomonadota; class Gammaproteobacteria; order Enterobacterales; family Erwiniaceae; genus Pantoea; species Pantoea folii. The sequence continues at coordinate 185,362 of NZ_JBWXON010000010.1, read as the reverse complement.
CGGAGATGGAGTCAGTGCCTCGTTATGATTCAAATGAGCCGGAGAACGCTCCTGCTCGCGTTATCAGAGATTTACCACGACCATGAGGAGATTAACAGAAGAGACATAAGCCAAATTGAAGTACTTAGTCGCTGATTGCACAGGCTGGACCCCTGTACAACCAGCTAACCATAACAACCTTACAGGGAGGCTGCCATGGCTGCCGTGGATCCTATTCATTTTCAGAAAGCGATCAACCTTTTTCCTCAACTGTCTCAAACTCAGGCTGAAAACTGTTTTATCTTCTCAACGAGTGCTACATATCATGAGGTGTCAGAAATAAGGGGAAAATCGCCTGTTTCTATAAAAAAAACCCTTGAGAAGGCACAGGCCAATCTTGAGCTTTTTACAGTGCAGAATATCCGCCCGGTTTTTTTAACTCGTCTCATGTTCAATGCTTTTTACCTTATCAGAACAGGTAAAAAGAGAAGTTCATCTCTCAAATTCGATATCGAGACATTTCTTTCATCAACTCGCGGAGAGCAAAATTCCTTCAGACTTTTTCCTGAGCTTGATATCAACCATTCCCTGCTGATGTGCGCTTTTTGTTCAGGTGAGACGATGGATAACATCTGTTCCGCATTTTTAGTGAATGATAGTCAGGTGCAGAAGGCCATTGATAACTTTCTACGGATAATGAACATTAATTCTCTTCAGACTCTCAGGATAATTGTTTTAGTAAGGCTCGAGTCTTATCTAGCCAGTATTACAATATCTTAATTTTTCTAATAAATGTGGCCAATTGAATATGGGCCACATTTTTTTTATCTCAGTTTTTTATTCTGCAAGTTTGGATTTTAACCTGCACTTAGAGAAAGCTCATCCCGATGCATCCCCTATGCATTTTGTCAATGACCTCATTTAGGTTATTGCGCATATTAGGACCAATCTTATTTAATGCTTACATTGCTAACACGATCCATACATTCGGTTACGGAAGAACAAAGATGCCTGCTCACATTAACAAAGAAAAGGGAATGCAAGTCCTGCTGCGCCTCTCCCCGGAGATGACCGCTATGCTGAGCCAGGCCGCAGACCGTTCCGGTCGCAGCAATACCAAAGAGGCACTTGTGCGTCTTGAAGATCACCTTAAGTCGTTTACTGACCTAGCCACACCAGGGCGCCGGTTTAGCGCTGACAACAGCGAAGCAACCAACAATTAAATTATCAGCCAGCATCAGCTACTGCTGGCTTTCCTTTTAATGAAATTATGCGCACCCGCGCAGGGCTTTTTTTTGCCCGAAAACTGCCTCCGCTCTTTAACAATGTGCCCGAAACCCTGATCTCAAGGTCCTCTCTTGCCGGCATGCAGTTTTGGTGCGCGGAAGACGTCCGGTGGCTATGTCATGGCCAGAATCACATCAGGGGAACCCAAAGCAATACGGGGCAGGTTATAAGCGACTGAGGCATGCATTTCAGGTCGCTTATTTCGCTGACGGGCACAACTCAAAGTCGGAATGTCGGGTAGTACGTCCATATCCCAACGAATCAGTTCGATACACCTTTTCTGGATTCACCTGCGGGATTCGCGGTGCCGGTTTCCGGAAATTCAGTTTCCGGAGTGTATTAGCGTTGCGCACACGCGCAGCAGCGAACGGGTTGTTAACCAGTTTCATATTATTCTCCCTGCGAATCAGTTCGACGTAGCCACTGCAGGCCCCGGGGCGATCCGTCGGGCCCCCTGCAACTGGTGATGATTAGCCCCTCAGGGAACTGAAGGCGCGAACGGGTTTCCCTGCCGTAATACGCCACATACGCAAAGATGACGCAGAGCAGTCTGTGCGGGCTCACTCCTTCGGGAGTGGGTCAGCCCGGTGCGGTTCTGGCCGAGCTGATATTACATAACAGGCATCTGTGAGATGCGGGACGTATTCAGAGGACAATCAGGGGATAACATGAACCTTACAAAACGAAAACGGGAAGCGCTGCGTGAGCAGTTCAGAGGGCGCTGCGCCTTCTGCGGCAGCAAGCTGCCTGCCCGCGAGTGGCATGCAGAATTTATTGGCGAGGACTATGTGCAGGGTGGCATTGCGCCAGTGTGTAAGGAATGCCGCACCGCCAAGGGCAATGCCTCGCCGGAAGCATTTCGCGCGCTACTGGCCGAACAGGTGGAGCGTGCACGTCGACACAGCGCTAATTTTCGTACAGCGGAACGGTTCGGGCTCTGTCACGTTAAAGCCGAACCCGTTGTGTTCTGGTTTGAACACTTTGAGTCATCTCCTGCCGTTTCATCCGCTCCGACTCTGATCACATCGCAGAACACCGCATCCGCCGCCTGACGGCGGGTTATATTCTCCCTACCTAGCATGGATACCCATTATGAACCGTTCCTTTCTGGGGCGCGCGGCGATTGCGTTTGCGCTGATAGCAGGCGTGACCGGCTCAGCCCTGTCTTCCGATGCCGGAGGTGACTTCGGCGCCGCCTATGAACAGGTACTCGACCGTTATGAAATCACCGCGCTGATATATAAGCCCACGCACCCTGACGCCATGAGCACCATTATCAGCGACATGCACTTAACGCCCCGGGGGGATGGTGAAGGTGGGAGCGCTCAGTACGTTCTGGATGCCCCAGGCAGAGCGGATGTCATGAACGTTCTTCAGAAATATGGTGAGGTCCGACGACAGCTGCGCACACGAGGGCCTCTGGGCAATGACGGCAGAGCGGGAGCGTTTTCTGCGTATCCCGGGAAACAGTTCAGCGCCAGTCTTAAGGTTCGTTTTATCTCTTCCGTCAGGCAACTTCCACCCGCGCTGATCGTTGATTACTCGCTTAAAACCAGCCTTGAGCGCTCTCCGATAGGTGGTGAGGTAGCCGATGAGCGTGGCCCGCTGCGTTATGCCAGCGGGGGGAGTGTGCTGCTGCCTGACAAAGGCGCCCTCATGAGCATCAGTGAGACTGGTAGCGGATTCCTGATCTGGATTATCAGCGCCAACTGATCCGGAGCCCGGAAGCACACCGGGCTGAACCTGAACACTTATCTTCACAACGCAAAGCGCACTCGCCCTGACCGGCCAGTGTGCTTTTCGTTGTGGCGGACCTGCGGCCAGCGCACGCGGTCAGACTGACATCGTCTTATTACTCATTAATGCGATGCGACAAGTCTAAGTCATGCCGTTCTGGCGTCTGTCAGTCTGGCCAGTGCACCGGGAGGCACCCGGCGCTGCAACTTCGCTTCTGACCGGCAGGTTCGCCTGCCTTCCCGCACGGTTTTTGCCGGTCCGGCCCCGGCCGCCGCAGAGACGGTGCAGCCCTGAGTTATCCGGAGTTCTCTCTATGTCATTTACCGAACGGGCAGGGCTGATACCGGTCCTGCTGCTGACCGGCTGCGCGCAGCAGACGGTTTACACCGGGCCGCCTTCCGGGAGCGTGGTCGACAGCATGCTCTCGCGCAGCGCGGCCGACATCAGCGCCATGCAGTACCGGGTGCATCAGACCGGGCCCTCGGCGCAGCGTCCGGTTTCACCCGCCGCCAAACCCGTCAGGCCTATGGCGCCGGGCGCCACAGGCTCTTCCGCGCTGACGGTAAAGCCCGCGTCTTCTCCTCCGGCCTCCGCGCCGGGCGCCGGACAGAGTGACGGCTTTATCCGGCAGGACGGTGCTGCCCCCACGCTGCGCGCAGCCCTGCGCAAAATCGTGCCGCCCGGGCAGACCGTGGCGTTCGATAAGGCGGTTTCCGCCGACGCGCCGGAGCTGTGGCGCTGGACCGGGAACGATCGCTGGCAGTACGTCGCCGACAAAATGCTGGCGCCGCACGGTCTGAAGGCCACCCTGAACGACAAGACCCGGACGGTGACCGTTGAACCGGCGCAGCGCGCGCAGAACGCGCCGGCGTCCGGCAAGAGCGTATCACCGCCGGTGCCACCTGCTGCGCCCGCGAAGGCAACGGCTTCCGGCGAGGCGAAAGCACCGCCGCAGGCTACCGGGCGTAACCCGTTCCGTGGCGATAAGGGTGCCGCCCCGGCCTCAGCCTCACCGGTTGTACCGGCACCCCGCATCCCCTCCGCGCCGGCGATTGCGCCTGCCGCCGTTCAGCTGCGGCACTGGCGCATCGAGACGGGCAGCACCGTGAAGGACTGGCTCTACACCCAGGCCGCCGCGGAGACCTGCGCCGTACCGGGCATCAAAACCTGGACCATTGCCTGGCTCACGCCGACCAACTACCGGGTGGATGCGCCGCTGAACTTTGACGGCAGCTTCCGCGAGATGCTTAACCGGCTCTTTACCCTGTACGGCACGGCGAAGGTGCCGCTTTACGCCGGGGTGCGCGCCGCGCAGTGTGTGGTAACCGTGGACGATAAGGAGGTGCAGTAATGTTCATGTACTGGCTGCTGGCGCTGTTTCTGGGGGCGCTTCTGGCAGGGCTCACGCCTGACCCGCGCGCCGTTCAGCAGGCGGGGCAGCTGCAGGACCAGACGCTGAGCCTGCAGGCCGCGCAGATGGTGCGCTACATGAACCGCATCAACGACTGGCGGTACAGCAACCCCGCGGCGGACAACGTCAGCGTGACGGACGCACAGCTGCCCGGCTGGCAAAGCGTTGCCGGCCTGAACAACCTCATCTCCGGCGGCCGGACGTTTGTCTGGCGCACCGCTCAGCCCGGACTGATGTCCGCGCTGCTCACGCAGACGCACCGGTCAGCGCTGGCCGGGCGGGTGGCCTCCCGTCGCCTGCTCGACGGCACCGGTGCCGACATGCAGATCACCGTCCCCGCCGCCATTCCCGACGGCAGCGTGGTGTGGGTCAACTGATTCTCTCTTCCTGACAGGATACCGTAATGAAAATACCTCACCGGCTGACCGCGGCGGCGATGCTCTGCCTGCTGGCCAGCAGCTGCAGCACGCTGGACCGCGTCGGCGCCACGGAAAAACGGGCGGGCGCTGCCGAAGCACAGGCTGCCGAACACAAACGCGCGCTCGACAGCGGGCAGGTCGTGCGCGACCTGACCTCGCAGTGGATCAACCCCGTGCCGATTAACGGCGTGGCCGGGCAGCGTCCTGCACTGCCTCCCTGCACGGTCAAAATTAACCGCCCCGGCACCGTCACGCTGGCGTATGTCAGCGCCTTTATTACCGACCAGTGCCGCATCCCGGTGGTGGTGACGCCTGACGCGCAGGCCGCGATGGCCGGCGGCGGCGATGCCGGCGGCCGGACCGAGAAGATGCCGGGTACACTGCCGGCGCCCGACGCCAGCGGGATGGTGCCGCTGGCCGCCATGGGGCAGACAACAGGCCGGCCGGTCGCCGTGCCGCAGGGCGAGGGCGGTCTGCGGGGCGTCAGCTGGAACGGTTCGCTCAGCGGCCTGCTGGACAACGTGACCACGCGCCTCGGCCTGTCGTGGCGCTATGAGTACGGCCACATCGCCATTTTCTGGCTCGATACCCGCAACTTCGCCATTAACTTCATGGACAGCGACGCGAGCTTCGTGTCGAAAACGGTGAGCGGCACCACGACCTCCACCGGGACCAGCGGCGGCAGCGGCGGGGGCAACACCGGCGACAACAGCACGAGTCAGACCACCACGGCGACCATCAAGTCCAACATCTTCAAGGACGTCGAAAATACGGTGAAGTCGATGCTGACGCCGGGCTCCGGGCGCCTGAACCTCTCCGCCGGCGTGCTGACGGTGACCGACACGCCGCGCGTGCTGGACGCTATCGGGCGCTACATTGACGACCGCAACCGCGAGCTGAACCGCCAGGTGATGATTTCGGTGAAGGTCTTCAGCGTGGAGAACCGGCACCAGAACCAGCTGGGCATCGACTGGAACGCGGTGCTGAACACCGGCAGCGTGGGCCTGTCCCTGACCAGTCCGTTTACGGGCGCGGCCTCCGACGCGCTGAGCGGCGGCGTGGCCATACTCGACGGTAAGGGAGAGGGCACGCAGACGTTTCTGAAGGCGCTGGACGAGCAAGCGAAGCTCAGCGTGGTGACCTCCGCCTCGGCGCTGACCACCAACCTGTCCGCCGTGCCCGTGCAGAACGCCATCCAGCAGGATTACGTGCCGAACATCAGCACCAGCCAGACGGCGAACGTCGGGACCAGCACCTCCATCACCACGGCGACCATCACCACCGGCTTTAACATGACGGCGCTGCCGCTGCTGTTCCCGAACTCGCCGAAGATGCAGCTGGAGTTCTCCATCAGCATGTCGGATGACCCGACGTTCACGGCCTTCACCTCCGGCGGACAGAACGCCCAGCTGGCGAAGACCACGCCGAAAACCATCGTCCAGCGCGTGATTATGCAGTCCGGCCAGACGCTGGTGCTGAGCGGCTACGAGCAGCTGAGCGATTCTGCCAACCGTCAGGGCACTGGAAGCTACAACTTCTTTGGCCTGGGCGGCGGCGCGCGCGGTGACGACAGCCGCCGCATGTTTATCATCCTCGTGACGCCCGTGGTGCTGGGTTAAGGAGTTTTTATGACGTCAGAACTGACGCCGGCACCGGTGGTGGGCGTGGTGCCCGCGGGCAAAGCCGCGCTGGTCGCCGGGCTGCACTGGCAGTGGGTGGCCGCGCGCGGCCGACGGCGCATGCGCATTGAGGCCCGCGACCAGCTGGCGAGCCACTGGCTGGCGCTGCCGGCGGGCACGGGCGACGACCCGGCCACCTGGCTGGGCTGCCTCACCGACGAAGCGGACGTGCTGCCTAAGGGAAAACGGCCCGCGTCGCTGGCGGCGGCGGTGCTCGGCAGCGTGCCCGCGGACTGCTGGGGCGTGTTTCTGCTACCCAGCGGCAAATACTGGTTTATGGCGGTCACCGGCGGCCATCCCTCTCCCTACGGCGACGTGGTGGGGGACGCGGCCACGGTGCTGCGCGCATCAGAGCGGTTCCGCACCACGGCGCCTGCGCCGACATCGGGCTGGACGGTGTTCGATCCGGACAGCCTGCTGGAGGTAACTGACGCCCGCCGCGACCCGCTGGCGGGCCTGATACCGGCCGCCGTGCCGGCGCGTGCGAAGCTGCAAAAAACCGACAGCCGCACGGCCTCCCGCCTGCTGCTGCTGGGCGTGGTGTGCGCCGCTGCGCTCTGGTACGGCAACCACTGGCTGGAGGCCAGGAAAAAGGCCGAACACGACGCCTGGGTGCAGGCGGAGCTCGTCCGGGCAAAAGCCGCCGCGGCGTCAAAGCCGGGCAGCCTCGCCCGGCCGTGGGGTGGCCAGCCTGATTTTTCAGGCATGCTCAGCGCGTGCGTGAAGCAGTGGCGTCAGGCGCCGCTGTCGATCGCCGGCTGGGTATTCCGCCAGGCGATGTGCGAGTCCACCGGGCAGCTCACGCTGCACTATGCCCTGCCGGACGGCGGCACGGTCGGCGACTTTGCCGCCCGTCTGCCGGAACTCTACGGCCCGAGTACGCCGGTCACGTTCAACATGCCCGGCCCCTCGGACGACGCGTCCTTTAAGGAGGCTGTGCATTTTGCCCCTGCGCCGGCCGAAACGCTGCTGCCCGGGGACGAGCAGCTGCGGCGCATGACCAGCTACGCGCAGCGACTGCGTGCCAACCTGCGCTTCAGTGAGCCGGTGGTGCTGACCCAGACCGTGGGGCAGGACCGGATCCCGCTGCCGTGGAAGCGCTACAGCTTCACCTTTATCACCGATATCCCGCCGGACCGGCTGTTTGACGCATCGCGCTTCCCGGGTAACGGGCTGCGGCTGAGTTCCGTGAAGGCCGAACTGCACAGCAGCCGGCTGACCTATACCCTGGAAGGAACACTCTATGCAGAGAAATAAGTGGCGTTACCTGCTGCTGCCCGCGCTGCTCAGCGGCCAGATGGCCGTGGCCGGCCCGGCGACACCGGACGGCCTCAGCCCGCAGGGCGGGGCCGGTAACGAAGCCCCGCCGTCCGGCCACGCGCCGGCCGCCACGGTTGTCGTCACCGACACCGGCGGGCGGGACAACAGCATGGGACGCCTGGAGGACATTCAGGCCAAAACCCTGCTGTATGAGGCGCAGCTGGCGCAGGCCAAGGCGTTTAACGAGCTGCAGAAAAACGGTTATGACGCGGTGCTGGGCGGCCCGTTCAACCCGCAGCCGGCGGCACCGGTGAAAGACAATGCCGACGCGAAGCCGGCACAGGAAAGCAAGGCGCCGCCGCTGATTGTGGAAATCTCCGGCGGCCAGCAGCTCTCCGCCACGCTGCGGCTTGACGGCGGCAACGAGGTGCGGGTGCAGGCGGGCAGCCGCATCCCGGGCACCGGGTGGACGGTCACGAAAATCACCTTCAGTGAGGTCACCGTCAGCAGCGCCGGCGGCGGCCTCGTGTCACTGGCCTTTGCGGGGTAAACGTCATGGAATTTACCGAAAGTACCGTGAACTGGCTGCACCTGGACAACAGCAACCCCGAGCAGGGGCGGCTGTACGTGTCCACCGAGCACCGCGCGGATCCGGCCGTTCAGTCCGACATCGCCCGCGCGATGCGCCATTATCCGCGTCTGAACGTGGAGCACGTGCACCTGGGCGAGCTGCGCCGGCATCAACTGCAGCGCGCCGGGGTGACCGGCACTGCCGGCAGCTGGTCGCCGGAGCAGAATAAGGTCGTGGATTTTATGCGTCGCGCGGGCGAGGCCCACGCGTCGGATATTCATATCCTGATTGGCATGGAGAACCTGACCGCCGTGGTGTTTCGCATCCACGGCGACCTGGCGCTGCAGGCCGAACTGTCCATTGACGAGGGCATGAGCCTCGCCGCGACCATCGTGATGTCGATGTGCGACGCGGCGCCGCAGCAGTTCAGCGAGACGGACGAACAGGACGGGCGCCTGCGCAACGAGTTCGTGAAGGCGCTGGGCCTTTACGCCGCGCGCTACTCGGCCGTGCCCACCGAATCCGGCCTTTACGTGGTGCTGCGCGTGATTCTGGATGAGAGCGAGGACATTCCTTCTCTCGATGCGCTGGGCTACCTGCCGGAGCAGCAGAAGCTAATCAACCGCATGCTGCGCCGACCGGAGGGGCTGATCATCACCGGCGGTCCGACCGGGTCGGGTAAAAGCACCACGCTGCGCACCTTTTGTAAAATGTACGTTGACCTCACCGGCGGCAAGCGCCGGCTGTTAACGGTGGAGGATCCGGTCGAGGGCAAGGTGCCGGGTGCCGTGCAGACCACCATCATTGCCGACCGCAACGACCCCGACTCCGTCACCCGGGCCTGGCAACGGCGCCTTTCAGCATTTAAGCGGCTTGATTACAACGCTGCGGTGGTGGGCGAGATACGTGATACCTGGTCGGGCAATGCCAGCATCAGCGAGGCCAAGAGCGGCACGCTCGTCAAGTCGACCACGCACGCCAATGACGCGACGGGCATTATCGATCGCCTCACCGATACGCTGGGCATTGCGCCGGGCATGGTGATGGATCCGCAGGTGGTTATCGGACTCATCGCGCAGCGCCTGGTGCAGACGCTCTGTCCGGCCTGCAAAAAAGGCTGGTCTGACGTCAGGGATACGCTGACGGAGGACGATCGCGAGCTGATCGAAACTTACTGCAATACCGACACCGTGGCGTTCCGTCATCACGACGGCTGCAGCGCACCGGGCTGCTGGCAAGGTATCACGGGCCGAAAGGTCATTGCCGAGGTCATCCGTCCTGACGCCCGCTTCATGCAGCTCTACCGCGTGCATGGCAAGCTTGCCGCACGCAGTTACTGGGTGCATCACATGAACGGCATTACCCGCGGGGCGCACCTGCAGCGCTACATTGCAGCCGGTGAAGTCGACCCGCTGGACGCGGACAAAATGAGCCCGCTGGACGAGGACGCGCTGAACCTGCTGCCGCCGGAGGCCGTCCAGGCGTTTCTCAGCGGAGGTGGCCATGAGTGACCTGCTTAACCGGCTGCGGGGCCGGCTGAAGGCCTCGCTTGCCACGGGCAGTACCCGCTCTGAGGGGCTGGGGCGCTGGATAGGGCAGAAGACCTTCAGCACCACAGACCGCATGACGCTGTATGAAGACCTGGCGTTTCTGCTGGAGAACAAACAGAAAACCGAAGACGCCATCGCGGGCCTGCAGCGCACGCGCCGGCGTAAAAACGATCCGGTCCTGCTGTGTCTGAACGACGTGCACCACGCGCTCACGCGCGGGCGGGGCCTCGACGCGGGACTCGCCGGCTGGGTGCCGGCGCAGGAGGCCACCATCCTGCGCGCGGGGCGCGTGGCCAAAGACCTGCGGGGCGCCCTGCTGCGGGCCATTGAGGTTGTAAAGGGCGTGGGGGAAATGAAGTCCACCGCGCTGCTCAACCTGGCCTACCCGGCGATGCTGCTGGGCGGGACGTTTTACATGATGCAGATGGTGAGTGAGCGTTTTCTGCCCCGGCTGGAGCAGATGAGCCCCGCCGACAGCTGGACCGGCTGGATGTGGTGGCTCGGTGCCATCACGCACTTCTTCGTGGATAACCGCTATCTCCTCGGCGGCGCCCTGGCGGCTTTTGCCGTCTGGGTCATCTGGTCGCTGCCGCGCCTTACCGGTCCGGTCCGCGCCAGAGTGCTCGACCACCTGTTTCCATGGAGCCTGTACCGCGAAGTGCAGGGGGTGTCGTTTCTGCTGAACCTCAGCGCCCTGCTGCGCGCCCAGCTGCGCACGGAGGAGGCGCTGGACATGCTGAGCCGCAGCGCCACGCCCTGGATGTATGAGCGCCTGACGGCCACCCGCCGCCAGGTGTCGCGCGGCAAGCACCTCGGACTGGCGCTGGCGGACAGCGGCTACGCGTTTCCCTCACGCGAGGCCATTGATCGCCTGATGCTCCTGACCGCCGGCCCGGGCGGCGAGGACAATATCGAAAACTTCGCCAGGATGTGGCTGAAAAAGGCCATCGGGCGCATCAAACGTGTCTGCCAGGTGCTCCAGCTGGCCGGCATGCTGGCCACCGCCGGCTATCTCCTGCTCACGTTCCTGGCGACTCAGGACCTGGGCTCCATTATTGGCAACCGCTGATTTCAATACCGAGAGGATTTACCTATGTCACTGCTTTCAACACGTTCAGGTCGTTCAGGACGTTCCGCCGTTCACCGCGGCGCCCTTAACCTGCCCGAAGCCATTATCGTCACTGCCGTTTCGCTGCTCGTCATCGTGGCCATTTACGCCGGGGGGGCGGGGCTCTTCAAAAGCGCGGACTACAACGAGGAGATGTCCAACGTCAGTGAAATTATGACCAACACGCGCAGCATGCTGAAAACCGGCGGCGTGTACGACTTCAGCTCGGCCGCTACCATGACCGGGGCGCTCGTGCAGTTTGGCGGCTCGCCCGGCAGCATGGCCATTATCGGCACCAAGTCATCCGGGAGCGCGACGCTGAACAACCGCTGGGGCGGCACCGTCACGGTCACGCCGGTGAGCACGAACGGCGGGCAGAACACGGCGTTTTCCCTGACGTACACGCAGGTACCGCAGGAGGCCTGCGCGCAGATGTCGCAGAAGCTTTCGGACGCAAACAACGTGGCGTCGACCAGCATTAACGGCAGCACAACCAGCGGCGTGGTCAGCAGCTCGGTGGCGGGCTCGCAGTGCACGGCGGACAGCGGGTCGACCGGCACCAACACGCTGGTCTTCACCAGCAACACCTGACGGCAGACCGGGGGCAACCCCGGCACTGAGGGGCTCAGCGCACGCGCGCTGTCCCCTTCATTCCGCCCTCTGTCATTTTCACGGTACGCATCATGAAGAAACTTTTTCCCCTGCTGATCGCCGGCGGACTACTGCTGTGCGCCTCCCGCTCTGCGATGGCGTTCTGCTATAACGAGGCGGGCGCACGGTATCACGTTGACCCGCAGTTGCTGCGCTCCATCAGCAAGGTGGAAAGTGGCTTCAACCCGGGCGCCATTGGCTATAACCGCAATAAAAAAGGTCAGGTCACGAGCCGTGACTTTGGCCTGATGCAGATTAACTCCACGCACGTGCCGCAGCTGCGCACGATGGGCGTGCTGCAGAGCGAGCAGGACCTGCTGACCAAACCCTGCCTGAACGTCATGGTGGGGGCCTGGATACTGGCGCGCCACCTGCAGGTCTGCGGCGTCACCTGGGAATGTCTCGGCAGCTATAACGCCGGCTTCGCCGATGACAATACGGCCCGCCGCATGCTTTACGCCCGCAAGGTATACGCCGACTACATGGCCCGCCGCTGACCCCCCTGACACGGAAACATGATGACTTCACTCACTTACAGTGTGACCGCCGGGCTGTGGCTCGCCGGCTGCGCGGCGCTGTTCCTGCTGCAGGCCTTCCGGGCCCGTCGCTTTCTGCAGCTGTATGAGGGGCCGCCGCTGACGTGGCCGCAACTGATACCGGTGGCCCTGATTTATATGCTGACCGCCGGCTGGCTCATGGCGCTGCTGTCGGTGCTGCCTGAGCCCACGATATGGCGAAGCGCGGTTCTGCTGGTGCTGGCGCTGCCCATGACGCTGACGGACCTGCGCTGCCAGTGGCTCCCGATGCGCTACACGGTGTCGTTCTGGGCGGGCGGCCTGCTTTCTGCCGCAATGCCCGCCGCCGTGATGCCCTGGTCTGCGTCACTGACGGCAAGCCTGGTGGCGTTCGTGCTGGCCGCTGCGGTTCGCGGGCTCGCCAACTTTCGTCAGACAGAGGAGCGCATCGGCCTCGGCGACGTGTACCTGATGGCCGGGTTGTGCGCGTGGCTGCCCTGGCGCAGCGCCATGTACGCCGCGGCGGGTGGGCTTCTGCTCTGTGGCCTGTGCGCGCTTCTGACACGGAAGCCGTCAAAACCCTTTGCGCCCGCGCTGTTTGGTTACCTGTGCGGCGTGTGCCTTTTCTTTCCCCAACAACTGGCGGGAGTGCTCTGATGAAATTGCTGAAACGAAAAAAACGTCCGGTTCACAGCGGTAACATGCTGCTTCAGGCGACCTTTGCGCTGGCCATAGTGCTGATCATCACGCCCGGCGCCATCGATCGCTACGCCGGCTACCAGCAGGAAAAAGTCTGGACGAATACCGCCTCGCACCTGAGCTTTGTGAGCGACGCGAGCAAGCGCTACGTGCGTGACAATCGTGACACGCTGCTGACCCAGGTCGCGGGCGGTCCGGTGGTCATCACCGGCGCCACGCTGCGCACGCAGGGCTACCTGCCCGCGGGCTTTTCACTAACCAACGACAGCGGCCAGACCTACCAGCTTGCGGTGGCGAAAGACCCCGCTCAGGCCGGACAGCTGGTCGCGTTCGTGCTGACCACCGGCGGCAGCGAAATCCCGTACAAAGGGCTGCGTCAGATAGCGTCTGACACGGACGGCATGGGCGGCTACGTGTGGCCCGCCAACACTGCAGTGGGTGCGGACGGTGGGTGGCAGGCGAAACTCGGAGATTACGGACTCAGCGGGCAGCAGGGGCGCCTGGCAGCATTTCTCTCCGCCGACGCGCTGGGCACGGACGCGAACGAAAGCGACAGGCTGTACCGCTATCAGGTCAACGGCCGCCCGGACCTGAACCGCATGCACACTGCCATCGATATGAACGGCAACAACATTAACAACGGTGGCACGGTCAATGCCGCCACCGGTGCCTTTACCGGTCAGGTGTCCGCCGGCACCAACGTCTCGGCAGGCGGTAATGTAGCGGCAAACGGTAATGTGACAGCCAGTAACGGTATCACCGCTAACAATGATATTCGCAGTAATACGGGATGGGTCATTACTCGTGGTGGAAAGGGCTGGCTTAACGAAACCTATGGCGGCGGCTTTTACATGTCGGACGATCAGTGGGTGCGTTCGGTCAACAACAAGAATATTTATACCGGCGGGCAGGTGCGAGGAGGGACTGTCAGATCAGACGGACGGCTTTCCACCGGGGACGTTCTGCAGCTCGATGGTATCAATACGGTTGGCACAGGCTGTTCCCCGAACGGGCTGGTAAGCCGTGATGCGGCTGGAGCCATACTTTCCTGCCAAAACGGTGTGTGGCGGTACGCTGGCCTTTCGTTAGGTTCGGTGCAGTACGGTGGCCAGACTTCATACCATGACACAAAGGGAGCCGATGGGCTGGCCATGTGTCCGGACGGGACTGTCATGGTGGGATTACGTAATCAGGGCGGTGATGTTGACCTTTACACAGTGCTTTGTCGCTAATCGTCATACACCCTGCTGGCGGTTATGTCCGTAATTCTCATCCACGCAGTCTGCGTCAGGGATGGTCACACCTTCAGGCGTAGATCGGCACAATGCCCGTAAAGGTATTGATTCAACCTTTTTTGAGGGGCTGACTTACCCCTGATATCCCTCCTGACGTTGCAACTGCCTGTCGATTATCTGGTCAGGCAGTTGCAACGTCAGGCCGCTTTTTCCCCGGCACATGCTGTATGACCGATAAGCACCTGCTCCATCTGGCCGGCCGCTGAACAGCGCCGCCTGCCCCCCTTTTGATAACCGGCAACCCCCGGAGACACCATGAAAAAAAGCATTTTGACCGCGCTGCCGGCGCTGCTGCTGTGCGGCTGCCAGCTGCAATCTCAACCTCACGCGACCGGGTCCGCACCGGCACAGGTGGTCACCTCCCCGCCGAAGACCTCGGTACAGCTGACGCAGCTGTGGATGGAGGGCGACCTGCGTGAAGGGTCGCCGCTGCCCGTCGCGGCCATCCGGGCCGACAGCGACCGCGTCACGTTCAGCTGGGACGGTGACGCGGTGGAGCTCCTGAGCCAGCTCGCCCGGGCGCGCGGGCAGGCCTTCAGCTACACGGGCGTGCGCCTGCCGCTACCCGTGAACATCGACGTGCAGGGCGTTACCTATGCCAACGCGATGCGCATGATTGAGATGCAGACCGCCTGGCGCGCCACGATCGTCACCTACCCGGGGCAGATGGTGCTGCAGTTCATGCCGTCTCTGCCAGCCGTTCAGACCCGCCACTCGAAGGGGAACCGCCGATGAAAGCCCGACTCACCGTCCTGCTGCTGCCCGCGCTGCTGGCGGGCTGCGCGGGATTTCACTTCACGAAGGCGGCCCCCGCGCCCGGGCCGGACGGCGCACCGCCGCCGGGTTCGGAGGCCTACCTCTCGCCGCAGAAGCGCGACACGTCAGACGTGTCCGACAACCGCCGCCAGATGCTGACCGAGGGCGGGCGCACCACCGGCTTTCGCGGCGGCAAGGCGCAGCGCGCATGGGAGCTCCGGCGTGACCTGGAGGCGCGCGCGAAGCAGCTGGACGCCACCTATGACTTCCGTCCCCTAATCAGCGCCCGCGGCTGGCTGCCGCCGGTCATCACCGAGGCTGTGGACGTGGCGCATGTCACCCCCGATCAGATACGCACCGCGAGCCACGTGTATGAAATTGTTCAGCCCGAACGCTTCGTGAGCAATCCGCCGACGTGGCGGGGCTGGCTGATGGCCGGCCTCAGCACCGTGCCGCCGGATGAACCAGAGGGCGGGCTCATCCCGGAGAACGGCGTGCAGCGCGATATCTGGCAGGCGGCGGTGAACGAGGGCTGGGCGGAAGGGCGGCAGAGCGCCGACGAGACGCTGGAGGCTAACGTCAACCGCCTGACGCGCGACTACAACGGCATGCTGCAGTACGTGCTGCTGCGTCGTCAGAACCTCATCACCGCCCCGGTGGTCTCGGAGCGTCAGCAGACGGTCACCGGCGACAGCAACAAGCTCACCACCGGCGACCGCGAGCGTCGCCTGGAGTCCCACGCCGGCTTTGTCACCGACAAGGCGAAGTGGAAGCCGGTCATCAACACGGAGAAGCGCTGATGTCAGCCTCAGACCTGAAATTTTTCGACTTTGGTGGCGGCCTTAACGCCGACGCGCTGCGCGGCTTTATGGTGTGGTGCGCGCGCAACAACGTGAGCGACATTCACCTGCAGGGCGACAACCACTTTGTGGTGGGGCGCTACGGCCGCCTGCTCAGAGCAAGCCCCTTCGCGGTGGCGGACGACACCCTGTCCAAGCTGATGGACGAGGTGTTTACCCCGGAGCTGCGGCCGAAGGTGCGCGGCGGAGTGGCCATTGACCGCGCGATGCAGCTCGACGGCGACATGAGCGGCCGCTGGGGCCTGAACCGCGGCGAGCGCATCCGCTTTCGCGTGAACCTGCTGCAGGGAACGGCGGGGCGTCAGGACAGCACCATCGGCTGGACCATGCGCGTTATCCCCTCCGAAATCCCGCCGCTGGAGAGCCTGGGTCTGGAGCCGGAGCTGATGGCCAACCTCCTGCCGGCCAAGGGCATGGGGCTCTGGGGCGGCATCACCGGCTCGGGCAAGAGCACGTCGCTGGCCGCCTCCTACCGCTACTGCCTGGACACGGATCCTGACCGCAAGGTCACGACCAAAGAGGACCCGATTGAGTTCATCCTCGGACGGCCGGACGACGTGCTGCCGCCGCTGCAGTCGCAGGTCGGTAAGGACATTCCCGATTTCGCCAGCGGCATCCGCGCGGACCTCAGGCGCGCGCCGTCGGTTATAGGGGTAGGGGAGATGCGCGACCGCGAAACCATTGACGTGGGCATCCGCGCCGGGCAGCTCGGTCACCTGACGCTCTCCACCACGCACATCGATTCACCCGGCGAGGCGTTTCCCCGCCTCATCAACGAGTTTCCGCACGAGAGTCGCGACTCTCTGGCCTGGTCGCTGCTGGGCGTGCTGCAGTACGTGGTGGTGCAGACGCTGCTGCGCACCACGGACGGAAAGCGCGTGGCGGTGCGCGAGTACATCCTTTTTGACTACTACCTGCGCGAGAAGCTCGCCGGCATGCCGTGGTCGCAGTGGGGCGCGCACATCAACAGCATCATCCGGCTGGAAAAGCGCCGCATTGTCGATCAGGCCTGGCAGCTGTTCCGCACCGGGCGCATCGCAGAGTCCGAGCTGGCGGTGGTGATGTCGCCGCCTCAGCGCCGTGAGTTTGAGGAGGGCATCGCGTGAGTGAATTCAAAAAAGAGGATTACCCGCCGGGGTTCTGGCGGTGGGCGGGCAGCCCGCTGAGCTTCCTCGGCATCCCCGCCTGGCTGTTTCTGCTTTATCTCTTCTGGTTCCGCTTTCCCTCCATGAACACGATTTACGTCGTGACCGGCATCATCGCCGTGTTCCGCCTGCTGAAGGCCTTCGGCTGGGGCGTCACCGAGCTGCTGACGCGTCTTGCCCGCATTGCACGAGGCAAAAGCCTGAGCGGCCGTCCCTGGTGGTACCGGCGCTACACCGACGGTGAGTAGCCGTCTCTGACCCTGTAACAGGAGGCATCATGAGTACAGCTGACTACCCGGTATGGCTTGCGGTCCTGCCGGACCAGCGCGACGCCGCGCGCGCCGACGCCGGAAAGCACCCGGACGGGGGCAACGCCATCACGTGGGATAAAGAAGCCCAGCTCTGGTACGCCCGCCCGGGCGCGGACCTGAGCCGGCTGCAGAAGTGGCTGCCGGACCGCAGCATCCGCAGCAGCGGCGGCGGCGACCCGCAGTCGGAGTTTCTGGACGCGCTGACCAGCGGTGGTCTGGTGCTGGACGGCCTGCCGGTGATGGACGGGCGGCGACACCGCGTGCCGGTGGCGGACGGGAAAAAAGGGAACAAAGACGGCGTCTATCGCGGTTTTCTCGACGGTGTGAAGCCCGGCGGCTGGTTCATCAACTACCACCGCGCCGAGAACGATAAGGACATCACGCGCTGGAGGGCCAGCAGCGGCGGAGCAGGAAAAGCTGACCCGCTGGCGCGCGTGCATATCCGCGCGGTGATGCGTCAGTCGCAGGATGACTTTGCCCGCGAGCAGGCCGCGCTATATGCGCAGCAGACGGCAAAGGCAAAGGCGCTATATGAGCGGCTGCCGGCGGCCGACCCGGCGCACGGCTATCTGGTGCGCAAGGGCATCACGGTGGCGGATGACGTGCGCCAGACGCGCAACGGCGCGCTGGTCGTGCCGTTTGGTGACGCAGACGGCGCGTTTCGCACGCTGCAGTACATTCCGCCCGACGGTGAGAAGTACCTGTTTAAGGACGCCCCCAAGGCCGGGCACTTCCGCGTGGAGGGCGGTGAGCTGCGAAACGGCGAACCCGTCCTGTACGCGGAGGGCTACGCCACCGCGCGCAGCCTGTACATGGTCACCGGCCGTCCCGTGGTGATGACCATCGACGCCGGCAACATGGAGACGGTGGCAAACGTACTGAAGGGCCGTTACCCCGACAGCCCGCACCTGTTTATGGCCGACGTTGACCATGCCAAAGACGTTAACAAAGGCGTGCTGTCGGCACACCGCGCCGCGGCGGCCACCGGCGGTGCCGTGCTGCTGCCGGACCTGACGGCCGCCGAAATCGAGCGCGGCTTTACCGACTTTAACGACCTGCACCTGTTCCGCGGCGCCGATCGCCTGCGCGAAACGCTGCTTCCCGACATTGCTCAGGCTCTTGAGCAGCTCAACCATAAGGATGCCCCCATGGACACACCTGACGACGCACAGCCAGCGCCGGATAATCTTCCCGCCGCGTCCCCGGACGCCGCAGCGGACTCCACTCCGGCACGCCGCCCCGGTGCGGCCAAAGAGAAAACGGATGAAATTCTGAAGCTGCGCGATGAGGGGCTGAAGCCCGCGCAGATTGCGGAGCAGCTCGGTATAGGGCAGACCAGCGTTTATCGCATCCTGAAGGCGCAGCAGCCTGAAGCCGCGCCAGCCACACCGCCAGCGCCGGCTGCCGGTGACGTTCCGGGCAGCAGGGCGAATGATTTACCCGCTGCGCCTGTGCGTGACACGATCACCCTGTACCACGGCTCGCCGGCCACCTTCAGCGCCGTTGACCCTGAAAAAATTGGCCTGGGTCAGAACTTCATGGGTCGCGGATTTTATACCGATAACTCCGTGACGGGCGTGCAATATGCGATGGAGGAGATCAACCATCCGGACTATCACGTGTATGAACTGGAGATACCTTCTCATTCGGTGATCCTGGATCGCTGGGACAGTTCCTCACTCACGGATGCCCTGCGGGACCGGATAAGAGAGGCCGGGAAAACGGTCGATCAGGAGCTGACAGCCAAAGGGGAGACCTCTCGTCTGGGGTACGGAGACCTGCTCGCCGGCTGCGAGAAAATCGATGCGCCATTTTTTCAGTATGCCAGCAGCCCTGAAGGGATGCGTATTCTGAAAGAGGCAGGCATTGATGCCCTGAAAGACAACAGCTATATCGCCATCGTCAACACAGATCTCATCGATAACGTCCGGCTGCGCTTTGCAGAAGGGGCGTCAAGAGCCGAAATGGCGCAATACGTTGAAAGGGCGTCAGGCCATGCCGCTCAGGACGCGTCCAGACTGTCGGAAATCCTGCAGGAAAAACCGGATGTGTCGGCTCACTATGACGCCATCCGTTCAGAGCTGGTCAGCCTGGCCGGCGCGCAGAACAGGCCGGAAGAAGCAGAAAGGCTGACCGCTCTGCTCAGGCATACGCTGGTTGAAACGGCTGATAACCCCCCTGACAGGAAAACGGCGATCACCCCGTTAAACCGGCTCTATGCGGAAGCGGTCAGAAGCCTTGATCTGAAATACGATGACAGTGCTGCCCGGCTGGGCCAGCTGGTCGACAGCGCTGTCAGCAATATGAATCCCGACCAGAAACCCGCGCCGGAACCGGTGCTCGCAGTCCAGGACAGTCCGGCACCCGACGCGCCGCAGGCGGCTCCTGCTGCGACCCCTGAAGTCGCTGTCGCGTCAGAGCCGGTCGTTCCGGCAGCCACAGCCGCAGAGGCAGAAGCGCCTGCCGTACCTGACCCGCAGCCGGCACCTGCAACGCGGGTTGCCGCGCCCGCAGCTGATGCTGATATCCTGCGTGCGCCGCCGGCGATTCAGGGCGAGCTGCGCGGAGCGCTGTCCGCGCTGATTCAGGGAAGCATCACCCCGGGAGAGTTTCAGGACACCACCGATCGCCTGCAGCGCGAACTTAACCAGGTGCGCGAGGCCGGCACCTACAACGACGCTTACGTCAGCGAAACGCAGGCGGTGTTTGACCGTCTGACCGGTGACGGGCTGGCGGTCAGCGAGCGCCCGGGCATGTTCAGCCGCGCGCTGAGCGCCGCGGGTCTGAAGGACAGCGACACCACGCTGTCTCTGCGCAGCAGCGGGCAGGCAGATGTGCGAACCATCCCGGCGCAGATCCAGTCGCTTTACACCCGTCTGGCGGACGGCGAGCTGTCGCGGCCTCAGCTGGAAAAGGCGCTGCGGGAGGTGCGCAACGACCTGCGCCGCGCCGAGCTGTCCGGTCAGCAGTCGACCGAAGAAGTACAGTCATCGTGGGCGGCGTTCGGGCGCCTTGATATGGTTGCCGGCGAGACGGAAGGCCGGGCCGTGACCGCAGCCGTTGCCGCACTGGCTGCGTCCCGCGCCTCTGCTGAAGCAGCTCCGGCGGTCGCTGACGTTCCGGCGCCTGCGGTACAGCCTGAGACGTCAGCCTCCCGTGTTATCCCTGAGCCAATGGCACCGGTTCAGGATGCGGCTAAGTCAGAAGCAGCACCGACCACTCCGGGTATCGCAGCGGAGGTCACGCCCGCACCTGAGCCGGCGGTACAGCCAGAAAAAGCAGTTTCTCCTGACGCCTCCTCTGTTATCCCTGAGCCGATGGCGCCCGTTCAGGAGGCAGCAACGCCACAGGCAGCGCCGGCCATTCCGGTTACCGCAGCTGAGGTCACGACCGCTCCTGAACCGGCCGTGGCAGAGCCTGCTGCAGTCGCTGAGTCTGTACCGGCCCCGAACGTGCCTGACGTTCAGCCGTCTGAGGCACCACAGGCATTGCCTGCCGGTGCAGAACAGCCGGCTGCTGCCGCCTCCTCCGCCACAGCGGGCACCCCGGACTTCAGCGCGGGTTTTGCCGACATCAGTCAGCGCCTGCGAGCGCTGAAAGACGAAGCAGCCAGTCTGGACACGGACGTGCTGGCCATGCGGACGGGCGCGCTCATTAATGAGCGGATCGCGCTGACGGAAATGTGGTCGCAGGGTAACGATACTGAAAATGCGCGCTGGCCTTCGCAGGAAAGCGAGGCGCTGGAGGCCGACCTGCGCGCAGAGCTGGCGCAACGTTCTGACGCGCCACCTTCACCTGCGGTCGCATCCTTTGGTGAGGAAAACGCCATTCTGGTCGGCGCGCCGCGCGTGGCATCGCAGGAAGAGGATATGCCCGCCTCATCCGGGGCGACGTCTTCCCGCATCGATGCCGATAAGCTGCTGAGCCGCGTCACGCATGACAGGCACCCGGACGGCAAAAGCGTGGTGTACAAGCTGGACGGCGAGCCCGCGTTTATAGACCGCGGTAACCGCCTGGTCATGGCGGAGGGCGCCAGCGCGCACGAAGAGAAGGTGCTTGCCGCGCTGCTGACCGCCGCCAATCACTATCAGGGCCGCATCGAACTCACTGGCAGCGACGAGTTCAAGGCATTTGCGATCGGTGTCATCGTGGCCAACAAGCTGGACGTGAGTATGAAGAACGCCAGCCAGCAGGCCGACCTCGATGCAGCACGCCGGGCTGCGGGTCAGCCCGTCACGCCAGCCGCCCCCGCCGATGCGGTGCGCGGCGACCCGCAGGCTCCGCGCGCGACTGAGGTTCCCCCCGTAACGACGGCCGCGCGGGCCAGCGAGCCAGTACAGAACGTCGCACCCGTGACAGCGTCACCTCAGCGAACCTCTGCACCGGCCCCTGAGCCCGCCGCGCCGAAGATTTCTCCGGCGGTGCACACCCCGGCAGAAAAGGCCCGGGAGCCGGTCACCGGTAAGGTCACCGCCTGCGGGCAGGCTCCCTTCCGCTTTGAAAAGGACGCAAGCGAAAGCACCTTTATTACGCTGCGTACGAAAGAAGGCTCTCAGACGTTCTGGGGTAAGGAGCTTGCCGGTCTGCTGCGTGAGACGCACCTGCAGCCCGGTCGCATGGTCACGCTGCAGTGGATGGGTGAACAGCCGGTCACCGTCAATAAGCCGATAAAGGACTCTCAGGGCAACTTCAGCGGTCAGTATGAAAAGGTACAGACCCGTCGCAATCAGTGGTCGCTGGCCCCGGTCGGCGGCACCCGCGTGCAGACCGGCGCTGAGGACATGGTGCGGCTCGCGGCCGTTGACGTGAACCGCTACACGCAGATTCAGCACGTGCTGGTGAGCCGTCTCGGACTCGATATCCCTGCGCCACCGAAGCCCGCGGACGGCCTGTTCTGGGTGAAGCCGGACGGGCAGGGTAGCAGCGTCCCGGGTGACCCGCTCTCGGCGCCGCGCCCGGAACATAACGACCGTGCCGGCACGGCGGTGATGTCGGCGTGGGGCGATGACGGCCGGCCGGACCTCTACCTGGTGCAGGGTGACGGCCACTACCTGCAGGGCGTTGTGCGGCGGGACGGTGCGTATCAGCACGTGCTGGTCAGCCTGCCCGACAGTAAGGAGTCGCCGCCGATGGTGATTAACCTGCTCACCCCGGAGGGTGCGCAGCCTATCGGCAGCGGCAACGGCATCAACCGCTCAAACGGCCAGCCCGTGCCGCGCGAGCACGTGGTGGTGAGGATGACCGGAGACGATCAGCTGCGCATCGCGAAGCTGGACGCGCCCGCCGACCTGCCCGCCGCGCTGCACGCCCGTCTCGGCTATGACGAGCGTTATAAGGCAGAAGCTGCGGCCCCAAAGGATCGACCGGCGGCGGCACTCCAGGCAGCGCCGGTCACCCCACCCCGCCCGGCGTAAGCCATTTTCTGACAGGAGAACTGACATGAATAAAACACAGACCGCCCTCGTGGCGGTTTTTTTCTGCTGCACCACCTTTGGTGCCGGCGCCGCGACCTGCCGCGCGGGCAGCGCGGCGCAGACCGGAAGCGAGGCGGGTTATAACGCCGCGAAGAAGGCCAGTGACGCATGGGCGGCCCGCGAAAGCCAGACGTCCGATCAGCTGCAGAACTGCCTGTCCGGCATCCGCAATATCTCCATCAGTCTGCCCAACCTGCCGAGCCTGCAGGACATCATGAACCAGGCGTCAGAGAAGGTCTGCGGGGCGCTGACGGACAAAGTCAACAGCAACCTGCCCACCAGTATCGACCCGTGGCAGTCCTACGGCCTGTAAGGAACATCGCATGCAGAACCCTCAACCCGCTGTGCCGCCTGAGGAGGCGGCCGTGGTCCTGACCGACCCGAATATTTACGAGCACGCGGTACAAGCCCAGCACGAGCGAACGCTGGGCGCCCGGTTTGCGCACCGCTGCCTGACCGTCGCTGTGTGGAGCATCATCGTTAACGGGATTCTGGCCATTACGATCGGCGTGCTGATTTATGTGCTGGTCAACATGCCTGGTCATTACCTGGCTACCGAAAACGGCCGCATCACGCCGTTCTACCCAACGGACAAGCCGGTGTGGAGCGAGAGCGACGTGCGCCAGTTCGGTGCCGACACCATCAGCAAGGCCTTCACGCTGGACTTCGTGCACTACCGCGACCAGATGACGGCGGCCTCGCCGGACTTTTCGGAAGAGGGCTTCACCGGCTACAACCAGGCGCTGACCACCGGCTCCAACATCCTGTCGCTGGTAAAGGACAAGCGTATGAACCTCACCAACACCGTGGAGCCGGGCGTTATCACCCGACGCGGCGTGATTGGCGGGCGCTACACGTGGGAGTTCCAGTATCCCGTCACGATGCGCCTGCAGGGGCAGAACAGCAGCAGTCCGCCGCTGCGCTACATCTTCACGTTGCGCATTCAGCAGGCCGACGTGCGCCTCAAGCCGCGCGGTCTTGAGGTCACCCAGACCATCACCAACAACGCAGGATAAGACAGCTATGAGCCACTTTCGCACGCTGGCACTCTGGCTGGCGCTGTGCGGCAGCGCGGGCGCCGCCGCGGTGCCTGCCACCGCCACGACCGCCGCATCTGGACAACCGGCTGCCGCACCCGCCGGTCCCTTACCCAACCAGCCGCTGCCGCCGCCGTCATCGGTCGCCTATGACCAGGCGGAAGCCACGGTGGCGCCGCTGTCGGCCGATGAAATCCGCCGCCTGCGCGCGCTGCAGACCGAGCAGGACCGGGCGATGGCCACGCCGGGCATTACGGCCGTGCCGCGCATCAGCGCGCAGACCGTGAGCCTGCAGCCGGGCGCCAGCCTGCCGCTGGTGCGTACTGCGGTGAACTACCCGGCCTCGGTGAGCTTTATCGACAGTACCGGC
The DNA here is from genome assembly GCF_056678875.1 of Pantoea folii. Taxonomy (NCBI): domain Bacteria; kingdom Pseudomonadati; phylum Pseudomonadota; class Gammaproteobacteria; order Enterobacterales; family Erwiniaceae; genus Pantoea; species Pantoea folii. The sequence goes on along the minus strand of NZ_JBWXON010000010.1, from coordinate 161,248 downwards.
GCGCCCTGGAAGATAATCGGGGCACCGCACAGCGGCTCGTCGGATATCACGGTGGACTGGACGCCCGGAGCCTCCTTTATGGTCATCACGGCAAAGCGCGACTTCGTGAACACGCTTATTACCGTGGGTCTGGAAGGGCTGGAGGTGCCGATTCAGCTGAGCGTAATGAGCGGCGAGGCGGACACCGCGAAGAAGACCTGGACGGTGGACGCGCGCCTTGACCTGCGCATTCCGCGTCGCGGTCCGGGAGCGGCACCCGACGCGCCGGGCCCTTCCCGCATCGGGCTGCACGACGACGTGCTGCAGGCGTTCCTGGACGGCGTGCCGCCGTCGGGCGCAAAGCGCCTGAAAACCACCGGCAGCGTGCCGGACACGGCGGTGTGGCAGCAGGGCGACGACCTCTATATTCGCTCGCGCGCGGACATCCGCGACGAGTTCGATACCACGCTTTCTTCGGCCGACGGCACGCATCTCTGGAAGCTGCCCCTGACGCCTCGCGTGGCCTTTTCCGTTGACGGGCGCACTGAAGCCCTCAGCATTGCCCTGGAGTAATCATGAGCGATCAACAGAACACCGGCGGGCGCAACATCCGCCTGATGATGGGCCTGATTGCCGGCGGCCTGGTGGCGGTGGTGGGGGGCGGCTACGCGCTGTGGAGCTGGCTGGCGACGCCGCCGCCCGCCGTCTCCCGCGTGGACCTGGCCCGCGTCACGGGCACCACCCAGACCCGCGCGCAGGAGCAGCCGGCGTATCGCGAACTGCTGCGGGAAAATAACGCCCGCGGCGCGCAGACGGCGGCGTCTTCAAACCAGAGCTTTATCGCCAGCATTCCGCTGCAGCAGGACGTGACGACGCCGGCTGAACCGCCAAGGCCGGCCCCGGTCACGGTGGCACAGACGCTTCCCCGCCCGCAGAGCAGCGGGCGCACGCCGGAGCAGGAAAAGGCCCTGGCGGAGGCGCGGCAGAAGTCGCTGGCCGCGCTGCTGGCGAAGATGCAGGCGGAGCCCAAAACGGGTGAACTGCCCACGGCGCAGCTGCTGGGCGGCAAGGACGGCGGCTGGACGCAGTGGCGCGATTCGCTGCCCGGCAGCTATGTGCAGCAGGCCGCGGCACGCAGCCGTCAGGACGCGGCGAACACACCGCCGGCGACCGTGGTGGTGGCGCCTTACTGGCGCGGACCGGGGAAAATCTGTACCGGCGTGGACTCCGACAACGGCGCCACGCCGGTGCTGGGATGCATTGAGACGGGCCCGTATGCAGGTGCGAAATTCAAGGCGCCTGAGGGGGCGAAGCTCTCCGGCGACGGCGTCATCATTCACTTCACCACCATGACGCTGAACGGACAGGATTACAAAGTGGACGCCTACGCGCTCGACGACAAAACTCTCGTGGCCAACATCGCGACCGACGTCGACCATCACTACGTCCGGCGCATCGTGCTGCCCTCAATCTTCGGAGGAGCCGGCGAAGCGGGCCAGCTTTACGCGCAGTCCAACACGCAGCTACTGAGCAACGGCTTTAACTCCGTCACCGCCCGTCCCGGACTGCCCGATCCTACTGCTGTAGGAGGCGTAATCCTCGGCGGCATGGCCCAGCGTGCGGGACAGGTGCTGACCAGTGACGCCTCCCGCCTGCCGGACCGCACCGTCTTCGTGAAAAACAACGAGGTGGTGGCCATCCAGTTTATGAGCGCGGTGTACAGCACGGATGCGCTTCCCCCGCAGGGTGCAACTCAGTCCGCAGCCAGCCCGTCCACCACGGCACCCGCATCCCTGAGCAGCAATCCGACCCCGACCGCTGCGGACCTGCGCGCGGAAACACAGACGCGCATCCGCGCGGCCGAACAGAGAGGAACCCCACGTGAATGAATTCGATCCGCAGCCGGCGGTGAGCGCGGCCGATAACGCGCCGGCGCCCGCGCCGCCGGTACAGAAAAAAGAGAGCCTGCTGACGCGCAAGCTCTGGCTCGGGCAGTCGCTGCCGTGGCTCGCCGGCGGGGCGATCGTTATCCTTACCGCCGGCTGGTTCCTGCTCGTGCCGTCCTCCTCCGCGCCGGACGCCGGACAGCTTGCCTTCGGGCAGGACCCGGGCTTTGGCAGCGTTCAGCCTGCCCCAGCCCCGGCGGCCACCCCGGTCACGCCGGCTCCTGCGCCCGCCCCGCCACAGACCGGCGGGCTCAGCGTGCCGGCCGGCGCCCTGAGCGATCCCGCATCCGGGGGCAGCGTGCCGGATGACGTGGTGAAGCTTATCCGTGAGGGCCGCGAGTTTGAGGCGGCCAACCGTGAGGCAATCACCCGCCTGTCGGACACGGTGCGCGCGCAGAGCAGGGCGCTGGCCACGCTGCAGCAGCGCCTTGACGGGGTGGAAAAAGAAAACACCCGGCTGGGTAATCTGGTTACCGTGCTGGCCGTGAGGCCGGACGCTTCGCCGGGTCATGCTGCGGCTGGCCAGAAGCGCACGCGCTCCGCGCTGTCCGGGATGCGGCTGGAAAGCCTGCAGAACGGCATGGCGTGGGTCAGCTGGCAGGGCAAGACGTGGGCGGTGCAGGCGGGCGACAGCCTCGGCGGCGTCACGGTGCGTGAGGTGAATACGGACGACCGCAGCGTGACGACCAGCGCCGGCGTGCTGCGCTAGGGAGGCGTCATGGGAGGATCGCTCGACGGCATCACCATGCTGTCAAACCTGGCCTCGGGGCTGCTGAGCGCGGGCATTAACCTTGCGCTGACGCTCGGCGTGCTCTTTGCCGTGATGGGCTCCAGCGGCTTTCTCGCCCGCCAGTCCTGGCTTGCCCGCAAGGCGCCGGGGCAGGCGGCGAGCGGCGGCGCTGTCATTGCCTGGGTGCTGCTCTGCTGCGGCCTGGCGGGACTCGACCAGCTTATCGGCGCGGGCGCGCGTCAGGTGGGCTGGCAGGTCTCGTTTGACGCCATCAGCTACGTTGACCAGGGCACGTTCGGTCAGGGGGCAGTGGCGGCCAACGCCCTGCTGACCCTGCTGCGCATGATTGGCGTCTGGTTTGCGCTCTCCGGCGTGCTGCTGTGGCGCCGCTCGAAAAAAGACGGCCACACCGGCCTGACCGCCGGGAACGACGTGAACACCGGCACCGCGAAATTTATCATTGGCGTGATGTTTGTCTGTAACCCCTACCTGCTTGACGCCATTCAGAAAACGCTCGGCCTGCACTGACGCAGGCTGCAGAAACTCCGTCCTCACGGACGATTTAACCGGCCATCCGGCCACACTCATTTTTAAAGGAAAACACCATGATGACTCGCCTTTACTGCGCGCTGTACGCGCGCGCCCTGATGCTGTCTGAAACTCTGCGCCGCCGGATGCTGTGCGTACTCTCCGCCTGGCTTGCTTTCATTTCCCCGATGGCCATGGCCGACGGGGACTTCGCTGATATGGCGAACCGCGTTGCCGAAGGCGCCAAGGCCGGCACGACCAGCGTGCTGGGAATGGTGCAACTGGCTGGAGTATGCGGCGTTATCGGCAGCATTTTTGCGGCCAAGGGGATGAAGAACAACCCGCAGATCAAACTCTGGATGGTCGCACTGGGGCTGGTCACCAGCCTGCTGCTGCTGGGCATACCGGAGATGATCAAACGCGGACAGACGCAGATGGGCATGACGCCGGTCAGCGTGGGTTAAGTCCGGATGCCGCCCCGCAGCGGGGCGGCTATCTTCCTCTGCTATTTTTTCCCGGAGTCTTTCCATGAAACAACATTCCCGTATGGCGCTGGCTGCTGCTGCATTATTTTCGGCTTTCAGCACCAGTGCACCGGTCTTTGCCGGCCCGCTGGAACCCTACATGGTGACTCAGCTAAGCGAGATCGTTGACAGCATTAAGGAAACAAATGAGAGCGTTAAAGAAACAAATATGCGGTTGCAGCAAGTGCTGAAGCGCCTTTACCAGCAGGACCAGAACACACAGAACGGCACCTGCTGGCTGGACGGTAAAGCCTTTAGCCAGGACGCCGTCGCCACGGTCGCCGGTCATGCGTCCGCCTGCGGCGTGCAGCCCAAAACCGGTTGGCCACAGTGGCGACCTGTTTCGGAAGAGGGGCCGGGCATAACCGGCCAGTACGGAGGACCGGTGAAATGAAATTCTTTAAGCGGCACACGGGCATCATTATCACGGAAGACTATGATGCGCTGCCGGACAGTTTATGGAGCGTGCTCTGCTTTCTGCTCAGGCGGGGACATACGGCAGAGCCCGGGCTCAGCAGTCGATGCGTCCACGGGGCTGTTGAGGCGCTCGAACGGCGCTATCCCGGTCGGCAGCTGACGGCCGAAGAGGTCGTGGAGTGGATGCCGCTCGACAGACTTTTCGGGCTTTACAACGATGACAACCCGCCCGGCATCAAAACGGCCTCCTTGCTGGGGCGCTATCTAGCGAGGCTGCCGGGCACCGATGTTTGTCAGTCACTGACGCGGCCACCCTGCCGCAGGGCGCTTTGGGCACACCGGCATATCACCGGACGTTTTCTGTTAACCGCCATCCGACTGACGCTGCACCACCGCTACAAACTCCTCTGAGTTTTATCGCTCCACCTTCGTAACTTCCATCAGGCCCTGCCTGTAAGGCGTCGCTATGTCAGTAATATCAAAAACCGCCCGATTGTCCTGCAGAGGTAATGACTGATGCACTACAACGGTGAATATATCCATACCACTCCCGCGGAATTTCAGGCGGCTGTTGTCCGTGCTCTTACAAAGGTGCCACCCGTTTCTGAGGAGGAGGCCCACATTCATCAATTTATTGCGCGCTGGCCGGAGTATACCGGGGGCTGGCTGCTGTTGAATTGCGGTCTGCTCAGACGCCATTCGACGAACAGCGAATATTCAACCGTATCGCTATTCATTGATATTGACAGGCATTCGTCCTGGATGTCGGTTGTCGTCAAAGGGCTTAAACAGGTGCCTCTTCCCGGATTCAATGACTGGTTTATCCGTCGTCAACAGTTCATCTGCTTCCATTTTCTGAAGAATGGCGCTGACGCAGACCCATGCTGAGGTTTGGTACATGAAAATCAATATTATATCGCCCGAAGAGATGATGTCAGTGGTCATCAGACACCTTTCCGGCACGACTTTCCTCCATGAGTCACAGCCTGAAGTGCAACTCAGGCGTTTTCTGAAGGGAGATGACGGTACGCTGGCCGGGGGACTTTTACACCTGCTTTCCATGGTGTCACGGAGTGCGAAAATGGCGGCGCACGGTTGGGTCGGAGAGTGGCAACCCAGAATTGAATTTTCCGGCTGTATACAAAAAAAGCAGCTGCACCTTTATGTTATTGATGCCTGGATTTTGACTGTCCCCCCAGGCCTTGAATCGAAAAACAGTGACGGTAAGCGTATCAGGCTTTCGTTACTTCCCGGGCGCTCATAATGCCGTCCAGTGCATCATTCTCCGGTGCTTTTCATACAAAATATGCTCATGCGGTGAGATATGGCCGATGAGACTCCTGACGACATCCGATAGTGGGTGAGATTCGTTACGGTAATCGTTCACCGGGAGAGTACAGTACGCAACCACGTGCTCAGATACGATTAAATCATTCGACGTCCGGCATGAATGGCACTTCATCAGGCACGATGCCAGATCGACTTCAGCGGCTTCATCGGGTGACATATCTGCTTCATAATTCAGGTTATCAATATCAGGGTGGCATTGAGAAAGAGGGAGGTTAATTTTGAAAATGTAAAACAACTCACTCTCATTATTGAGAAGTGAAACTTTGTTACCCCAGTGGACGGCATGGTCAACATGATCTGAAAGATATACCCATCCCGGCGATGTCTGCTGGATCCACTCCACAGCAGGCGGTGCCTGCGGCGATATCATTCCTGATGCCAGAATCTTTTGTCCCCGATTTTGCGTCGTTGCATGAAAGAAGGTCATCGCCGTTTGTTTATTCATGAATCCTCTCCCTGATCATCATCAAGAGCTGCTTATTTTGAATGTATTACGCACGCCCTGAGTATAAAACGACGGCGCGGGCCAGTGACTGACCCGCACAGATACCGGTTACTCAGCGAGCCCGCGCCATCCTGTCAGGCGCTGGGTGTGCCTCACAATATCACAGGGCGTTTTCTGTTAACCGCCATCAGACTGACGCTGCATCACCGCTACAAACCTCTCTGATTTTCCATCACTCAAGCTTTTTAATCTCCATCAGGCCCTGCCTGTAAGGACCCGCTATGTCTGCTTATTCATCACCTGCTCAGGCGGGCGGGCTGCTGCCGCTCGTGCCGGACGTGAGCGGTGAGGACGTGCCCCCGAGGCCCGTTTCTGTTGAACCCGGACCGCCCTGCCGCTGCTGCGGCACGCGGGCGCAGCGCCTGTGGCAGGGGCCGGATGCACAGCCGCTCTGCACGCTGTGCTGGCTGACCCTGAACCTCGACAGCCCCACCGCCGCGCACGGGCATTTCGCCTGGCTGCCGGATGCGCCGGCAGCGGACATCATCAACCTGCAGCGCCGGACCCTTATCGGGCTGCGAAGCGACAGCAAAGCGGTGCGCAAAACGTCCCGTCGAGTCTGGAACTGGCTGGCCCGCCACGCGCGCGAGGTGGAGGGCATGTGGGGCACCTCCCGCGCCAGCGAGTTTGCGGCGGCCTTCCGTCAGCTGCCGCCGGCGAAGCGCGCGGGGTTGCAGCAGCGGCTGGAAGGCTGCGTGCTTATCCTGCCTCACGACGTGTTCACCGACCTGACCCTGCTGCTGCCGCTGGGCCGCACCGCCGCAAGCGCCGTGCACACCCCGGCCTGGAATACCTATACCCGGAGCGACCTGTATGCCAAACCGCCTCATCCGCTGGACTGAAGAGATTATTACCGCCGCGACGCGCTTTGCCGTGTCGCGCGACCTGCCCGACTACTGCGACCTGCACACCGTGGTGCGCCTCAGCGACGACGATCGCATCCGCCATCCGGAGCTGAAGGCCCCCTATATCGGTGTTACCCAGAACGGCGACTTTGTGACGGTGTATGAAGTGGCCGGAAGCTACCGCGAGCCGGACGAAAATCTGCCGGCCACTCACGATGATTCCTGGCAGGGCCGGCTTGACCGCATGACCGAGTCGCTGACCGCGCATTATCGCTTTGCCGGTCACAAACTCAGTACCGTGCACGAGTGCGATCCGGACGGCGGAGAGGCCGAAGTCAGACGGCTGCTCAAACCGCAGTATCAGTCGCTGAAGCGCACGGGCCTGGAGCTGGATTATCTGCTGAACGAGCAGGTGACAAAGCTGTCGCCCTGGGTTAACGCCGAGCGCACCTGGCTTGTGTGCTACACCGGCCGCGGGGTGCTCGCCGGGCACGAACTGCGCGATGAAAACGCGCGTATCAGCGAGCTGGTTAAGGGCAGCCCGACGGCCGTGTTTGGCCAGAACCCGCTGCTGACTGAGCTGCCCGGCCTGAAAATCCGCCATGACGCCTTTCTTTCTCAGGTGGAGCGCGCGCTCGGCGACAGCGGCAAGGGCGTGCTGATGCGCCGCATGGACGTCCACGAGGCGGGCCGCGTGCTGCGCAGGCAGGTCGACCCGGGCACCGGCGAGCACTGGCAGCCGCTGCTGCCGGACGACCGCATCATGGCCCGCGGCGTACGTCAGGGCGACGACACCACGCCGTTTCTGGCGCCCTGGCTGAACTTTCAGGTCATGGGGACGAACGTCCAGGAAATCCAGAACAACCTGCTGAAAATCAGCGGCGTGTGGCATGGCACGATCGCCGTGAACCTCGGCCCGCAGAACCCGCAGAGCTTTGCGAAGCTGCGCGAGCTGATTCCCCGCAGCGTGCCGTTCCGCATCCGGCAGGACCTGATGCCCGGCGGCATGCGCCGCCTCAGCGGCAAGCACGGCGTGCTGAGCTTCAGCGAATGGGTGCCAGGCCTCAGGCCTATTTTTCAGTCGATTTCGATGCTGGCCGCGCGCGAGATGCACGAGCCGGTGTGCGTGATGACCATTACCGCGGCCACCTGGGGAGACTCGCCCGCGACGGTGACGCGTAACCTGACGCTGCTGCAGCAGGCGCTGACCTCCTGGGGCATCTGCGGCATCACGCAGACCTTCGGCGACCCGGTTAAGGCGTGGGTGGCCACGCTCACCGGGTCCTCGGCGGCAAGCGGGCCGTGCCTGATGTTCCCGCCGCTGTCGGAGGCGCTGAACCTGCTGCCGCTCTCGCGGCCCACGACGGCGTGGAACGAGGAGGGCGATGCTCAGTTTGTGGGGCCGGACGGCAAGCTGATGCCGGTGGCGCTGGCGGCCTCCAACCAGACCAAGAAAACCTCCATCGTCGCCGGCGAATCCGGGGGCGGTAAATCGGTGTTTATCAACCGTCAGCCCATCATTCTGGCCATGTCTGCACAGCGGCAGCTGCCCTTCTTTGCGGGGATTGAGAAAGGCTTCAGTGCAACGGGCATGACCTCGATACTGCGGGCGGGTCTGCCGCCCGAGCGTCAGGACGAGGTGCTGAGCATCATCCTGCGCAACGATGCGCAATACTGCCGAAACCTGTTCGATATCCAGCTGGGGCTCAGAAAACCGCTCAGCTACGAAGCTGAGTTTATGGAAAATGCGCTGGCAGCCCTGTGTATTGACCCCGGGACCGGCGAGCCGCCTAACGGGCGTGACACCCCCGCGATTCTGCGCCGGCTTGTCAGCGATTCGTTTAAGGCTGCACGCGAGGATCCGCGCCGCTATGAGCCCGGGCTGGTGCCGCAGGTTGACGCCGCCCTGGAGGAGGCCGCCATCTGGGAGGCGCATCCGGAATACCGCGACAACGCCACCTGGTATGAGGTGTGCGACCTGCTGCAGGATGCCGGCAAAACCGACGCCGCGCAGCGGGCGCAGTTTCAGGCCGTGCCGGAGCTTGCCGATATGTCGCCGCGCCTGCTCAGCGAGGATTATAAGAGCATGTACGGCACCATCCAGCGCGACGGCAGCAGTGAGGCCCTGATTGGCTATATCGCCCGCTGCCTGAGCGACGCCTGCGGCCAGTACCGCATGTTTGCCGGGCGCACGCGCTTCATGATTAGCCCTAAGGCGCGCGTGATTACGGTCGATATCCAGTACGTGGCGGGGGACAAGTCCAAGGCGGGCTACCTGCAGACCGGGATGATGTACCTGTTCGCCGGGCACATCGCGGGCGGTGACTTCGTGCTGCCGCAGTATCAGGACGAGCTCTTTCCCGCGCTGCACGAACGCTGGCACGCCCTGCATCGCGCCCGCGTACAGCAGCTGGACGAAGAGGTTAAAACCAAACAGTACGATGAGCTGCACAACGCGAAAGGGGTCCCCTTTATCTTCCCGATGCTGGAGACCGCTGACCGCGAGCAGCGCAAGTTCGGCGTGCGCACCGTGCTGGCCTCGCAGTATTTCCGCGACATGCCCGAGGCGCTGCGCCAGTCGGCCAACTCCGTCTATATGGTCGGCGTGGATCCGGAAGACCGCCGGCTTCTTAAAGAGCGATTTAAGGTGCCGGACGTCACGCTGGACCGCTTTGAGCGCATGGGCAGCGGGCCGTCGGCGGACGGCAGCGGCGTGCCGTTTCTCGGCATTTTCCGCATCAAAGGGGGCAGCACCATTGCCCACATCATGAAGAACACGGTGGGGCCGGAGGAGCTGTGGGGGCACAGCACCACGCCGGTGGACATGGCGCTGCGCCGCACGCTGGAGAAAGACGTCGGCGCCGCGACCACCCGCCGCATTCTCGGCCGCTTTTTCCCGAACGGCTCTGCCGAAAAAGTCATCGAGCATCGCCGGCGCACCGCCGGTGAGGAACGCGGAGACAGCGTCATCCGCCAGCTTGCCACCGAGCTTATCGATAAACAGGGCTACGACCTCTGACCCTCCAGGAGTGCTGATATGCAACCATCCACACACTGGCGCCCCGCGGGGCGCCGGCTGCTTGCCGCCTGCGTGCTGGCAGCGCTTTCACCCGGCGTCATGGCCTATCCCGTTGAAGTGATGACCAGTATTCCGGTGCAGACGGTTATCCAGCCTGCGCTGGGCACCATGCAGGCCACGCTCGGCGAAATCCTCTCCGCCGAAACGGAAACCGGCACGGCCGTGGTGCAGAACGCCGACAAGGTCACCACGGCCGTTACGGAAGCCGCGCGCACCCAGCGCGAGGCGGAGAACTTCAACCGTCAGGCCGACCGGCTTGAAAAGGCCCGCGCGGCCTACACCGTGCCGGACAGCATCTGCACCGAGTCGGCCTCCGGCACGGCCGCGCAGGTGAGCCAGGCAACCCGTGCGGCGGCGTCGAAGCTTGCTGGCGGCAGCGGGGTATCGAACGCGGTCGTGCGCGAAACGCTGGCAAGCCTGCCCACCACGCCCCGGCAGGGCGGCTACCGCAGCGCGCTCATTCATGCGGCCTACTGCACCGCGGACGAGGCAAAGCTCTACGGCGGCACGGGCCTGTGCCCGTCGGTCTCGGCGCTTCCGGGCGGCGACACCGAGGCGCGATCGCTGTACGACGGGGCGGGGCCTGCGGGCAAAGACCCGGAGCTGACCTTCACCCAGGCCCAGACGGACGCGGCCATGGCCTACGTGAACAACTCGGCGAAGCTTGACGCCGGGCGCACGCCGGGCAAGGGCGAAATTCAGACCGCCACCGGGCAGGAGTATCAGGGCCTGCTGACGCAGTACAAGGCGATGCAGAGCGCTGCGATGCAGCCGCAGCTGGACATGGTGGCGGCGAGCCAGCCGCAGGACGCCACGCAGGCGGCGCTCACCGAGGCCCGTCAGGCGCCGTCGGCGGAAAGCTACTTCCAGCAGACCGCGTCCGCGCAGGCGAAGCAGACCGGCACCATGAGCGAGCGCGAGTTTGAGGCGTTTGAGGTCGGGCGCCGCTACGCCAACACCGCGTGGGTCACCGACCTGCAGGCGATGGACGGCGACAACCTGGCGCGTGAAATGGCGCGTCAGCAGAGTCTGGCCAACTGGCTGGCGCTCGGCATCAAAAACGAGCTGCGTCAGGCCAACATCATCGCCGGCCAGCAGCTGGCGCTGGCGGCCAAAAATGAATACGCCCCGCAGCTGCAGGCGCTCTCTGCCCAGCTGAGCGCCGGCGTGAGCGCACAGTAAATTCCCACGGAGACAACAATGATAACGAGCGGTACCTTCGCGCCGGACGCCGGCGCGCTTTCATCCCTGCTGGACGCGGGCGAGGGCCCGGTGCTGGTGCTGGACCCCTGCGGCGCGCTGTGGGAGGCCTTCTGGCAGTCGCCGCGCTGGAAAAATGCGTGGCAGGCGTGGCGCCTGGCGCCCGGACAGACGCAGGAGGGCGACGTCTGGGACGTGCTCGGGGCGCTCAGGCAGGTGACCGACGAAGACGGCTGCCGTGCGCTGGCCACCGCGCTGTTTCCGGCTGATGACCACAGCGACCTCACCCGCGAGCTCATGACCTGCGTGCTGACCTTTGCGGACGACACCGGCCACTTCACCGGGCGCAGCGCCGGGCTCGGCGGGCTGGCCGGGCAGCTGTGGGCGGACGACCTCTGGACTGCCATTGCACGCTGGAGCCGCCTGTATGAGAAGCACCCGGCGCTGCAGACGGCGCGCGCGCTGCTGACGCAGGACGGCGCGGGCGAGTCGGGGCGGGCTGTCCGCGACCGTATGGCCATCTTTCACCATCCGCACGTGGCGGAGATCTTTACAGGCGGCGCCGGCATTGACCTGCGCCGCTTACGCCAGCGTCCCGGTCAGGTCATCTTCCTGACGCCCGACATCCGCTGCATGGAAAGCGCCGAACTCACCGGCGTGTACGCGTTCCTGCTCGATGCGCTGCGCGCGTTCGGCGCGCTGCACCACGTCACGTTTTCACTGGCTGAACCCGTAATTATCCCGGAAGGAGACGCACCATGACGCAGTCTGATAACCGCACCCCGGAGACCGGCGCGAAAAAGTCTTTTCTGACGCCGAAGCGCGTGGGCTGGATAGCGCTGAACGTGGTGCTCCCGGCGTGGGAGGTGTCCAGCGTGACGCGCCACGCCGGGCGCAACGTCTCGCGCCTCTGGCAGCGCATCCGCGACGTGACGGCCGGGCGCGGCGCCGGCGACTACCGCCCCGCGGACTGGTCGCAGGCGGTGGCGGACAGCGGGATGACGCCCGCGCGCCTTGCCCGTAACTTCCGCGTCAGCCGCTGGATCTGGTGGGGGCTGATGTGGCTCACCGGTCTGCCCGCCACCGGCTTTCTGCTGATGCTGACGGCCGCCGGCAGCAGCGTGAGCGGCACCGGCTGGCTGCGCGTGGGCTGCGTGGTGCTGGTGCTGCTGCTGCTCGCGGCCACCGGCTTCGTGCAGGCGCTGAAGGCCAGCTACCGCCTGTGGCAGCTAACGGAGAAGCGGGTATCGGCGTCAGAAGCGGGGAGTTTTCAGGCGTACCTGCAGGAGACGCGCTGGTGCCGTCAGGTGCTGAGCGGCGGTCTATTATGAGGGGAAGGGCGCATGCGAAATAAACAGCGTGAAGAAATCATGATCCGCCTGATCACCCTGCTGGACGATGCGGAGCTGGGCGAGCGGCGTAAGACTATTTTGCACCTCCTGCACAGCGCGCGGCAGACCAGCCGGGCGCGTGACTTCAGGTCCGGACAGCACTGCCTTGATGCCCTGAGTCAGCTGCGCAAGGCGCGTCACAGCCTGCGGATGGCCGGCGCGTCAGCGCATGTCCTGACCCCGCTGGAGTACGCCGTGGAGCTGCTCCTGCCGGTGTGTGAGGACGTTCAGTCCGATCAGCGCGTCCTGTTGATGTCGGAATCACTGGTATGGCGCGTTCTGCTGCTCCTTGTGCTACTGCCCGCCGGCCTGGCGCTGGCCATTGGGGCGGTGGTCTGGAGCACGCGCCATCTGCTGCAGCTTTGAAAGTATCGGGAGGAACTGAAATGTATATCCGGCTGGATGTATTTGCCGGCCTGCTGAGAGTCAGGCCCGGCGAGCTGCTTCACGCGGTGCGCGCCGGCGGCGAGCTGGACGGCATGGCGTTGCCTGCCCGCCATCAGGTGCGGGGAGCGGCCGTTATGTTCGATCAGGCTGAGGCCACGGAGTTCGCCCGGCGCTGGCACGCCCGGGAGCCCGGCGCGGCGCCGCCGGCATCCGGAGAAAATCTGATACCACTTGATGACTTCGCGCGCCGGGCAGGCATTCCCCCGCTGGTACTGTGGCAGGCGGCCAGCGGCGGAAAACGCCTGCGCCGGCTCAGTGTTCCGGTGGCCCTGAAAGAGGGCGGTCAGCTGAAGTTTGAACTGGCGGCAGTGGAAAAGTTTGTAACGTCATACCACAATCTTCAGGCAAAAAAGTGATTCAATTTCAGTATATTCAGGATAATGCGCTCCGCTTGTTTGCGTTATTATCCCGTTCCGCATTGCTATCCCACCAGTGAGAATACGATGACCCGAACCGAATGGCTGCTGAAGTTCCGGCGATACCAGAATCTGGAAACGCTGGAGAAAGTTTACGAGCACCTGCAATACACCGGTGACGCACAGGAAGAGTTTGCGATGACGTCGGCCTATGACCATCGCAAAGCCGAGTTCGCCGCCGGCAAGCTGTTTGACCGCGTGCCTAAGCATGTCTGGCAGTACGTGAAGTAAACCCTTCTGACCCCGCCTTTCACCGGGCGGCGTCAGCCCGCCGGTGAAGCACCGGCGCACTCAGAGACCCCTATCATGTTGAACAAAACACTGAGCGTCATCGCCCGGGTGGGCATGGCCGTCTTCTTCATTTACACATTGTGGCCACACATCATTACTCTCCGGGACCACGCACAGTCAGGGAACATGACACCGGTGGAATGGATGGTGCTGACTGGTTCTCTGCTCTCCGCCGCCTGCTTTGCGCTGGCGCTGGTTGCCGTCGCGATGCTCGTTGCGTTCAGCGTGGTTTCCGCTGCCGTTCGTGCGCTAAAAACGCACCTTGCACTCATCCTGCGCGACGCGGCCTCGCTGCCGTGCGGTCGCTGATAACGCCCTAATACCGCCGCGCTGCGGCCTCACTTATTCCATCCGGTCAGCTCCTGACCCGCAGGTAATCCATGAAGCTACTGACAAAAATTCAGGCGGCGGCTCTGCTGTGCGCCGCGTCCTGCCCGGCGCTCGCCGACGGCGTGGACTATCAGACCATCAGCGACGCCGCCAGCAAGACCGGAGACCTTTCCCGGCAGGCGCTGGTGATGATATTCGGGGACGTGGTGATTTCGCCGTTTCAGCCCGGGCAGGCAACGCTCATCGGCTCGCTGTTCGCGCTGCTGAACGGCGTGCTGTGCACGGTGGCGCTGGTGTGGTTTCTTATCGTGACGCTGAAAACGCTGTTCAAGGGCGGGCAGGACGGTAAGGTGTTCAGCGCCGGGCGCTCGATGCTGCACCCCGTGATGAGCTTTGCCGGCTTTATTACGCTTATCCCCACCGCATCCGGATGGTCGCTGTCGCAGCTGGTGATGCTGTGGGCGGCCTCCACCATGGGTATCGGCAGCGCTAACCTGCTCACCGACAAGGCCGCAGACATGATAAGCAGCGGGATGTCGCTGGTCGTGCAGCCCACGGCGCCGTCCACGCGATCGGCGGCGCGCGCGGTGTTTGAGATGAACCTGTGCAAGTACGCCACCAACCGCGAGCTGTCCTCGCTGTACCAGGACGGCCAGGCGCGCACGGCGCTGATGGAGACGAAGGGTGGCAACGGCGACTACACCACCGGCAACGGCAGCGCGCTGTGCGGCAGCGCCCGCATCCCGGAGCCGTCAACGGGCGTACTCGACAGCCTGTTCGGCTCGGCGGTGAACACGGCGAGCGTGACCACGGCGCAGCGTGGGGCGCTGGATACGATGCAGTCCACGCTCGATGCCGCGGCGCAGGCCTATGTCGACGCGTACCTGAGCAAGCGGGACCAGGACACTGGCACGCTGAGCGACCCGGAGACCACGATTCAGAACGCGGCCGCGGCCTATGAAACCACGGTCAACAACGCGCTGAACCAGCTCAACTATCAGGACTCGCTGCAGAGCCAGCTGACCTCGCAGCTCAAAACCTACGGCTGGATTTCGCTGGGCGCCTGGTACAACACGTTTGCAACGGCCAACAGCAAAACGAACGAGGTGGCCAACGCGGCCCCGATGACGTCAGGCGCAAGTCTGCACGGCGAAACGGGCACTGGCGACCTGTATCACCAGGTGTTTACGGCCTACCGGTCGCAGGTACAGAACAGTATTTATACCGCGCCGCTGGGATCGCAGACGGCCAAGGATGACGGGGCGGCTTCGAACTCAACCGACCCAGATGCAGTTTTTGTTGGATTATTGAAAAGTCCCATTCAGAGACTTACGACTGTTTTTGCAACGGGCATGACAGGGACTGAAGCTAACTTCTCAAATCAGGTTAATCCACTAATTAAAATGCAAACTGTTGGTGACTACACATTAGGGTCTACAGAGTTAGCGCTTACTGCATATGTCACAGCTTACGGCGCAGCTGCTGCTGTTGATCATTCACTAGTAGGGAAGTTTGGTGAGTTAACACAAAACCCAGCAGGAACGATAAAAGATATATTGGGCTTATTATCTCCTCCGTTTTATTTCGTGATGTTGCTGTTATTCGCTGTAGGTTTTTCACTGGCCGTATTCCTTCCAGCGGTACCTTTCCTGTACTGGATGGTCGGGGTATTTAACTGGATTGTCAGCGTCATGGTGGGATGTGCAGCGGGCCCGATGTGGTCTGCAACACACTTGGGAGCTGAAGAAGATAAGGGCAGCAGAAGTGCATACGGCTATATCTTCCTGATCGATATGATGCTGCGCCCCTCCCTGATGGTGCTGGGGTTCTTTTTTGCATCAGTAGCAGTTATGGCTGGAGGTACGCTTCTAAACATAATGTTTGGTACCGCTGTTGCTAACGCTAACGCCGATTCTTTGATGGGGTTAGTTAAATTGGTTGGGTGGCTAATGATTTATGCCCGCATTGCGACATTCGGCGTCACTCGTGTATTCGGGCTGCAGGCCACGCTGGCTGACTATGTGATCACGTTCTTGGGTGGTGCAGGTATGGCTGGAATCATGGGCGGAATGGTCGATGACGTCAAAGGGATGTTTGCTGCAGCAGGTGGCGGTTCTCGCAGGGCTCCAGGGTTAAAAAATATGCCTAATCGACAGGAACCATTAAAAGAAGATGGTGTGAAGTAATTATACCTGGCTTTATCTACAGTGGTGCGTATAATTTAAACAGAGGGAAATAGGCAGGAGGATGCCATGAAAAATGTACAGCGTCATGATAACTCATTTGGTTTAGTTTGGGCTTTAACTCGTTCAGCTTACTATTACATTGTTCTACCATGTGCCCTGATATTTGCAGCAATTACTCTTGTTGTTGGACTCGGTAGCTCATACAGATATACGTTATATGCGACAGATTATTTCTTGTTAGGCTTGATGTGGGCAACGATTTTAGTTCCGCTCACTTATCGCCGAATGAGTCTTAATTCTCGTCGGAATAAAATCAAAAAAATAGTTACCTTGCTTAGTTCTGTTGAGCGCTTCACGCCTCAAAAAGAAATTTTTAACGCAGCTCATGGTAAATACCTTGGAATAGATACTAAAAGCGGAAATATTTTATATATTCACATGGTCAAAAAAGGGTTGGTTGATGTTATTGGCCTAACTATGAGTGACTGGACTAATCGTGAGTTAGAAGGCAGCGCATTGCGGCTGTATACGCGTAATACTGATTTACCAGTGTTAAGTATTAATGCTCCTCCTCTCATCGCTAAAGAACTGTTTGATATTCTTGGCGCAATGGATGGTAATGGCTATTCTGAATCATTCCCTCAAGAACCTTGGCCGTTACACGTTGGCATCCAGAGCCGCTTTGTGGAATACGAGCACAACGTGGTGGTCCCGCAGGCCGCCAACCTGGCCTGATACTGACATCCTGACGCTTTTCCTCTGACACCGGCCACGCGCCGGTGTTTTCTTATCTGCAGTCTGACGGGCCTCCCGTCTCCGCTTCCGGACACTCTCACATGTACTCCCAACATCCTAACGCCGCCGGCAATAACGAGCCGGCCATGGTGCTGATCACCCTTGGCCTCACGGCGCTGCTGTGCTGGCTCTACTTTGCCGACTTCGTGCGCTGGAGCTGCTGGTTTCTTTACTGGCTGTGGCGCATGGCCGACTTTCCGGCCATCCATCGCTACGCCGCCGAACGCATTAACCTGCTGGCCGCCACCGGCAACGGCGCCGAGGCGGTCACCCTCAGCGAATGGCAAGGCGTGCTTAATGCCACTGCCGGCATCCTGTTCGTGCCGCTGGTGCCGCTGATAGCCGTGACCAACTGGGCGCTTGCGCGTCACCCCGCGCTGGGCTTCCGCAGCCGTCGCGCGATCGACATTCACTCACTGCCCCGCGTGATGGCCACCTTTGCGCCTTCCGTTATTCCGGTGCTGGCCGGGCATCGCGGCGACGGGCTGATGAACGACAAAACTGCAGAAAACGCCTGGGCACTGAAGCCCGAGGAGTTTGCTGAGCAGCACGGCCTGATAAAGCGCCGGGTGCTGGACCGCGACGCGGCCCGCGCGGCGTTTGACGCACAGACCGGCCCGGCCATGACGTCACCGGACCAGTGGCAGCCGCACGAGCGCGCGCTGCTGGCCGTATTCGGGCTGCAGGTGTTTGCGGATGATCGGTCGGCTGCGACCACGCTGCTGGACGACCTGAACCGGTCCTGCATGACCCGCCGGCTGTTCCGGGCGCCGGAGTTCCGCAGAGTCCCCGACTGGAAGGTCTCCGAAGCGCAGGTCGCCCGGGTGCTCGCCTGTCCGGGCGTCAGCGAGTGGCTGAAGAGGCACGGCACGGTGCGCTCCGCGCTGGCGGGACTTTACGGCCGCGACCTCAGGCTGCCGCCGGCGCGCTTTCGCTGGCTGAAGGGCTGTGACCGCACGCTGTGGTACGGCCTGCACAGCGCCGACACCGCCAAGGTGTTTGTCGAAGGGGCGGGCATCGTGGCGCAGGCGCGCGCGGAGCAGATGGCCATGAAGCTGAGCCTGCCCCGTCCGCCGCTGATGACGGACGAGGCGATTGCAGGGCTCCAGTACGAGCTTGAATCGCTGGGCCTCGTTTACCCGCGCGATGCGCGTACTCAGCGTGCAAAACCACAGCGCGAAGTGCCGTTCCCGGACGCACTGTACCTGCCCGACGCGGGCGAAAACGAATTCACCGACGGCGCCGGCGTGCGCTGATAAGGAACTGATGATGAGCATGACACGCAGAGAAGGCCCGTTCACTACCGAAATCCACGGCGACCTTATGAGCGCCCGCCGACATACGCCGGAAGAGGGACACGGAATGAACGGCGCACATTTCCATACCCGTGCGGTATCAGAACCGCTGTTCATCCTGCCGCTGGCAGAGATGCCGTGGTTTGTGATGCACGGTGAGGGCCTGTACGTGCAGAACGCCCGGGATGCCCTGACGCCGCTCTACCGCGGCGATGACGCCGCGCAGCTGCTGCACTGCATTACCGGCCTGCTGACCACTGTAGAGAGTAAGCGCCTGCGCAGCCAGCGGCACCGGAAGTACGGTTATGTCGCGACAGCCCTGATAGTGGCAGGATTTTTGCTTGTTAAGCCCGTCGCCCTTTCCGGCCTCATACCGGCGCCAGAGAGCCGTCTGCTCACTACAGTGGATGCGTCGCGTCCCGTTCTGCCGCCATCTGTCCCGGCGGTGCCCGTCGCCTCACCGGTAATGCCGTCCTATGACAATGGCCTGCGTACCGAACGCCCGGCACCGTTTCCGCAGCCTCCCGTGGCCACGAACGACAACGGCTGGAGCCTGCCACAGAACGTGCGCGCGGAGCTGCCGGGCAATCTTAAAAAAGCCGCCGGGCGCGGGTTGTTCAGCGTGCCGCTGTCCACAGGCCACGCGCGCACGATTTACGTGTTTGCCGACCCTGCCTGCCCGAACTGTCAGCGCATGGAGCGTCACTTTGAAACCGCCGCCGGCGCCGTCAACGTGGTGATTTTCCCCGTAACCATTGAGGGCCGCGAGGCATCACTGAACGCGCTGACGCCGGTGATGGCACTGCCGGAGGCCGAACGTGCCGCCGCATGGAAGCAGCTGTTTGCGGCCGATGCCGGCATCGGCGTGCCGGGCGCCGCGCAGAGCGCGCCGGCGGTGACGGATGAGACGAAGGCCGAAACGGCCCGCGGGGCGATTGGCGTCAACGAAGTGGCTTTCCGGGCTTACCGCCTGCCGGGCACGCCGTGGACGATCGCTGACGACGGGCGCTACGTGCCGCAGAGCGTGCTGAGTTCGCCAGCGGCGCTGACGGCGTTTCTGAATGGAGGGGATTATGTCGGACAATAACTCCACGCTGGATAGCGCGCGCGTTAACCGGCACGTCGGTCGCTCCTGGCTGACGGACATGCTCAGCGAAGGCGGCACGCTGTTCTGGGCCATGCCGGCGGCAGTGGTCGCGGGGATCGTCTGGCCCGCCACGCTGCTGCTGAGCCTGCCGGTGCTGATGGTCTGGTCAATGGTCGTGGCGCCGGCCGGCCGCTGGAAGATGCCGATGCGCATGCCGACGGACATGAACCGCGACGACCCCTCCACCGAACGCCAGGTGCCGGCGAAGGTGCTGGGCTTTCTGCCGGTGGCCAGCATCCGCATCCACACCGGCCGAGCGGCCGGCATCCTGTACGCCGGCTACCTACGCGGCAAGGACGCCGGACGGGAATTGTGGCTCTCGATGGACGACCTGACCCGGCACGTGTTGATGTTCGGCACCACCGGCGCCGGTAAAACGGAGACTCTGCTGGGCTGGGTGTTCAACGCACTGTGCTGGGGTAAGGGGGTTATTTTCTCTGACCATAAGGCGCAGAACGACGTGGCGATCGCCATGATGTCCATGGCGCGCCGCTTCGGCCGGGAGGACGACCTGCGCGTGATGAACTTTATCACCGGCGGGACCTCACGCGCGCAGCAGCTGCTGGACAACGTCAAAGGCCGGCCGGAGACCAACACCACCTCCGTGTTCGGGCTGGCGCAGGAAACCTACATCGTCAACCTGATGGACTCCATGCTGCCCAAAACCGGCAGCAGCGGCGGTGAGTGGCAGGAAAAGGCTAAGGCGATGAACCAGGCGCTGATTTTTGCGCTGGTCTACAAGTGCCGCCGGGAGGGCACGACGCTGTCCCAGCGCACCATTCAGCAGCACCTGCCGCTGCGCAAAATCGCCGGCCTGTACATTCAGGCGGTGGAGGAGCAGTGGCATGAGGAAATCCGCCACGTGCTGCAGAACTACCTCGACACGCTCTCCGGGTTTGACATCGATAAGGTGGCCACGCCGTCGGAATGGGATCCCGAAGCGAACCGCCAGCACGGCTACCTGATGCAGCAGTTCACCCGCATGCTCAGCCTGTTCAACGACACCTACGGCCACGTGTTTGCGCGCGACGCCGGCGACATCGATCTGCGCGACGTGGTGCACAACGACCGCATCCTGATTGTGCTGGTGCCGGCGCTGGAGCTCTCCTCCAGTGAAAGCTCCACGCTCGGCCGACTTTACCAGTCACAGCTGGCCATGATTTTAAGCCAGGATCTCGGCGAGAAGCTGGAAGGCCGGGCGAAGGACAACATGAAGGTGCGGAAATTCAAAGACCGCTTTCCGCTGCTCTGGATTATCGATGAGGTTGGCGCCGGCTACAGCGAAAAACTCGGCGAACTGGCCACGCAGATCCGTTCGCTGGGCTACTGCCTGCTGCTGGCCGGTCAGGAGGTCCAGCGCCTGAAAACGGCCGCAGGCGACGCGGTCTGGACGCTGATTGCCAACATGGGCGTACGCATCACCGGCAAAATCATGGATCCGAAAGATACGCTGGAAATCCTGCAGCTGATGGCCGGCACAGAGTATCGCGCACACATGGGCAGCATGGTGCAGCAGGCCGGCATCCTTGGCGGCTGGAACGATGACACCCGTCTGCAGGTGAGCGAGAAGAAAAAGGTCGATGTTGATGAAGTTCAGGCGCTGCAGGAGGGGGAGAACGTCACGCTGTTCAGTGGGAAGGTCATCCGCGGCAGCTCGCTTTACATTAAGGATGCCGACAAATTTGCGCAGGACGCCGTGCGGATAAACCGCTTCGTGGAGGTGAGTGTACCTTCTGAGCAGCAGCTGCTGGCCACCATGCCGTTCCGCGAGCGCCGCAGCTACGTGCGCGCCGATCGCGTGCAGCATCTCCTGCGCGTGCTCGATTCGGCACCGGGTCCGCAGGATACACAGCGCCTGGTGCTTACCGACCCGGCGCTGGCCACCGTCTGTGAGTTTGACCTGGAGTGTGAATACAGCTGGAAGCGATCGCCGTCGGCCGCGGTGCGTTCAGCGGTTCTCTGGAATATGGTGCTGGCCAGCCTGCCGGCGCGGGGGCGCGGATATAAAGTGCGCCTGCGCGAGCCGCGTCTGCTGGGCGCGGGCCGCGAGGCCATCGAGCGGGCGGCGCAGAACTACGTAGCACCTGCATATGAACTTCCCAGGCAGCCAAGCCACTCCGGCCATCAGTGGAGCGAAAGTTAAAGTTTCTGAAAACATTGCCGATACAATAAGTAAGGCTGCTCCACAGCCCTACCAATGTAATAGTGAAGAATTCATTTGTGGTATATGTGCAGAACCCTTCAGGGGCCTTTTCAGGCCCCTTTTTTTTCTTTTCCGCTAAGGAATCCGCTATGAAATTCATATCAGGCGCAATCGCTGTGGCGATCGCGTTGAGTTTAGCCACGTCCGTGTCTGCGACCGTTCCTTCGATTGATGTCGGATTTTCTCCTGAAGGTAGCGCGCCGCAGCTGGTCCTCCGCACGCTGGATAATGCGCACGAGAGTATACGGCTGATGGGCTACAGCTTTACCTCACCTGAAATCGTTAAATCGCTGGTCGCGGCAAAGCGCCGCGGCGTAGACGTCAGGGTCGTGGTGGACGAAAAGGGCAACCGCAGCAAAGCTAGCCAGGCGGCGATGAACGTCGTGGTGAATGCTGGTATTCCACTGCGCACTAACGACCAGTACAAAATCATGCACGACAAAGTGATCATCACGGACGGACAGAACGTGGAGCTGGGCTCATTCAACTACTCACGCAGCGCGGCGGAATCAAACTCCGAAAACGCAGTGGTTGTGCGCGGCGTACCATCGCTGGCGCAGACCTATCTGGCGCACTGGCAGTCTCGATGGGACGGCGGCACCGACTGGCGCTCCACTTACTGATATCTGAAACCCGACTTTCTTCCCTGCCAGGTGAGATGCGCGCCAACGCATCTCATGCCGTTGATTAAAGTTAAGTCGCTGATTTAAGTGAATTGTAGTATTCTCGGCGAAATTCGTTCTGAATTTAGTGGAGGAGGCAGATATGTCGCGGTCAGATAACGAAGTCACTTCCTCACCAGGATCTAAGCGGACCTATCGTAAAGGTAACCCTCTGAGTGCGTCTGAAAAACAGCAGGCTGCTGTTGCCAGAAAAAAGCTGACGCATAAAGAAATCAAGATATTCGTGCGAAATCCGATTAAAGACAGGCTTTTGATTGAGTGTGAAAAGGAAGGCGTGACTCAGGCTGAGTACATTGAGCGTCTTTTGCAACAAGCATTTAATGATACCGATGAATAGGTAATGGTATTACTTTCTTGTCGTATGTCAGTTGAAGTGATAGATTGCAAACCGTAATGAATTCTGGCGGGCCACGCCGAAAGGTGGCAGAGGACTGGTACTGACTGATTAGTTAAGGCCAGAAAAAACGAAACCCCGATAATCTTCCTAGGTTTGGCGACTCAGGAGAAGACTAACGGGGCTCACTTATTCTGCATAGAAGCTGTTGCTCTATGCGGGGAGTATAGTTTCATGCCCGAAAAACTGCAATACCTTCGGTGCCTGCTCCTTCTGTGCAACATAAGCGCAGGAAGGTTTGAATAAGCAGGTAACTGATAACTCATCATTTTACCGCCAGGTAAAAAACCCGA
Organism: Pantoea folii; assembly: GCF_056678875.1. Lineage (NCBI taxonomy): Bacteria > Pseudomonadati > Pseudomonadota > Gammaproteobacteria > Enterobacterales > Erwiniaceae > Pantoea > Pantoea folii. The sequence goes on along the minus strand of NZ_JBWXON010000010.1, from coordinate 138,274 downwards.
ATCCGGAATTCATCCCGGAAAAAGGTAAAAAAACACTGCCGTTCTGCGAAAAAATCCGTGAAAAAGCGTCGGGCTTTACGCAGCGCATCGAGTTCCAGGCACTGGTGGCCATGGAAATCGCCCACGGAGCACGCAAGCGCCGTCCGCCTGAACTCCGCATCCGTGCGCTGGAAGCTGCGCTGCAGGCGCTTTGCCACTATTACAACCCGCTGGCCAACCGAGTGGAGGCCTCTCTCACGACCATGAGCATCCGCTGCGGTCTGGCCACAGAGAAAAAACGCCTCTCGATCACCCGTTTCACCGGCGCCGTGCAGTTCCTGGCGCAGCTGAAGCTCCTCACCTACACCACTGAATACGACAAAGACATCGGCTGTAATATCCCCACTGACATCACCTTCGCGCCGCTGATGTGGCAGGTGCTCGACGTATCGGAAGAAGCCGTCGCAGCCGCCCGCCGCAGCCGCATTGAGTGGGAAAATCGTCAGCGCGAAAAGAAGGGCCTGCCGCGCGCCGACGCCGGCGAGCTCATCAATGCCGCCTGGGCGTTCGTCCGCGAACGTTTTCGCGAGTACCAGAAATCCCGCCGCGAGCACGGCATTAAGCGCCACCGCGCGCGCAAAGACGCGCCGCGTACCCGCAAAGACATCGAACAACTGGTCCGCACGCAGCTGAATAAAGATATTATCCGGGGCCGCTTTTTTGGCGGTCTGGACGCGGTGAAAGCCGAAATCGAACGGCGCGTCACGGAGCGCATGAAGCTTTCACGGGGCAGGTATGCGCGGCTCGGTGACGATCTGCGGGTCACAACCTGACGGGCCCGCCCATTCATTGCCTGAACGCACGGTACTCCGGTACCGATTTTCCTCTGCCTGTAATCCGGCCTCAGTAGCCGGCCCTGTTCTCACCACCGACTGAAGCCAACTATCCGGTTATCGCCGGAGGCTCCTGCTCGCCCGCAGGAAACACAAAATGATTACATACTTACCAATAGTAGTTACATCATACATAAGACTTATCATCGCCCGCATCAGAGTCACAGAAAAATGCCATTCCGCAGTCGCATGGATGACTTATCCACATTAACTACGAGAGACCTCATTTTTAAACCCCTGACCGGAGAACCGCTTAACCCCTGTCCGGATTTTTTCCAAACCGCGCTGTTCCTTTTAAACACCCGATCTTTATTCTTTTAAAGAACTGTTATCACTTACCTTTAAAAATAAAACCTATTCGCCACCCGTCCTGTGGACAGGTGAATAATGTCCGCCCTTGCAGCGGACTACGTCCGCGCCGGTTCGGTTCAGCCGCTTCGCGTCAGGGGTAGCTCCCGCCAGAAACGGCGGGCAGGGGAGCACAATTGCATATACCCTTCAGCCCTTTTCACCGACCGAGCAGCCATCAGCTCAGGACGCCACACAGCACCTAGCGAAACCCACCTGAAAAGCGCCGCCGCCCCGGCCCGGAGGGCCGGAACAGAGTCGCTTTAAAGATGGATGTTGTACTTAAAGTCAGGAGTGGCGGTAAGACTGAGGCCCGCGGTTCATATCTTTCGTCTGCGACCATCAGGCTTATGCGCGCCTGAAAGGCCGCTGCTTAAACGGCGTCTGGCAGCTACCGTGTTAAGTTCCGTGCTTATCGCTTAAAGTTGCGTTTAACACCCCCCTAAGCGTCAGCAGCAAGCTGCCGTCGCCAAGGCCCCGGAAATCACGCCCTTTACGTCGCAAGCGCCGTAAAGCCCGCTCACCGGGGTTAAAAGGGGTTACATAAACTTCTTCGTTGCTGAAAGTTGGTTTGGGCTAATCAGGGCGAGGGATGGATTCGTAGTATATAGCGGTCAGAAACCGGCTACGCCGGGCGTACGGCGCCGATTGACTTCTGAGTCATAAGCACCATTATCTGGCGCCTCCATGACGCTAGCGCGTCATTCAGAAGGCAGGCTGCGCACTGCTCGCCCGCCGGAGTTGCGTTATGTAGGTATTACATGATGTCCGCTATGTGCCAACAGCGGACGTTGATCATGCGACTTAAACGCGAACTATAAACGACAAAACTCTTGAGATTCGCTCCTCGTTTAACAGCATCACTTTTATCAATTTGAATTACTGCATCAGCTAACCCAAAATTTAACTTAAACCCATGATTTTTATCGTTCAGTTACGTCAGCGAACTCGTTCGCTCACCGTCATGGTAAATTTAAGCGGGCCGCCCTCATTACATGCGTAGCTATGCGGTAAATCCGTTCTGGCAATGACTGAGCAACCCTCATTAACACTCAGTCGCTCATCTCCTAAGGTCAGTAGAAGAGAGCCCTGCACTACATGTAAAAGTTCGCAAGTGCCATCTGAATGTCCTTGAGAATCGAAAATCTCTCCAGGGTGCATTTTCCACTCCCACAATTCGATCATGTCCGGTCCGCTGGTGCCGGCCAGAAGCCGAGCAGTACCGCCTCTATCGCCGCGCCATAGGCATGGGATATCTTCTGAAGCAATGAGATGTGCGTTGGGTTTACTGGCAACGTTGACGATGTCTGCTACCGAGACGCCCATCGCTGCGGCCAGCTTACAGAGGATTGCGATGCTAGGGTTCGCCCTGCATGCTTCAATCTCAACGAGCATTCCCTTGCTAACACCAGCAAGACGCGATAATTCGTCAAGAGACATTTTTTTCTGGCTACGATACTGCTTCAGGGAAGCAGAAAGAGCCTCATTAATTCTGGAAGCATCAGCACCGGTCATTATATTGACTTTTTCGTTCATTGGTCATTATCATAATCTAAAACGGTCATTACAGGATTATTCTATGTTTTCAGCTTATCCGTCAATCAGTCCCGACGTTGCACGTCTGGCACCGGGTTTTCGCGCTCTCAGTATCAGTGTCACTGCTGCTCCGCTGGTTAACGCCAGCTTAGGGGAGGAAGCGCTACGCAAAGCCTGTGAAGAGGTACTCAACGGACAACCTCTATGGGCAGAAGCGCATCTGAATGCATGGTCTGATAAATTTCGCGCTTTCGGTGCGAAGCCTAAGCGTACGCCTTGCTCAGCCGAAGCCCTCCGCAAACGTGTTTTACGTGACGGGTTACTGACGGCTCTTGATCCGGTAGTAGATCTTTATAACGCAGTAAGTCTGCGCTATGCCGTTCCAGTGGGTGGTGAAAATCTGGAAGCCTATCATGGTATGCCCCGTCTTATTATTTCAGACGGCAGTGAACCGTTTGACACCCTTAAAGATGGTCGTCCCTTCGTGGAACAGCCCGATGCCGGAGAAGTAGTCTGGTGTGACGACTTAGGTGTTACCTGCCGACGCTGGAACTGGCGTCAGGGCGTAAGAACGCGACTGAACTCTTCAGATAAACACATGTGGTTCATTCTGGAGAGTCTGCCACAGATGCCAATTGAAGCTCTGCATGAGGCCGGGAAAATGCTAACAGAGGGGCTTGAAGTCATGATGCCAGGAGTTCAGTCCCATGTTTCATTAATTGAAACGCTCTAAGTTAATTTTAATCCGGCAGATCATTATCCGGAATTACCTTATGAAAGTCTGCAGTTCGCTCACCGCGGACATTGGGCTGGATAGCGTACGCATTGTGCCAGAAGCGGACATTGGTACAGTTAGATTGCTCTTGAAAGACGAACCGTGCGTGGTGATAACTCAGCCACATCAAATATGCGAAAACCAGGGGAAATGATGACTGCTCAGCAAGCGCCTCGACTTGAAACAGAAAGACTGATTTTAAAGCAATTTACGCTCAGTGATTTTCCAGCGCTTATGGCGTGCTGGAGCACTCCTGAAATGGCTAAAATCAATGGCGGTGAGAATCCAACGGCAGAAATGGTTTGGACTCGCTTATTACGTTATATCGGGCACTGGCACGCGTTGGGATATGGCTATTGGGCAGTTTTTGAGAAAACAACAGGCCGTTATGCTGGTTCGTTTGGTTTCCAGGATGCTCATCGTGATATCACCCCTGAATTAAAATACCCTGAAGCTGGATGGACGCTGATTCCTGAGGTTCGTGGCAACGGCTACGCGTCTGAAGCACTGGCCGCCGTTTTACTATGGGCGGACCAGAATTTTTCCTCTCCAGTATGCTGTATAATTGACGAAGAAAATAAGCGTTCCAATTATCTGGCTGAGCGTTTTGGTTTCAAGTTTCAAGATTATGTTAACTATCGCGGTAAGCAGGTACGCATGCTTGTACGCCAGTAGTTAATCAAACCATAAATGTATATTTAAACGGGTCACTGAAGGAATTATCATTTAAAAATCTTCGTCGCTTCTGGTTAGTAAAAATCTGACTGGCACTTTCCTTTCGAAGCTCTTTTGACCCCAGTTCCAAACAGAACGTCCGTTCTTCGCTCATAGCGGGCATCAACATCAACCCGGACAGCTTTGAGATAGTAGTTATGGCTAATGCTGCAGATCCCATTTTACGGATAACTATAAATTCTCAGACACAGACATGATGGCTGCTAAGTTTCTCACGCTCATAACGGTGAATCATCAGCATGGGGCTTTCACGCACGGGAGGAACACTTACCGACCCAAACCATAATGGATTGGCAGGGCAGACCGACCCACAGATGTTTGCCGGGATCCCCGCAAAGGTGCCACTAACAGGGCGGTGAACGTGTCCTGAAGAAACACCCAGCAGCCTGTCCGGGTATCTGCTTATCAGCTCTTCAAACTCACTGAGTCCCCTGCATATCGTTTCATCCAGAGTAGGTATCCCGGAAGGAAAAATGTGATGGTGAAGAAACAGCAGAACCGGAGCATCATCAGTCTCGCCAAGTTGATTTTCCAGCCATCCCATGCGTCCCGAAAGTGACCCATAATTCTGTTCTCTGACGGTTGAGTCCACGCCCGCCAGGCAAATCCCGCCTGCGTTGTGACTGAAGTGCAGCAACTCTCCCTGTGAGTCAGGTAACCAGCGTTCGGTACCCCACGTCTTTCGCATACAGCCTCTATCGTCTGAATTACCAGGTAGTATCAGGGTGGAGTAAGCCTGTTCTTCCAATTGCGCAGCTATCCGGACGTATCCCTCATCCCAGCCCCCCTCCGTCAGGTCACCACTCAGAACCATTATGTCCGGCCCCACCTGTTCAAGCCACGACAGCACCTGCTCCAGGCGCTCAAGGTGATCATTATCGGGAGCGGCGTGGATATCTGTTATCTGCGCTATCAGCATGAATACCTCACGATGAGCCGATACCGGCAGTGAATTCAGCATCAGAACCGAAAATTTTTCCGGAGTTAAGTACGCCATAGCACCAGTGAACCAGCTTTCGCATCACTGCCCCGATTGCCACCATTCTGGGCTTACCCCGCAGTAAAAGCTCTTCATAGAAGCTGCGCATCCTCTTATTACAGCGTCTGGCACAGAGTGCCGCCATATACAATTTTGCCCGCAGTTGAGGTGGTCCGATTTTAGACATCCTGGCTTTACCACGCACGGACGTCCCCGATCGTTTTTCAATGGGCGCCACGCCCATAAAGGCGGCAACCTGGCTTGCTGACCCGAAATCATGGCTCCGCAATACGATCAGCATGTTCATGCCCAGCTGAGGACCCACTGCCGGTATAGAAGTCAGAAGGTCATAGTCTCGTTGCAGCGATTCGTGCGCTTTAATGTGCGTTTTAATCAGCTGCTCAGTGGCTTTCACCTCTTCCCTGAGGATTCTGACCATCCGCAGGCACGAGCTGACAATGTCAGGTGGCGTATGCGTACTCTGGTATTTTTCCAGCCGATTTTCTTCACGTACGGCGTCGCTCAGCAACGCATCACGACGGCGGATAAGCGCGCTGAGATACCGGACTTCATCTGAAGGTGGCAACCAGCGCTGGGGCTTTTTCAGTAATGCATAGCAGGCCAGCATGTAAGCATCCACTTTGTCCGTTTTAGTCAGAATGCCCATGCCCCGCGCAAAATCCCGGCTGCGGTGAGGGTTAGCCAGTGAAACGTATCCTCCTGCCTCATGCAGAGAAAATGCAAGGCGTTCGTGGTAAACGCCCGTCGCTTCCATAATCAGATGAACGTCACCGGGGCCGCAGTGCTGCAGACGCAGCCAGCGAAAAATATTAGCCGCGGCGGTGCGGTCATTTCTTATTTTTTTTGTTCGAATTCGTCCCTTTATGCCGTCATAAAGCATGCAGAGATCAAGGGTGTCTTTACTTACGTCTATGCCTACAGGAAACATCATCATTCTCCTCTCACAGTGACAGTCACGCCTGTTCGCCTTGTACATACGGAGTCGTGCTCCCGGTAACCGTTCAACAAAATGTGCTGGCGTGAAAGGTGAAACAGAGGGCCATAAGCTGCCAGACAGGATCGGAAATCGTCCTCAGGGAGGGGACTGGCTCACTCTGTTTCGTGTGATGGTAGCTAATCACCACATTATGTTAGATACAAGGGAGGGGTTGGGCTTACGCCATATTTAAGCCTGTAACCGGCTCTGCCGGGCTCACGGCGCCCGGTGGCCTGAGAGCCGTCCTTAACGGTTTCTGGCGCCTCCATGCCGCTGACGCGGCATTCAGGGGCAGGCTGCGCACTGCTCGCCCGCCCCGGTATCAGATCCGATATCCTGCCAGGACAGGCTGCACTACAATGCTTATTTGAGATCGTGGCCAGCATGCACTGCTGCCTGCGTATTTTTGATGAGTTCCTCTGAGGATGTATGACCGACATCGAAGAAGCAGAGTTTGCGCAGCTGATGGGTGCCGGAATAAAAGTTCAATGGGTCGATGCAACGCTATCCTTAATCAAGTGGGACGTTGCCAGTAGTTCGATACAATTAATCGCGGGATGCAGCGCAGTCACTATCGATGTTTATAAAAACATGTTTTAAAAAACAGTATTGACCGCAAATCTCAAATAAGTAAATTAGTACACAGCAGCACAATGAAAGTGGTTAGTCAGTTAGTTAATAGAAAGAAGTTCCGGGTTAAGCCATTTTGCTTTACAGGCCACGAAGTTTGTTGTTTGGGATGTAGTTAGCTTTCAGGCCTCGTAGTGATTGTGCTGCTTCGCAAAATGGTAGTGTTAGCGCGACGATGTAAGGCCTTGTTTTTTTTAGTTGATGCTGACGGTTTCGTTTTTTGATGGTAACCGTATCAGCAAAGGGCAACGCATCAAAGAGTATATGTCGCGATGGGGGATGTGCTTGTTTAAGTTGCCACGCTTAGGTTTTGGAAGCGCTGGAGGTGTAAAACGAGATAAATAGAGGGAGCCTTTTTAGTATTAATGCCCAATATTATCTGTAGTGAACGGGTACATTTGAAAGCAGTATAAATAGCAGTATCAATTTATTAAGTCCATCAATGTTAAATCTGAAGTACCTTAAAAGCCCTGGCTGCATCAGTCAGGGCTTTTAAGATTATTGCCTCCGTTGAATTGTAATTTTCCCCAATAGATTACTGACAAAAATAATCTTGCTTATCAACCCATATCAGTCCACTATGCGTCATCGGTTTGGCATACAGACCTTATGAAAGCAGTTTTAGTAAAGCAGTCCTCATTTCAAGCGTTATCCTTAGATACTCTTCTGCATGAGCCTCCTCCTAAGTGCCCAATAAGTCCTCATCTGCAAGCAGGCCATGTTCGCCACAACGTGTGGCTCAGGAAAATTAAAGGAAGTATCTATGTCTAATAAAATGACTGGTTTAGTAAAATGGTTTAACTCTGACAAAGGTTTCGGCTTCATTACGCCATCTGACGGCAGCAAAGATGTTTTTGTTCATTTCTCTGCCATTCAGAGCAACGATTACAAAACGCTCGATGAAGGCCAAAAGGTTGAGTTCTCGATTGAGAATGGTGCTAAAGGTCCGGCTGCCGGAAATGTTGTCGCGCTTTAATTGCTGATAACGACACAGACGCTTACGACAGCGATGACGGCTCTGGCCTGAGCAGATAAGTGAACGTGATATAAAACCCGCCTTGAGCGGGTTTTTGTGTTTCATGGATGGCATGCAACAAGGATGACGATCATTTTACTGCAGTTGCTGGAGTGAAAAAATGAAACCAAATAGTGCAAACCCAATGATGGTGACAAAAAGAAATCCAGTCGGCAGCCAGGACGACAGCAGTTGCGCGCCGCCGTCCAGTAATCCCGTCAGCTCATTAGCCATGGTTTCGTTATCCTGTTTTCAGTCAGTGGCGAATTTTTGCGAGGTCGTCATCCGACAGACCGGTCAGCTCTCTCACCGATTCCAGCGGAATGCCTTTCTGCAGCAGGTTGCGGGCGACCTCCATTTTGCCTTCCTGACGTCCTTCCTGTCGCCCTTTCTCCAGTCCCTTCTGCTCCAGCTGCTGTGCAATCGTCATCAGTTCGTCCTCATGCTGCGGCACTCTCTGCGCCAGGTTGCGTACGAAGGCTTCGGCGTCGTCGGTTTCGCCCGCCTGCACGAGTTAGTTTATCAGCGAAACCAGCTGCTGTCCCGTGAGGTGACCGGCCATCAGGGTGGCGGCCAGCCGGTCCAGCAGGTCAGCCAGGTCTCGCCGGTGGATGTGCTTCTGCAGCAGGGTCAGCGCGGCCATGCTGCGGTGATTCATGATCTCATCGTCCGGGATATCCGATTGCTCAGGGCTTAGAGGGCGTAATGCGGCTAATGCCACCTTACGGAGGCGCGCGACTTACCGACCTGTCTCCTTTTCCTGAGCATCGTGTAGTGAATGCTCTGAAATCGCCCCTTAATCTGACCGGATATCACTTACGCGATCGGCTTGCTGCAAAGGATAATCCGGGCGGTTTGGATCAGGGCCGTACGCTCCTGAAGGCCATTGTCACCGCCGTTAATTTTCTTCGTCATGGTCCTCACATCGCAGGCCTCAGCGAGGGCGTTGCACCCGTGTGTTTTCCAGAACCAGCCAGCGGAACGGGCTGCGACGGCTTCCCTCAGCAGTAGGTCGGGCTCGGCAACCAGATCCAGGCCGATGCCGCGACCGCACGCGAGGTAGTTATCCCTGAAGGTTATCTGCAGCAGCCCGCGCCCACGGTATCGCCAGCCGTCATCGGGGGCGCGGTTACCGAATCGCCCGCCGTAAATGAGATTGGCAATCGCCCTTTGCTGTTCAGATGACAGTGGGGGAGCATTGTCCTTCCGGCCCAGCTGCTCACGTTGCGTCTGCGTCAGCAGGTTGCCAAAAATTTTCAGCCCGCTGACGCTGTAGTTCAGGTTTTCGCTGATGCGGCCGAAGCCCTTCGATTCATGACCCAGCTGACCTATAAAGTGCGCCTGCTGCAGGGGCGTGCTGATGCTGAACTCTTTCATTGCGGCCTGCAGGGGTTCAAACCATTTCTCGGCGAGCTACATTGAGAGGCCGGCTGACCGCCGGAAATCATCTTCATTCATGGGCTTATTTCCTTATGGGGTTAAATATTTTGCAACGGTGGTTTCGTATGTAACTAAGATGCAGAAAATTTGCAGGGAATCTCGGTTCTGTTCAGCCTTTAAACCCGCAATAAGCGTGTCCGGGCATTCCGGGGAAGCAGTTAATTAAGCTGATAAATTTAATCTTAAGCAGTGCTTATCATTATGCAATCCCGGTACATCAGGAGGATTCACTGGGAATCTGATGGGAGGGGCCGGGGGCGCTTACATTCGCCCGGGATTCTTTATGGCAGTAATTTCTCATGATAATTTACCTTATAGGATAAATCTTAAAAATAATCTAACAAAACGCTTCCGGGTGAACCATGCGCTGTGCCAGCTTTTTCAGGCGGACAACTGTCGGCCTGACCACCGCTTTAGTCATATTTTCTTCTATGCCCGCCGCCTTCGCGCTATCCAGTGGCTGCGCCGCGGTCAATGCTCTGTCGGGTTCATCCAGCCTGTCCTTCAGCGCAAACCGTTATCCGGCGTCTGACTTTGCGGCCGGTGATGCCTTGACGCTGAGCTTTACCGACAGCGGGGGGGCATACGGTGGAAGCCCATTAACCTCTGACAGCGTCGGCATATCGACTTACGGCCTAACCAGTTTCCAGACCTATTACGCCTCGAGTGCCACCAGTAACACGTCTCAGACCGTGAGCATCACCGTGCCGTCAGGCAGCCTTGAGGCAAACGGCGTCGCCATCCGCGCCACGACGTCGAATGGCCAGATAAGCAACCTGGTGTTCAGCTGCACCAGCGCATCGTCTGTCTCCGGCGATGCCACGCTCTCCGGCCTGACGCTTTCGTCAGGCACGCTTTCACCGACGTTCAGCGCCGCAACCAGCAACTACAGCGCCTCGGTTGCCAGCAGCGTGTCATCCGTCACGGTCACGCCTGTTGTCACCGAGAGCCACGCCACCGTGACCGTGGACGGCATCGCCGTCGCATCCGGCTCGGCATCTCCGTCCGTCAGCCTGACATCCGGCAGCACGACCAGCATTTCCGTCGTCGTCACGGCGCAGGACGGAATGACCCGGGCATATACGATCAGCGTCACCCGCGCGGAAGCCGCACCGGTTTCATCAGGCAGCACCGCAACCGTCGCGGCTGACAGTACGAACAACGTCATTACGCTTTCCCTGAGCGGCGGAACCGCGACGTCAGTGACACTCGTCTCCACCCCGGCTCACGGGAGCGCGACGGTGAGCGGGACCTCGGTGATTTATACGCCCGCAGCCGGTTATTCCGGCAGCGACAGCTTTATCTGGAATGCGTCTAACAGCGGCGGCACCTCGACCGATGCCACCGTGTCTCTGACCGTTACCCCTCCGGTGCTGACGGTGACGCCGGCATCAGGTAATCTGACCGCTGCCACTGTGGGGAGCGCGTGGTCACAGAGTCTGACGGTCTCCGGCGGCACCTCTCCCTGGACCTGGTCTGCCTCCGCATTGCCCGCTGGGATCACTCTTGACGCATCGGCTGGCAAGCTGTCCGGAACGCCCTCCGCCGCAGGCAGCTACAGTTTTCAGGTCACCGCTACGGATGCGAACGGTGCGACCGGGAGCGCCAGCTATACGCTGGTCGTCGGCGCCGCCTCGCCGCAGGCCAGCGACAGCACGGCCTCCGTGGCTGCAAACAGCAGCAGTAATCCGATCACGCTCAGTCTCTCGGGCGGGACGGCCACCGCGATCAGTATCGTGAGCCCGCCGGCTCACGGCAGCCTGGCCGTATCGGGCGTAACGGTGTCCTTTACTCCGGCCACGGGTTATGCAGGCAGCGACAGCTTTACTTACACTGCCACCAACAGCAGCGGCACCTCAGCCAGCGCCCGCGTGTCGCTGACCGTGACGCCGGTACTGCTGACGCTGTCACCGGGCAGTGGTGCACTGCCCGCGGCCACGGCGGGCAGCAGTTGGAGCCAGACGCTGACGGCGTCGGGTGGCAGCATGCCCTATTCCTTCAGCGCCACGACGCTGCCCGCCGGGATCACGTTGAACCCGACAACCGGTGTCCTGACAGGAACGCCTTCCGTCCCGGGCAGCTACAGTTTCCAGGTCACCGCTACCGACAGCCTGAGCAACAGCGGCACGGCCAGCTACTCACTGGCGGTCAGCGCCGCCGCACCTACCTCCCTGCAGCTCCAGCCTGTGAGCGGAGCTTTGCCAGAGGGGAAAGCCGGACAGGCATACTCTCAGGCACTCAGCGTCACGGGCGGCACCGCCCCTTACCGCTGGCAGCTGAGCGGCGCCCTGCCGCGCGGCCTGAGTTTTACAGAGGGGCAGCTTACCGGCACCCCGCAGGTCTCTGGGCGTAGCACTTTCAGCGTTCTGGTGACTGATGCGACCGGCAGGTCCCTGCAGGCGGGTTACACGCTTGAGATTGGCGCAGCGGCGCCGTCCGCAGCAGATCACGCCGCCACGGTTTCCGCCGGTCAGTCGGTGACTGTCAGCCTGAGCAGCGGGGCGACCGGTGGTCCGTTCACCGGCGCCCGACTTCTTGAGCAGCCGGAAAGCAGCCTGGGTAAGGCTTCAGTCCAGGCTTCCGGCACCGATTATCAGCTGCTGTTCACCGCCGCGGCGCAGGCCAGCGGAACCCTCACGCTCCGCTATGTTCTGACCAGCGGTGACGGATCAACATCGCCAGCGCTTATTACCCTGACCATCACCGCGCGGCCCGACCCTTCAAAAGATGCTGACGTCATCGGCATGGTGAGTGCGCAGTATCAGGCCGCACAGAATTTTGCCCGCGCGCAGCTGCGCAACTTCAGCGATCGGCTGGAGCAGCTGCACCGCGGGGCTGACCTGCCCTCTGACATGACCGGCGTTCGTTTTTCCATGCCCTCTTCCGGGCATGAGCGCGACGCCGACCGGAATATGTGGACCACGGCCTGGCAGCAGCAGAAACAGGGCCTGAACGATGAGCGGAACCGCCCGGACGCACCCGCACTCCCTTTTGCCGGCCGACAGCAGCCGCAACGGCTGTCGTACTGGACCGGTGGCTATGTTGATTTTGGCGGCGATAAAGCGGGCGGGGTGCGTTTCAGTCACACCACCGTGGGCGTCACCACGGGGGCCGACTACCGCTTTACCGGGACCTTTACCGGCGGCGCGGGCATTGGTTTCGGCCGCGACGTCAGCGACATTGGCGACAGCGGCACCCGCACGAACGGGCGCGCGCTCAGCGCCGCCCTTTACGGCAGCTATCACCCGGGCGCATTTTTCCTTGATGGCCTGCTGGGACACGGCACGCTGAGCTTTGACAGCCATCGTGCGGTCACGGATTCCGACGCGGTGGCCCGCGGTTCCCGCTCGGGCCGTCAGGTCTTTACGTCGCTGACCTCGGGTTATGAGTTACGTACAGCAGACAGCCTTGTTTCACCCTACGCCCGTCTGCAGTATACCCGCACATGGCTGGACGGCTTCAGCGAGTCAGGCGCCGGGGCGTTTAGCCTTGCCTACGCCCCCCAGACGGTTGCACAGGTTGTAACGACCGCCGGCCTGCGGGGTGAACGCATCGTGCAGGCCAGCTGGGGTGTCCTGCGCCTGCAGGGGCGCATTGAGTACGCGCAGACGCTCAGCGACAGCGGCACCGCGCGCGTCGGTTATGCGGACACCGCTGACGACACCTGGCGCGTGGCGCTGACGGAGACGAGCCGGCAGGCGATGACGGTCGGCACCGGCATGGATTTTCTTCTGCCATATAGCATCACGCCGGGAATTGCCTACCAGGGAACCCTGGGACTGGATGCACAGCGCACGCGCGATCAGATGGTGATGATCCGGGTCAACATTGGTTTTTGACGACAGAATAAGCAGGCCCCCCACGGGGCCTGCATCACGCAGTTTCATCACTTCCAGAGGGAGCTCAGCAAGATGGTGCCTGAAAACGACAGCAGTGGCGAAGAAAGCGGTAAGCCACACATCACCGCTTACATTCCGCATAAAGACAGTCATGGCAGAACCCCGGAGGAAAGGCTGGCCAGACTCCAAAACAGTGATGAGATGATAAGACTCAGTAAAGCGGAGAGAGACGCGGAAGAACGCAAAAAGGCTGACGAAAGAGAGACGGCCGACAGGCGGTCTGCGCTACTGAATGCGGTCCGGGTCAGCACGCCCGATCTGAGTACGAAACTGTTTGAGGAAATGAAGGCGCTGGCCTCACGAGACAGAAATTTTTCCAGCCGGGATGCGATTGCCCTGATAAATGCAACGGGCGTAACCCTGAACCCCCTGCAAGATTTTTACGACCTGAATACCGCGCAGCGAAATGACCTGCTGGATCGCATCGGATTTTACCGGGGGGTGGTCGTGGACCAGACCTCGGCGAATACCGTGGAGTCCGGTTTTCGGGAAGTTCTGAGGCGTCCTGACGACCCGTCGGACACGGCAGATGAGGACTGCGAGAGCGTCCCCGCCACGCTATTTTACCGCCGGCCTAACTTCTCTGGTTATTTTGAAAATAACCATACCAGCAATGAATCTGTCCATCAGATGCAGAAAAACGGGGTGACCAATCTCACCTTATCGCTGAACGTCGCGATAGGGTCAATTAAAAGCGCTGCGGTTGGATCCGAGTACGGATCGTCAAGCCAGAGTCGGGTCACCGCGGGAGGGATAAACAGGACGCTGTACACGACGGCCAGTTTTTATCTGCCCATGATCGAATTATCTTTCGATGATTCAGAAGTGTGCGCCAGCAAGGCATTTATCCGGGCCTGCCGGACCGCGCTGACAATCCCCCTTCCAGTTTCAGCGGAGCCCGCTAAAGACGATGCGCCGGCAGAAACAGACGCAGATCTGACGGATCGGCAGGCCAGCGAGGCGCTGAAAGCCCGGTTCAGGCGGCTGAAAAAGGTGCTCGATACATTCGGTCATTTTGTGCCGCTCAGTACCCGGGTGGGCGGGCGTCTGTATGCTACCGAGGAGAAGCTGCTGACGACGAAGGAACAGAGCACCGACCTGACCGAGCGCTTTGCGGTCGCTGTCAAAGCCAGTTTCTCACACCCGGCTGCCAGCGTTGACGCGGGCATGAAATATGAAAACTCGGTTCAGACGTCCTCGTCAGATGAGACGGCAAGAGAAGCTCAGCGCCTTATTTTTCAGGCAGTCGGCGGGGAGGGGTCGGCAGTTCAGAATGCCAGCCTGTGGGCAGATTCCCTGGCGGATTATCGCCGCTGGTCTGCCATTCAGCGTGAAAATTTAGTGCCTACCGTCAACCTGCTGCCGGAGGCGCTCAGAAATGAGGCTTGGCGCGTGCTGGAACAGTTTTCGCACGTCAGTGATAAGCGTTCTCTTCTGAATGATGAGGATGCCTCGTTTTTATTCTTCGGAGAATATGGAGAAAGAGCGGGTTCAAAAGCGAGGGAAATTTATTTCAGCATTCAGAACCTCGCCAGGCCCGCCGCGGTATCGCTGGGGCTGACTCCTCCGCGGCAGGGGGATGCAGCAGTGCTGTCACACCCATCCCTCAGTCAGGCGCAGATGTGGCATCTCACTGCAGACGGGCAAATCATCAGCTATATCAGGGTCCAACCCGGGGCGACAGGCCGACGTAATGACATCGCTTTTTCCCTGACCGCAGGAGCGGGAAATAATGACTCGGGCTATGACGTGCTGCTCAGTAAAGCGGGATCCTCACCGCTTCAGCAATGGCAATGCACAGAGGCGGGTGAGATTATTAATACCGCCTTATCTGATGCTGCTAACCGGTTTGTCCTGACTGCAGGCAGCAGTGAGAAACTGACACTGACAAAACAGACGCCGGGGTCAGATCTGACCCAGCTGTGGGCTCTTCAGGAATTATCGGAGAAAGAGGTCTCTGACAGCAAGCCGCCGGTTGTTGCTGAACGCAGGATCCGGTTCACCTGTAAGGACAATAAGCTGGCGCTGTCGGTGCTGGAAGGTGCATACCAGAAAGAGCTTTCAGACGGGAAACATTACACTGTCTGCGCGCAGCCCTACACCGGCGGACCGCATCAGCTCTGGCAGCAAGACGCGGCGGGGAATATTACCTCCTGTCTGAAAACGGCCACCGGAAAGGACGTCTACCTGTCTTCCACGGACAATGCCGGGGCGCCTTATCCAGTTGCCACGACGTATGATGCATTACTGACCCAGCGCTGGAAAAACAACGTTAACGGCCATCTGATGCCGGCGAGCGGGCCACTGGCAGACAAGATGCTGTCAGTGAGCGTCGAGTCTGACGGAAGCCAGCCCGTATTTCTGACCGTGCAGAAAACAGATGCCGATACCGCATGGAAAATGGAGGAGGTCTTAGAAAACCAGATCGTCCCCGAGGCGGAATATGACCAGCTGACCAGTAAAGCATTTGCAGAAAAAGAGGAGGTGTTTACGGTGGACTCAAGGGAGCTGGTGATTAACGGATATATCCGTGAAATCAGCCTGTTCGCTGTTGACCGTAAAACGTACAACGTGTCGATATTGCCAGGTTTACCGGGGATAGGATTCGGCGAGGGCTGGGCCTTACAAATGCGATTGAAAACGCAGAGAACGGGCGGCGGAGAAGAAAAAATTCAACATAACGGGGCCCCCAACAGCGATAATCAGCTGTTTAAGGAGCTGTCACCGGTATACGTTGAGACCGCCATGATTTTCCTGCCCGACTGGCCCATTTACTCACTGCGCCTGTCCATCCGGCGGGGCGTGAAAAACGTTCTCTGCTTCGAATATAAACCGAGGAAAGAAAGCGACTGGGTCGGAGCAAACCCTGATGGCAGCACCCTCACAGAATGGCAGCCGGGCTATGTGGAGGTAGGCAAAGAAGTAATGAAAATCAGTGGGCCCGGCATCGCCGGCCTCGGCCTTCATTATGAAGGGAATAAAACCGGGAATGCAGCGCGCATTGCGCCTAAAGTATTAACAAAAAAATAATTATACTGGTGACAGCTTTCTGGCTGTCACCAGTATGTTGTGAAGATAGAGGCCTGCCATGCTTGAACCAATAATTTATAAATTTGTAAAAAATGAATTTGGAATGGATGACAAGTCAGATCAGCAGTTTACTGATATAGAAAGGCAAGGATACCTTAACAAGCTTGCTTTTTTCTTCGAAGAGAAAAAATCGATGTCATTATGCCCATACTGCAATGGTCCCATCGATCCTGAACATGCTGCTGTCGACCACATTATTCCGTTCAAAACCTATGCGCGCTATCAGTTTCTGAAAGACAGCAAAAAGTCGGTTTATACAGTGCTCAATGAGGATATATTTAACCACGAGAACTTCTGCCTTTGTTGCACAGGGTGTAATACATCGAAAGGAAACAGGCTCGATACGGATAAAATCAAAAATGCCATCAGTAGTTGTAAGGAGAGGGGAGTTGACGGAACAAATTTCATCAATTCCCTTAAGATAGCCGAAGACATTAAAAGTAACCTTCCGGTTTATATATCCCTGTACTGTACGGTGGGATGTTACTGGGAAATAGATTCCGGCGCTGTCAGTCCGGAGGCTTTAGTTGCTAAACTTATGGATAATCGAACCTATACGAGTTTTCGGGGGCGTACAGAAGATGTGGATATCACCGAGGTCGTTCATTGGCTGTCACAAATTCGTTGCATGCCCGGCACAAATGAGATTCAGGGTAGAGGTAAGCAAACCGGATGCACAAAGTTAGTGTATTTATGGAATTACAGTACACCGTCGAAGCCTAAAAAAAAAGGTATCTCAAGATCTGTAATTAACGATCCCAATAATAAAGAACTTGGAAAATACATTAAGCCGGTAATTTTCTATGAAAATAGTTTGTTAACTGTGTTGAAAAAATTTCATAACACTCTTGAGTTTACGATAAAAAAACAAGAGATTTTTTATTCGGATAGCTCTTCTGAAAGGGCAGGCGAGGATGATATGTCATCTGTAGAAGCGCCTTTACCTGTCAGCAGTTTTCCCGACTCATTCAGTGTAGAAGATGACAGGCTCAGGGACCCTTATGAATATCCCCACGAAAATAAAAGCACCATAAAAGAAATATCTAAGTCACTGACGAAGGCTACAGCTGAAAAAAACAGCGCTGAAGTGAAACAAAAGATATTGCTGGGTGGAAAAGATCTGAGAAAGGTTCTCTCAACCAGACAGGGATTTACTGAAGATGGAATATCGCTGTATCACTGCTGCTACTACTGTCTCGGCTTTTATCCTACACAGTCCTTTCAAATTGACCATATTGACCCCAGCTTTAAGGAAGAAAAGTTTCACAAAAGTATTAACCTTCTCGCTGTGTGTCAGGGTTGCAATAACAAAAAGCGCGCTGAAAAACTTAATTTGGACTTTCTGGATGATCGTGTTAGATGCAGACTGGAGCGAACTAATGTTTCAGGACTAGAAGACCTGATTATAAATTCTTCGTTGTCTAAGAATTTTAAGATTGATATTGTCAAAGGAATTCAGGCTTATGTACTTAAGAAACATATTGTAGTTCCAGAGGGTATTGGTCCTTTTGCTATTAATCAAAGAATAAGGCTTTTTATTTCCTCCTTGGATTTGTTATTTAAAGAAGGTGAGCTCAAGTCTACTTTAAAAGCCATTGGACTGAAAATGAAAAGTGTCTGATTTATTGATAATGACGATTATTATATAATTTCAGGTGAGAACGGGGTGTTTCAAATACACATTGGACCAGCGAGTTTTTTATAAAGATAACCGGAGAGCTGGATAAATTTGCTGAAATCTCCCGGTGGCGTTATCTTAGCCAATCTTCGAGCATCAGGTCCCGTACACGCGTGAATTCCCGCATGTTACTGGTCACCAGGCTAGCGCCTGCAGCCATCGCGTGCCCGGCGATGTCCATGTCGTTCTGGCTGATCGGTGTGACGGCCAGCCTCAGAGCCACTTTGATAGGAGTGGTGGCGTCCATCGCGGGGCGGTCTCACGCAAGGAGGGCGTCGGGGCGCGCGCAAAACGCCTGAATCAGCAGCGCGTGGTGAGGACCCGGGGCGCCAAATCGCGGTAGTGGCTGAGACCACGACGTGTTTGTTGCGCGGCACCCTCTGCTTCAGGCGTTTATCACGCTCTCCGGCTGCTCGCGCATGATGAATTAACAAAGCTAGGGGTCGGGCATGTTGTTCCGGCCTTTTGATTCCTGCACAGGTTACATCGTCCTTCATCGCTGACGACGCTCTCGCGCTCCGCTATAAAGTCTGTATCGGCCTTTGTAAGCGAGCCCCGGGTCTGGCAGCTATCTCATATGACCAGAAGGTAATTATCCGGAAGCAGGGAAGGGGCTCAGTCAACCTGAAGTGTTCTGGGTGGCCTGAGCAAGTAGGGGGATAAACATTAACGCAAATTTTTATTTAACTCACTGTTATTTAACATAAATAGCATTATGCGCACCTCATGTGAGAGTCCAATTTGATAAGAAGCCTTCACACGCTGCATTATCCGACGAGCAACCTTTGCGCGACATGGACCTTATAAGACCCGATGCGTTGATACGATCCAGCCATCCCGGCCACCGGTAATGGCTGCCTCTGTCGCTATGTATCACCGGTCTTTCATGTTCGCTGAGCGTATCGATCGCATCATCCAGCATGGCATTCACCAGTTTTGCATCCGGCCGTGTTCCTATGGTCCAGCTCACCACTTTGCCATCAAAACAGTCAATGACTGGCGACAGATAGACCTTGCCGGCCGGAAGCTGGAACTCAGTAATATCGGTCAGCCACTTCTCATTTGGCATGCAGGAGCGAAAATTTCTGGCGAGAAGATTTTCAGGTGCCTGACCGATTTCTCCGCAGTAAGCGCTGTATCGCCGCCGCCCTGCACGCTTAACTATCAGCTGCTCTTCAGCCATCAGCCTGCGGACAACCTTTTCTGAGATGTACGTATTGTTTTCACGGAGCATCGCGTGGAGACGCCGGTAACCATAGCAGCGGTAATTTTCCTCAAAGATCTTAGCCATGGTTATGCGTATTTCCGCGTATTTGTCATGCAGACGAAGGCTCGCTTTGTGATAAAAATAGCAACTTCGTGCAAGCTGCAGAGTACTGAGCAATTCAGCAACAGGATAACTTTCCTTAAGAGCATTAACGAGTTGGGTTTTCTCCCTGTTCTTCAGGGTCAGGACGCTGATGCCCATGTCTTTTTTTATCAGTTCATTCGCTTTTGTCAGGATGTCACGTTCAAGCTGTAGCTGATGAACCTGCTGTTTAAGCTGCTGTACTTCATCGAGCAATGCATCCTGCAGCTTATCCGGTGGAGCAGATTTACGTTTACGCATGGATTGATAAGCCTCATCGTCGATCAGGTCTTTCTTCCATTTGTACAGGACCGGAACGCTGACACCTACCTTTTGTGCAACTTTAAGTGCCGTTCCGCGTCGGGTGCAGAGCTCGCGGACAGCCTGAATTCTTTCTTCCTGACTGAAGCATTTATTGGTGTTTGAGCGAATAATCAGGGGCCGCCGTCATGGATAAATCTCTTCGATCCAGCTCTTGAGTACTTCGTTGCTGGGAAAGCCAATGGCGCGGCGCGTATAGGCTAGGCAACCGCCGTGCGTGAGGTAATGCTCAACCGCAGCGACTTTTTGCGCGTGTGAATAGCGTTTTCTGGGTTTTAATTCCCTGGGTAAGTCTCCGTATTCCTCAAAAATCCGACCCCACCGGCCAAGCTGTTTAACGGACGGATAGCCCAACTCCCTGACAACAACGGTCAGCCTTTTGCCATATCTGAAGTAAAGCTCGACGGCACGGATACGATCCTCATATGAGTGCATGAATTATCTCCTGAAGGTCCAGGAAATCGTCCGCCCCCCCCCTGAACTAACCTTAGATCTCCTTAGGCTCAGCTCAGGATGCAGACTTTATGTTGGTGACCATGACAGATAAAGATCTATACCGGCTCGGCATCATTCAGCGCGTTGACGACCACACTCTGCTGCACCTTAAAACCACACGTCTTTAATGAACCATACAGTTCTGTTATCGTAAACATGTTTATAAGGAGAGACCGCATGCGAACGCTGACTGAACAAAAACGAACTCAAATCCTTAATGCCGCCACGACTGTTTTTCTGGAGCAGGGATACGAACGTGCTTCCATGGAAGCGGTAGCCAGAACGGCAGAGTGCTCCAAAGCCACGCTCTATAACTATTTCTCTTCCAAGGAAAGCCTTCTGGATGCCGTTGTCCGGGCATACGGAACCAACTTCCTCACCCGCGCTGCAGAGGATGTCTACAGTCAGGAGTGCCGTGACCTGCCTTTACCTGACAGGCTTCAGCGCTTTGGCGAGGGGATGCTGGGTGCCATGACGTCCGACTGGAAGGGGCTTCAGCTTTATCGCATGGTGATAGGTGAGGCGGGGCATTCTTCGATTGGCGATATTTTTTATGAGTCCGGCGTCCGGGAAAGTATGAACGCTCTGGCGGCGCTGATGGAGCAGCATATAGAGGCTGGCGACCTGCACCCCGCCAGTCCCGTACTGAGGGCAAAACAGTTTTCTGCGCTGGTGACGGCCGAGGCGGACGAGCTCTTTCTCCGTCACACGATGCCGGTTTACACGCGGGAAAATGTCTTCGCCATGGTGAAAAGCGCCGTGGAGGTATTTATATCGGGTTCGTCACCACGCTGAAAATCAGGTAAAGCCGTTTTTTTCACCACGCAGGATTGACTAGCCCTGAAACTTATATAAACTGATACGTACAGTTTATATAAGGGGGTGCGTTAATGATTATCCGGTTAATTATGGTGGCAGGTCTGGCCGCAGGCACAATTCTGCTGAGCGGCTGCGTTTCATTATTCTGAGGAGCGGATATGCGTCTTGTTTACAGTCTTTGTACCGGTATGGCTCTGCTGATGCTGACCGGGTGCCTTTCCATCGGGAGCCACATCTGAACCTCAGCCCGCCATCCGGCGGGCACTCATTAAGCGGCCAGGCCCGGCTAATAAAAGGACGTCCCCGTCAGCATAAGCACAACCAAGGCGCTGATGACCAGCGCCACCAGAATTTCTGAGACAAGCAGCGCCATCAGCGAACGCTGACGCGCGCCCCAGGCCCCTTCCGCATACTTTCGCCCGCGCCTCGCTTTCAGGCGCCAGATGTGGACAACTTCGGTAATGTTACTGATGATGCGCCACCACATAATCACAACGGTAGCGGCGGTCGTGCCAAATAAAATCAGGATGCTTATCATGCACCCGTCCATCCAGGAAACGTCCCCGTACACCGCTGACAGCCTTTCAAACATTTATTCCCGTTCCTGTAAAGTTGTTGCTGATACCCGGTTAAAGGCGTGTAACTCTGTAAGCCATTCCTGATGCTGAAAGCTGCTCCCTTCAGAGGGAGGCGTCGCTGAGTGCCAGCATCAGCAGCGCGCACAGCACAATCACGACAAGGCATTCCACCGTAAGTAATATCCGCAGCGGTCCCGGCGGGGCTCTCCATACTCTGATGGCATAGTATCCGGCTCGCCCCCGGCCCGGACGGCTAAGCCGGTGCAATTCCCTAATATTACCGGCGGTTCTCATCAGGCCGCATACCACGATTACCAGCATGACTCCATACTCAAACCACTGCCGCAGCGGCGTGTTCTCAAGCGCCTCACCAACGGACAAGCCATCCATCAGGATGTCCCCGCATCGGATACGCCACACACGCCGCCGGCATCAGACATGAGCGCGGGAGCCGCCCTGAACATCAGCACCAGCCCGCATCTGCAACCGGCGCATAGCGGCGCAGAAAATCAGCCGTTCTGCGCCGGACCTCTCTGCGGAGAAACGCTTTATCCTGAGGAGTGCTGTTCATGAGGCTCAGCAGACCCTCTGCCTGCTTCAGGTAGTCGCGCGCCATTTCGCCGGAGGGGCGGCAGCGTAATTCGCCACGCAGCATCGCCGTATCAATAACGCTCTGTGCATAATCCATAGCCGGCAGATATGCGTCCTGCCCCCGCTGCTCCCGGCTTCCCGCTGCTTCGCCACATCTCTGCAGCGTCAGCATCATTCTTATCAGCCTCCTCCTTACCGGCAGGCCGGAATAGCGGAGCGGCAGGCTCCACATCAGAACGGCACGCTCAGCACTTACCTCCCTCTTAAATGGCGTTAAATCCCCGCTGAGTGGCGGTGCCGTGACCTGGCCGGGCTCTGGCCCGGTGGTGGTGCCCGAAGACGATAACTTCAGGTAAGGGTTAAACATGTCGCATTCCTCACTGGAAATTCACAGACACGAACGGAAACATTTTCTTGACAGAGCCATAATAATCCATATTAACTATACCGTACAGTTCATTAATTAAAAAAATTGCCGGAGAATACGTTTATGGTTTGCCTGACAAAACAGCTGTCGCGTTCGCTTATCCTGACCGCCGCCATTGCCGCCGCGGGGTGTTCATCGACTTCACCGGTGAAATATTCCGGTATTGAGGCCACGTCCCGGATGACGCCTAATACGGCTGATGACAGCGACAGGATACCCTTCCGCTACGCTGCGCCTGTTGACTGGAGTAAATACCGCAGCATCACCGTGGAACCCGTCGGAATTTATGGCGGCAGCGACGCACAGTTTAATGATTTGTCTCAGGAAGACCGGCGCAATCTGGCAGACTATATGCAGAAGAAGTTTACCGAAGTGCTGGCGCAGAAGTTTACCGTCAACGCACCCGGCGGTAACGCCCCGGCTCTCCGGCTTAGGCTGACGCTGACCGGCGCGGACACCACGCCACAGGTCGTGGGTACCTTCACGAAGTTTGACCTGGCCGGCGGACCCTATAACATCGTTCAGTCGGTGCGCGGCGGACGCGGACTGATGAGCGGATACGTTAACTATGCCGTGGAGGTAAAGGATGCCGCTACCGGTGAGCTTCTGCTGGCTTACGTGGCGGAGCAGTATCCGAACGCCATGAACGTGGCCGCGACGTTTGGTTCTATGAGCGCGGCAGAGACAGGGGTGGATAAGGGCGCAGAGCAGCTAATGGAGAAGCTTCGCTGAGGTAGCACCAGACAATTTTTCTTTGCTACGGGAATGTCATTTTCACAATTGCGGAAATGACAGCCCGCGTATTTATGGCCGTTCAGTAGAGCACTTAAATGAACAGACCGGACTTGGTGTCAGATTTCATCGTGACAATATACAACATTATATATGCCCTTTTTTAGCGCAGGATAGAGTTCAGAATTTCAGCAAACATAATTTCCTTAAACTTTCCTCATATCGCTTGGGTAAGGTGAAAAGTCAGGTTAAGATGCGAAATCTGAAACAGAAATTTCGTGCAGGAAAGCCCGAATTAGAAATGAAAAATTTTTTTAATTCTACTTTCCTGCAATTATTCGGGTTTAACATTTCTGACGCGACACTTACTGATGAAATAAATTTCACATAACATTTTGCTCTTCAATATTTTCGAGATTCAGTCAATTTTCTTACAAAAACCTGCAGCGATAGGAGCTTATAACCATCTAAAATAAAACATTGTTTTTTTTGGAGGTATTCATGAGCTTAATATTTGGATTTAAAAAATTCATTTTGGGAATACTTGCACTAAGTCTTCTTTTTTTACTTTTGTCATCAGCTTCTGCCGCTCAGCCTTTGTCAGTGGTACAGCCGGTTAAATCGTGCGCTCAGCTTGGATCAACTAATTTTGATGAAGGCATTGATGCACACGTCAAAATCACAGGCGCAAAAGATTTGAAAACTCAGCAGGGTACATTTTGTAAAATAAATGCCACTTTGTCTCCGGAAATTGGCGTTGAGGTCGCTCTGCCCCAGTCGCGTTGGACACAACGAATGCTTCAGGTGGGCTGTGGTGGTCTTTGCGGCGATATAAATCTCAGCATTTCAAATGCCAGCGGATGTGCCCCCGCAGTGAATGGCGAGTTCGTCGTCGCCGCGACTAATATGGGGCATACAGGTAGCATGATGGATGCCTCATGGGCCGAAGATCCTCAAAAACGCATAGATTTTGCCTATCGAGCGAATCACGTTACTGCTCAGTTCACTAAAGCACTCATCAGGGCTTATTACGGACAAGCGCAAAAATATGCCTATTTTATGGGTTGTTCAGACGGTGGTCGCGAAGCTCTGATAGAAGCGCAACGCTATCCGAACGATTTTAATGGTATTAGCGCAGGCGCGCCCGCCGCATGGTTTTCTCAGCAGAATTCCTTCTTTCACGGCTGGAACGTGGTCGCTAATCTGCGCGCAGATGGCACCCCTGTACTTCTTCAAAACCGACTTTCTGTTATTCATGAGGCTGCTTTAACACACTGTCCGACTCTTTCAGGTGTTGAAGATGGCATTCTGCAAAACCCCTACTCCTGTACTTTTTCTCGTAGCTGGATCAAGCAGTGTAAGCCTGATCAGAGTGATAGCAGTAATTGTCTGACATCTGAGGAGCTGGATGTGGTCGAGAAACTCTATCAGGGTGCAGGCGGCAAAAACGGTGAGCAGTATGTCCCGGGTGGACTTCCGCTGGGATCTGAGCTTCGATGGCCGGTTCCCTCAACTGTAAAAGGCAGCTCAATGTCTGAAATGATGGCCCTGCCAGCATTGCAATATGTTTTGTTGCACGGTGCAAAGCCGAATCTGAAGAAATTGTCCGACTTTTCGCTAAATAACCAGAATTTCGCCAAGGTCTCTGAACTTTCATCTCTTTATAACGCAACAAACACTGACCTTAAACCTTTCAGAGCCGCAGGTGGCAAGTTGATTATCTGGCACGGTCTGGCCGATGACTCAATCTCTCCAGCTGGTACCATCGCTTATTTTAAAGGTGTTCAGAAATTCATGGGAGTGGAAAGCGTCAAGAGTTTCATGCGTCTGTTTCTTCTCCCAGGCGTGGCGCACTGCGGAAACGGTGAGGGCCCTGACCAGGTTGATCTACTGTCAGCCCTGATGAATTGGAGCGAACAGGGAGAGGCTCCGGCTAGACTCTATGCCGGTAAAATAAAAAATACAGATATTCAGCCTTCGCAGGAACAAAAGGTACAAACGTCTTCTGTGAAGGATGCCTCCATAAAGTTTCACGGAACTATGAAATCCAGCCAACCTTTTGCAGCACCTGCAGATAAGGAGTTGTATGCACGTCCAGTGTTTCCTTACCCGTATATTGCTAAATATAATGGTAGAGGTGATAGACAAGATCCAGAAAACTATCACGCAATAAAGTCAGAAGCTTACGAAAGAATTAGCCTGAACAGTCCCATCCGTGAGATTTTAGGTCCAGATAATCAGAAAAATTACACCGTAAAAGATGGGGAATTATCCGTGTCAAAACAATAAAAGATGTGCTGCAGAGTTAACTGCAGCACAGTTTTTTTAATGATTATAAGACCATCTGACAATCCATAAACCCTGTTTCTGATTAAACATAAATACCTTTATCAGCGCTGGTTAATGCAGAGGGGCATGGGCTATACCTAATTACTGATAAAGAACTCTTGCGCCCCAGTGCTGGGCTCGACCTCCCGTAACTGATTCTATAAGGTGATACGAAACCATATAGTAAAAAATCGGCACTGCGCCTTGTGCTTTGGTTACGCGCGCAATCTGTACGAGTTTTCCCACCTGAGCGTCTTTCCAGATGCCGGGAAAAGCCGGTGTGATGAGACGTTCTGGTGACAACATTGTCGCACCTGCCCCACACTACCCCGTGCCAGACTGTTGTAATGCATACGGTAACATTCATTACTGACATCGTGCACGGTACTGGCACATCTGTGGTAACGCTTTACGATTGTGCAGCGTAATATCTTTCAGAATGAGAAATAAAAAACTTTTCTTAACCACCACTTGAGATAACTAAAACAAAATGACCTGCTTGCCACTGAAATTACGATGCCGTAATGCTTGTAACTGTGCAGGCAGTTGATCGTAAGGGAAATGCAGCAGCAACTCGCTTTGCATACTCCCGGAGGCTATCTGCGCCAGCATGCGCTCTCCTTGTTGCGTGAGTGCATGCCACTGTTGAGCATTACCCGTTTGGTGAAGTGCGCCCAGCGCCACTTCGTGCAGAGAAAGCGCGCGACCAAATGCGGCACATGGCCACTCCGCAACACGACCCTGAATGCAGACTAAGTGACCATTTGCCAGCAGAGTATCTGCCAGCTGTGCAGCATGTTCTGCCCCCACCGCATCAATCACGGCGAAGTAACGACGATGCGCCGCTTCTGTCGTAAGTTGGCTGTCATTCAGGCAGCGCTTTGCACCCAGTGCATGCAAGCGTGACCAGTGGCGCTCACTGCTCAAGGTTATGACCTCAAAACCCCGCGACATGGCCAGTTGCACCAGATAATGACCAACAGAGCCGCCTGCTCCGGCAATCAACAGCGGCGCGCCGGGCTGAACCGGAATTTTTTCAATGGCCTGCCAGGCCGTCAATGCTGGACAAGGGAAGGCGGCCGCCGTCGCAAAATCAATATCATCGGGGATCCGCATGACAACCTGTGCAGCCAGCACGGTGTATTCTGCAAAACTGCCGTTACGCTGTAAGTTCTGGTGATACGCCACACGTTTGCCCAGGAGGTTTTTCTCAACCCCTGACCCTATCGCCACCACCGTCCCCGCACCATCAACACCCGGAACTTGCTCTTGCTGTGTGCTGAGCACTTTCCAGTCGACCGGGTTAAGTCCTATCGCCGCGTTCTGCACCAGAATGTCTCCCGCCTGCAGTGGTATGGCGCTGAAATTACGCTCCTGTAAATCCAGCGGCGAATGACCTCCGTGCCAGACCCAGCCACGCCAGTCTGCAGGTATAGATAACGCCGGATCAGACATAGGCACCTGCCGAATACGTCAACTCATAACTGTGGCTGTAAATCTCAATGATGTTGCCAAACGGATCTTCCATATACACCATGCGATACGGTTTCTCGCCAGGAAAGTATTCACGCACAGGCATACGCTGTTTTCCGCCAGCGGCCACGATTTTCTCGGCTAATCCTTCAACATCTGGATCCTGCACGCAGAAGTGGAAGACACCTGTTTTCCAGTATTCAAAGTTATTTTCTGGTTTTTCAGCGGCTTTAAACTCAAAAATTTCGACACCTACACGATCCCCAGTTGAAAGGTGAGCGATGCGGAATTTTTGCCAGCCACCACCAAATACATCACTACACATCACACCGATGGCGGATTCATCTTCCTGAATTTCAGTCGGAGGCATAATCAGGTACCACCCCATGACCTCAGTATAAAATTTTACAGCGGCATCAAGATCGGTCACTGACAGACCGATGTGGGAAAACGTACGTGGATAGGGAGTACTCATTGCTCATCTCCTCTGATGGAAAGATCCACAGGCTACGGCGATACGGGTATAATGAAAACAGTGATTCAATTATGGTAATTATAAAATTTCATTATGCTTAATCCACAATGGCTTAAATCTTTTGCCACACTGGCCGAAGTGAGTAGCTTCACGGTTACCGCTGAGAGGCTGGGTATTACGCAAGCGGCCGTCAGCCAACATATTCGCCACCTTGAGCAACAGCTCGGCCCGCTGATTCTGCGGAGTAAGCGTCCATTGGAACTGACACCCGCCGGTCGGGCACTGCTGGATTATTGCCAGCATGTAGATCGTGCCCAGCGCCACCTGGCATTGCGACTCAGTGAAGGCGACGTGACCTGTGGGGAAGTCAGTCTTATCTCCCCCGGCAGTATCGGGTTGCGGCTTTATCCCCTGCTCCTTGCTTTGCAGCAACATCATCCTGATTTAACCATCCGTCACCGTTTTGCACCGGACTGCGAGGTGATGGATGCCGTGCTACACAACCGGTTTGAGATGGGCCTGATGACGCAAAAACCCGATGACAAACGTCTGGCGGCACAGAAATTTACTGAAGAACCTTTAGAGCTGGTTGTGCCAGCAGGCGCAGCAGCCACAAGATGGGAAGATCTTGAAGCCCTGGGTTTTATTGATCATCCAGATGGTCAGGCGATGGCGACGCGTCTGCTGAGCCGACGCTTTCCCGGTCATCCGGGCGTGCGCAACCTGCCACAGCGCGGCTTCAGTAATCAGATCAGCTTGATTCTCGAGCCGGTAGCGCGTGGGCTAGGCTTCACTGTGTTGCCGCGCTTTGCCCGCATGGCATTTCACCGCCAGGAATGCATTCAGGTAATCGAGGCAGGTAACGCATTAGTGGATACCATCTGGCTGATTCACCGCGCGGAGTGGCCTCTTTCTGCGCGGGCACAGCAGGCACTCAGCTGGCTGGAAGCCAAGATGTAACCTTTACTGACGGGCTTTAGCTGTTGCTACTAGTCCATCCAGCCAATCCTGGTGACCGTTAATCATTGGATTAGGTTTTGCATTTGCCAGCTTCACAGCAGGCTTACCGTTTTGCGTCTCTTGGGTCAGGATGCGCACGCGGTTATCAGGAATATCTTCAATTAGCCAGGCATGTAATACGTCCAGGCGCTCATCGCTGCCGACTTCACCCGCCCATCCGTGCCAGGAAACACGGGCCGCTTCACCTGCAACAGGCGCGACATATTCTGTGATCTGAGCCTCAACGGGGAAGCCAAACGTTTCGAAGTAGAAACGTACGCCCTGTTCCAGTTCTGGGCCTTTGTTGTCATAGAAACGGGCGTTAGCCGAGTTCTGATAATAGGTCGGCCACAGAGACGGGGTATTCAGCAACGGCCAGATATCCTGTGTGCTTAAGCCTGCAACAATGACTTCGTTTGAACAGTAGTTATCGGCAAATCCTGGAACAAAGCCTTCCGGCCAGTCAATCGCGTTCATTTTCATTGGTCATTTCTCAAAAGTGATAAGGGACAGATGAAGTATCTGTCTGCTGGAGAAATAACACCAATCGCCTCTAATTATCTTTGATATTAAAATTATTGATATCTGAGAAATATTACCTCGCGCTGGCTATAACGATAATTTATCACCCTCATAAGTGAACGCATGTTTTCATTATAGCTACATCCGCTAATCTGACCGGGCGCGGAGCCTGTCAAAAATTTGGCAATGGCGCGTAATTTCATTTTTTAAATCTTAAGGATATGAAATGGCAATCGCCCAGAACCAAATGATTAAGCCGGTGCTGATGGTACTTACCAGCTATCGCGGCATTGTGAACGGGCATGATATTTCAGGTTTTTATTTGCCGGAATTAACGCATCCCCTCCATGTGCTGACTCAGGCAGGCGTGCCGGTCGCATTTGCTTCCATTAAAGGCGGAAAACCACCTGTCTATGGCATCGGCGATGATGAAATTAATCAACGATACTGGCAGGATGGAAATTTCCATCAGCAACTCAATCACACCTTACCGCTGGCCGCAGCCAAAATTGATGATTACAGTGCCGTACTGTTTGTCGGTGGGCATGGCACTATGTGGGACTTCCCGGATGATGCTGCGGTTAAAACACTTATCCGTGACATGTTTGAGTGCAATAAGCCCATCGCTGCCGTTTGTCATGGTCCCGCTGCACTGGTCAACGTGAAACTCAGCAATGGGCAATATCTGGTGAAAGGTAAACGTGTTGCGGCTTTTACCGACACAGAAGAAATGGAAGTAGGTCTGGCGGGAGCTGTACCTTTTATGTTGGAAACCACGCTGAAAGCACGCGGGGCACTCCATCAGGCGGCTGAAAACTGGCAATGCAACGTTGTGACCGATGGCGTACTGATTACCGGTCAGAACCCACAGTCAGCTTCCGAGGTTGGTAAAGCGCTTTGCCAGCAGCTGCTGGCGGGATAACACGCAACGTCGTTTTCAGCATAAATTCACTTTTGCCTGTCACTACCGGGGCTTATGAAAACCGATATACGTAATCTAGATCTTAATTTGCTGAAGGCATTCGATGCCCTGCTGGATGAACGTAGTGTGACGCGCGCGGCTGAGCGACTGTCACTCACGCAACCTGCCGTCAGCGGGATGCTGACGCGCCTGCGCGAGTGTTTCAATGACCCACTTTTTACACGCACTCAGCGCGGCATCATTCCAACATTGCGGGCGTTAGAACTGGCGCAGCCGGTGAAATCAATCCTGGCTGAAGTCAGTGAATTATTGCAGCCCAAGGCATTTGAACCCGCTGTCGCTGAGATGACGGTGAAGATTGCCGCAACGGATTATGCCTTGCGCGCCGTAATAGTGCCGTTTATGGCAGCTTTGCGATTACAGGCACCCGGTATTCGCGTGGCGGTGTTACCGGTGAATAACGAACAGCTAAGCGCGCAGTTTGAGCGTGGCGACGTTGATTTTGCGCTGATAACGCCAGAGACCGCCCCGCCAGACCTGCATGCCAGAGCGCTTTATGATGAAGAGTATGTGTGTTTACTGCGGGCAAGCCACCCACTCACTCAGCCGGAAGGTTTAACGCTGGATACTTTCTGTGAACACGACCACGCGCTGGTGTCTTATGTGGGAGGCAACTTTAGCGGTGTCACCGATGAGGCACTGGCTTCACTCGGTCGAACACGACGCGTCACGCTCTCTGTTTGCAGCTTCCTGGTGCTGCCAGAGATTTTGCTCGTGAGTGATTTGATCAGTGTGGTGCCAAAAAGGTTGACCCATGACCTGCCCGGTCTCACTGTGTTACCGCCCCCCCTCGATATTCAGGGCTTCAGCAAAATTGTGGTCTGGCATGAGCGCACGCACCGCGATGCTGGACATCGCTGGTTACGTGATTTGCTCTTTTCAACCGCCCTTTAAATCAGACGCTGCTGAATCTGGCTGACACAATTTTGAATCAGAGCCAGCGTGGTGACTTGATCTTTCTCCACAAAACGATACGTCGGCATACTGACGCTGATGCACCCTGCCACGGCACCACGAGGATCGAGGATTGCGCTGCCGTAACAGCAGATATCTAACTCGTTCTCCTGATCGTCTATTGCGTAACCGCGCTGGCGAGTGACGTCGATTTCCTTATGAATAGCGTCTCGGGTGGTGCGCGTGTGCTCAGTAAAAGGTTGCAAGTCCAGTTGCTCAAGCCAGCCATCCAGTGCGTCTGCAGATTGTGAGGCAAGCCAAGCTTTCCCTACAGAACTGGAATACAGGCTTACCCGCGTACCCACGCGAGAAGCCATACGTACCGTGCGATGCGCTTCAAGTTTGTCGATGTAGACCATTTCCAGTCCATTGCGTATCGCCAGATGGACTGTCTCATCAAGCTCGTCACGCAATTGCGTTAACCAAGGTTGTGCCACCGCGCGGATATCACTGGTTTCCAGCGACCGCCACGCCAGTGCCACAAAGCGCGGCCCCAGTCCGAGGCGATCCAAGTGATCACTCACCAGCATACCCTCTGCCAATAGCGCCTCGACAATGCGGTGCGTCGTCGGACGTGGCAACGCCAGCGTTTTCGCCAGCGTGCCAATAGTAAGTTGATGAGGCTGGTCAGAAACGACCTGCAAAGCCCGCATAAATTTCTGAAAAGCGGCGGTCCCCGGAACTGCAGCGTTTTTTTCCATTAATCAGTTATGCCGTTAAGTAACCTCCGTCCACCGGCAAAATTGTGCCGGTAATGAACGAGGCTGCAGGGCTGCACAGAAAGACCACGGCCTTCGCTACATCTGCTGGCGTTCCCCAGCGCTTGAGCGGTGTGCGGGACAAAATAGGTTCCGCACGCAATGGATCGTCTTGCAGCGACTGCGTTAAAGTAGTCGCAATCCAGCCAGGGGCTACCGCATTCACACGGATACCCTCTGCGGCATAAGCAATCGCGAGGGACTTTGTGAGCTGCATAATGCCACCTTTACTAGCGCTGTATCCCGGCACCAGGCCTCCGCCAAAAAAGCTTAACATTGAAGCCGTATTGACGATGCATCCCTGACTTTGCGCCAGTTTTTTGCGTGCAGCTGAGCAGCAACGTAGCGTGCCGGTGAGGTTAATATCAATGACGTTTTCAAACACGTCAACCTGATGCTCTTTTTCGCGGCTAATAATACCTGCACAGTTAATCAGCAGATCCAACTGTGGCAGCGCATTGATAACGTTAAGGATCGCGGTGTTGTCTCGCACATCTAACTCCTGAACAGCGATGTGATGCGCCGCAGGCAGTTGGTGGGTTTCACTCTGCACGCCTGCTGCAATGACGTTAGCCCCCAACTCTGCGAGGGTGCTGGCAATGCCGGCACCGATGCCCGTCGTCCCACCCGTTACCAGGGCCGTTTTTCCGGCAAATAAATCAGCGCGAAACGTCATAGTGCGTTCTCTCTTTATCAGTTTGAAGGGAATAATCGGCATCTTCGGGGAGCGGTTTTTTCACTAACAGGAAGTAGACCAATGCCGCAATCACCGCGATAACCGCACTGGCCATTAGCGCGTTGTCGTATCGCCCCGTATGCTCTACGACCCAGCCGGTAATAATCGGCGCGAAAGAACCGCCAAAATAACCACCAAAGTTCTGGATGCTGCCCAGGGAGGCAACCTGGCGTTTGGGCACGATCACACTCACCATGGTCCAGCATGCGGCGCTTGCCATATTGATGAAAAACATCGCCAGGCAAATACAGGCGATGGCGACCCCATTACTACTGGCGAAAATGGCCGGAATGGTAAAGGCGGCACCGCCCAGCAATCCCACACACACTGGCCACTTACGGCTGAAGATGAGCGGCATACCCCGTGCGGCAAGAAAATCTACAATGCGGCCAGCGCCCATCATGCCCGCCATACCGAACAGATACGGAACAGCGACCAGCCAACCGGTATGCGCCACTGACAGGCCACGCTGATGTTCAAGATAGCTGGGCAGCCAGGTGAGGTAGAGCCACACCATATAGATGACGCCCATAAACCCCACTAACATCCCCCAGGTGGTGGCATGTGCGAACAAGCCGCGCCATTCTTTACCGCTAATACTCTTCTCGCTGTGCTGAAAACGCTCCCCTTCTTGCAGATAAGCTTCATCCGCGACAGAAAGCTGCACCTGGTTGCGATTGCGATAAATCACATACCAACCGATTGCCATCAGCATGCCCAGCGCACCGGTGAGAATGAACATCCATCGCCAGCCGATGGTTAACATGATCACGGTCAACAGCGGCGGCGCAATACAGGGCCCAATGCAGCTGGAAGCGATAAAGATACCGGTTGGCGTTCCTCGTTCGCGCTGGTTATACCACTCACTGATCACCTTGGCGCCGGCGGGAAATAGCGGCGCTTCACAAGCTCCCAGCACCGCGCGCGAGATAAGGAAAATCGACAGATTATTAACCAACCCGCAGGCAGCCTGAGCAAGAGACCAGAAGAACATGCCCAGCCCAAGCATGGCGCGTGAGCCAAAGCGATCCAGCAGCGCGCCGACGGGTAGCTGCGCGAAAGCATAGGAGAGTGAGAAAGCTGAGAGTAGCCAACCCATTTCAGTGGGTGTCATGTGCAGCTCTTCACGAATTGCCGTGTTGGCGATTGAGAGTGCGCTGCGGTCGATATAGTTAATGATGCCTGCTGCTGTCAGGAACAGCAGAGCAACCAGCTGTATTCTTGCCACAGCGGGCGTTTTTGCATGAATAGCCATATGAGTCGTCTCTTATTATTTTGGTACAGGTGATTGAGACTGTAGGGTTAAGGGCTCACATTGCCGGGGTTCAGCGGATAAACTGATCGACGAAATCCGCCCCAAGGCCAACGGATTCGTAGTGTTTGCGACACATATCTATTTTGGTAAAGACGTCCTCAAACCCGATATGATTGCCCCAGGGATCGACGTAATACATGCAGCCATGAACCTGGAACATTGTGATCATCTCTTCAACATCCTCATCAACCACCAGGGTGTGCGTCTCACCAGGGGGTTCAAAGACGTACCCTCCCTCTAGGGCTTCCCACTCATGCTCGAGATAACGCCAGCGCCCTTTAATGACGTAAGCGTGAACCGGTGCCGGATGGCGGTGGCGGCTCAGCACACCCGATTTCCTCACCCGTAAAAGATTCATCCAATATCCGGCAGATCGATTCAGACACAGAGGACGAAACCAGACGTTCTCTGCTTGCGGAACCCAAATACGTTCATCAATGGGAACAGCATTCGTCACCACTAAATCCGGCACCATATCTCCCGGTTGGTCGTACTGATAAGGCATACGACGCAGCGTTTCAGCATCCAGATTTGTTTTAGACTTGCTCATTATCACCTCGCAACTACTCCACAATATGGACATTAAGTCCACAATATGAATTCATTAACGTCAAAATTTAACAAGCTGGCAATCATTCTTGAAAAGAAGTGCGGAATAGATCACTAATTGAGCAGGATGTTTGTGGGGAAATGCGGCACAGTCTGTACCGCACTGATTAAAATATTAGGTTCTGAGTCGGCTGGTCTGAAGCGCTAATTGGGTGATGGCGGCAAAATTTTCCTCACGCAGCATTTGCGGGGTCGCCAGCCAGGAACCCCCGACACAGACTACGTTCGGCAGCGCCAGATATTGGCTGGCATTGGTGGGGGTGATGCCACCGGTAGGACAGAAACGCACGGTGGAGAAAGGGCCAGCAACCGCTTTGATTGCCTGGACGCCGCCATTGGCTTCTGCTGGGAAGAACTTAAACGCTGTCAGTCCCCTTTCCATCCCCAACATCAACTCCGACACCGTGCTAATACCGGGTATAAAGGGCGTTCCACTCGTTTCTGCATGGCGTAATAAAGAGTCCGTCACGCCTGGACTGATGACAAATCTGGCACCTGCCGCTTCAACGTCTCGAAACTGACTGGGCGAGATCACCGTACCTGCGCCAATAATGGCTTCCGGCACTTGTTCAGCGATTTTCGCAATCGCATCCAGCGCACATTCCGTTCTTAATGTGACTTCCAGTACTTTGATCCCGCCAGCAATGAGCGCCCTGGCCAAGGGCACTGCCTGCGAGACTTTTTCGATCATTAGTACCGGAATCACTGGACCTGCTTGCATCACCTCTAATGCCGTTATCTGAGCTACTCGCATTTGCACTTTCTCCCGTAAAATCTGACATGTCATTAATAACTGTGACTCTGCAATTCCTTACCTCAAATTGACGACTTAACAAGTCATAATTGCAGATAAAATCGATATATGTGATCAAAACCCAATCAATTGAAGAAATCTCTTTTGGATTAATACCGCCAAATGTTACTTATTCTGACATGTCAGATGGCATATTAAAACAGGATCCTATAATGAAACCTCTCAATCCTTCTCCCCCGTCACATCGTGGTAATAAACGATGGGGCGTGGCTTTCATTTTGCTCGTCGGTGGGTTTATCAACTATCTCGATCGGGCCAGTCTCGGCGTAGCCGCCCCCTCGATGATGAGCGATCTTCATCTCACCAATACCGATATTGGTTTAATGGGCTCGGTGTTTTCACTCTGCTTTGCCTTTAGCCAACTGCCTGCCGGTTGGCTGGCCGACCGTTTTGGTCCTCGTAAGGTATATGCTTCTGCGGCAACGCTATGGGGTTTATCCACCATGCTGACAGGCCTGTGCAGTACGCTGCCCGCGCTGTTAGCCGCCCGTGGATTGCTGGGCATGACCGAAGCCCCAGGTTGGCCTACCTCGGCCAAGATCACCTCTATCTGGTTCCCCCGTAAAGAACGCGCACTGGCCAGTTCGATCTGGGATGCTTCATCACGCTGGGGTTTAGCTTTCGCGCCACCGTTGCTGGTGTTCATGAGCATCCACTTTGGCTGGGGAGCCCTGTTTTATCTTGCAGGTAGCCTGGGGGTTATTTTTGGTGTGGTGTTCTTTTTCATCTATCGTCACCCAGAAAATCATCCCAGCATGACACAGGCCGAACGTGACTATATCCTCGCGGATGGCGGAGGCAGTCTGCCGCAACAGCCTGCAGGATCTCGGGTGAAATGGGCTGAGCTTTTCCGTTACAAATCGATGTGGGGCATGATGTTGGGCTGGTTTTGCTACATCTGGCTATTCAACATTTTTGTCACCTTCTTACCGCTTTACCTGATGAAAACACAGAATATGACGCTAAGCAGCATGGGCGTTTACGCCAGCATCCCCTATTTAGCGGGTATTGTTGGCGCAGCGCTGGGAGGATTCGCGGTCAAATGGCTGATCGATGGCCTGCGCGTCGCCGAACCGCTTAAGGCCAAGAAAATCGTCATCATGGTAGCGGCCTTAATTAGCGGTGCTACCACGGTTGCGGTTACCTTCTGCGATTCACTGGTGGCGGCGCTGGCGATGATGACCATTGCGATGTTCTTTTTGTCCGCAGTTTCCTGTACCTGCTGGGCCATTCCCGGTGATGTGGCATCGAATGATATTGTAGGGACCGTTTGCGGTATTCAGAACTTTGGCGGTTTTTTTGCCGGTGCGTTATCACCTTTGGTGACCGGTTACATCGCCGACTCCACCGGCTCATACGCTATGGCATTTATCAGCGGCGGCGTGATCGCAGCACTGAGCGGCTTGTGTTACTGGTTACTGGTGAAAAAACCCATTGTACGCGAAGGTGAATGCTTAGCTGGAGCGGCTCAGCCCCTGCAGAGTGAACTGTAACAAGCGAAAAAAAGGCAGGTTACCCTGCCTTTTCTTTTTAATTACTTTGCCGTATACGGTTGTCCACCGACATGGACTTTATAGATACGGAAGTTTGGCACTGCCGGGTTATCAAAATTCATGTCACCCCCCACCCATGAGTTCAGATGGTTGCTGACAAAATAGAGATCGCCTTTACCGCCCCAGCCAATGGTATCCGGCCAGGCAATGGCTTCATCTGTCACGTAAGGTGTAACCTTGCCGGTTTTCGCATCACGTTTCATCAGCCCATTCAGCGTGAGTGCCGTCATGTAAAGGTTACCCGCACGATCTGCCGTCATACCATCCGTGTTTGAAGGCAGGATATTGACGACTTTAATACCCTTTTCAATCTGCGCTTCGCTGTTGGAGAAATCACGCAGCAGTGCGGTTGGCACGCTCATCAGGCGGTTGCCGGTAAGATTGGTCCAGTACAGGGTTTTCTTATCACCCGATAATGCAATGCCATCCGCGCCCGTCAGCATTGGATTAGCTTTACCCTCTTTATCTTTCAGGACTTTCTCGCCATGAATGCTGAAGGTGAAGCCAGGCTGGTCGTTGACCCATTCTGGGTTTGTCAGCACTTTTTTCGCCTGGCCGCTTTTCATGTTGTAGACCAGCAGCGCACCTTTGAGTGGATGGCACATAATTCCGGAATCGGTGATGTATACCACGCCGCGATCGTTATCAACCGCCACATCATTCAGGAATGAGCAGGTGAAATCGACCTGGTCATTGGTGAAGGTGTAACGAGCAACCTCCTTGTTACTGTTTAAATCCCAGGCGATGAGTTTCTCATCACCCGCTTTGTTTGGTGCCCCTGCAATGTGCCCCTGGTCAAGAATCCACATCACATTGTTGCGATCGATTTCAAAGCCGAGTACGGCCTTCAATCCCAATGGATTCTTCACGTCGTTCATTTCTGCACTGGGGAAAGGCTGTAACAGCCACTTGCCCTCTTTCTTCACTAAGCGCGATAAGGTAGCCGGTACTTCTGCCCCCCCCCAACGCGCGGTGCTGACATAGATGTTTCCTTTGGCATCCACTTTGACGCCGTGCAGCATCGCTTTAGTATCGTTCTTTTGCCACGCAGCCTCGGCATCAGCATTGCCCAAGTCGTAAGGCAAACGATTCCATTCTGCGACTACCTCCAGCTTGGGTTGCGTGGCACTGATTGCCATCAACGGCATGGCGGAGACGACACCTGCCACCAGCATGGGTAAGAGTGCAATGCGCGCTGAAAATTTGTTATTGACCATTTTATGTTCCCCTGTCTAAAGCCAGATCATTCTGACATGTCAGAATTTAGCATCACGGAGATTATTCTTTCGATACTCAATTTTAGAAAACGCTCAGCGCTTCACAGAAAATATTCTTAATGAAATCAACTCCCCTTCTATAGAAGCGTTAATATCCGGTATGAGAGAGGTACACAATCTTGAAATACAACTTATCTATATGATTTTAATCATTTAAATATCAATTACATAATAATTTTTAGTGGGGAAACTTAATATCACAAAATTTTATTGTGGATATAATGCTAATTTATATCACGTGAAATTTTCAGTTCAGGTAAGTTTTCTTCACTTTAATCCACCTAAAGATACTTTTCACAGCCCATAGCCACTCTCCACCATCACTCTCAATCATCGCCAAAGTATTTTTAATCAATTGATAGATATCATTTTAACCTCAATAAAAACTAACATGTCACATGAAAATAGTGATTTGGTTTTTAGGTGTTAGCAATTTGTACGCCAGATGCCCACCCAACTGAGATGATGATCACAGAAACACTCAAATTCAAAGTGTTGTTGTGATCATTATTACAAAAAAACAACAATCACCATGCGCAACGTTATCGCGGTGATAGATTATCTAACATGTCAGATTGATTTATGATTTTTTTAAAGACATCCAGAAGCACCACCGATGCGGCGGCTCAGTTCATCATTTCCTCTGAGCTCTCAAACAACATAAGAAACAGGGTTAACGCCATGAGTTCATTTACACACCCGTCAGCGCCTGACAGCGTTGATGAAATTGAAAAATCGACGATACAAAAAACCATCATGATGTTGGTGCCACTGATGCTGGCAATGTACGTAGTGGCCTACATTGACCGACAAAATATCAGCTTTGCGAAGTTGCAAATGGTGAGCAGCCTGGGCTGGAGCGAATCCGCTTTTGGATTGGGTTCTTCACTGTTTTTTATTGGCTACCTGCTATTTAGCGTGCCAGGGAATTTAATTCTTTCCAAAGTGGGGGCGAAACGCTGGTTCGCCCTTAGTCTCTGCGCCTGGGGTATCATTACTATTGCATTAGCCTTCACGCAAAGCCTCACGATGTTCTATTCACTGCGTTTCACATTGGGTCTTGCAGAGGCCAGCTTCTATCCAGGATTGATTTTCTACTCTACGCAGTGGTTCCCAACCAGGTATCGTCCCCGCATTGTCGGCTTCCTGGTCACCGCCAGCATGTTTGCCAATATGATTGGCGCTCCTCTCAACGGCTCATTGCTCAGCATGCACGGTATCATGGGCTATGAAGGCTGGCAGTGGTTGTTCCTTGTCACGGGTGTGCTGGCTCTGATTTTAGTGGTCCCCGTACTCGCCTTCTTCCCGGGTACACCTGAGCAATCAAATTTCCTGTCTGCAGATCAGAAAAAATGGTTAATCGGCCGTCTGGAATCAGAACGCCGTGAGCAGGCGGATAAGTCTGTCGATACACTGTTCAAATCACTGACCGATAAACGCGTATTAGCACTGGCACTGGTTTATGGCTTCATCTGCTTTGGTGCTTACGGCATCAGCTATTGGATGCCCACCATCGTTAAATCTTTCGGCGTCTCTGATATGGCCAACGGCTTCCTCAATATGATCCCGTGGGCACTGGTGATGTTGCTGCTGCGCTGGCTGACGAAGAATCCAGACCGCACGAACAATCCCTACATTAACGTTGCAATGCCAATGTTTACCTCCGCGTTGTGTCTGGTCGGGTCGGTCTACTTCTTTTCACAACCCGCCATCAGCTTTGCCTTTATCTGTGGCGTGGTGCTATCGGTGTTTGCGATTCAACCCTGCTTCTGGAACATGGCGAAATTTCTCTCTGGTGCCTCTGCTGCCGCTGGGTTAGCCGCAATTAACTCACTGGCAAACCTGGGTGGGTTCTTCGCGCAAAACACCATCCCTTTGGTGCGCGATCAAATGCAAAGTTCATCTGCTCCGATGATCTATCTGGCGATTGTGATGCTGGTTGGCGGTCTTTGTACTGTCATGATCATTAAATGGTTGCAGCGCAAAGACGCGCCATCCACGGCTACAACCGTAACAAACTAACATTTCAGATTAGGATTTTAAATGTGATGGATATCACCATTTAAGGTAACAAAGCTTGTTACCTCACTGTAAATTCGTCACCATAAATTTAAACTAACATGTCAGATTGAGATGATCATGAAAAAGATTGTGGTACTCGAACCGGGCTATGAGCACTACCAGGAAGAGAGCAAAGTACTCGCTGCATTCAATCCTGAATTCATTGTTGTGCCTAAAAGCGCTTCTCAGGAAGAACGAGCAAAAGCCCTGTTACAGGCTGATGCCTTGATGATTCGTGAAGCACCGCTGCCGCTGGAATACATCGCCTTACTGGATAAATGCCAGGCGATTGTGCGCTATGGCGTAGGGGTCGATAACGTGGATTTAGCAGCGGCGAAGGAGAAAGGTATCTATGTCGCCAATGTGCCTGACTACGGCTCAGAAGACGTTGCAGAGCACGCATTGGCTCTGCTGTTAGCGGCGACTCGACGTATTACCTCGCGTAACACGCAGGTCCATGCAGGCCAGTGGAACATTGGTCAGGCAGAGCCGATGTATCGTCTGAGTGGCAAAGTGCTCGGGATTGTCGGTTTTGGCCGCATTGCACGTTGCCTGGCCGCCAAAGCCAGCGGCATTGGATTTAGCCGCATGTTGGTTTGCGATCCGCTGTTAAATGATGCCGAAGCCATGGCTACGGGTGTTGAGAAGGTCACACTTGAGCAGCTGTGCCAGCAATCGGATTTGATTTCCCTCCATGTCCCACTGTCAGAGAAAACTCGTCACCTGATAGGCGCAAAACAACTGGCCTTAATGAAACCCACAACCATCGTGGTGAATACCTCACGCGGGGGATTGATTGATGAGACTGCCCTTTATCAGGCGCTGATTGAAAACCGCTTATACGCCGCGGGTCTCGACGTGTTCGAACAGGAACCCGTGCGCCAGGACCACCCTCTCCTCACATTACCGAACGTTATTTGCACCGATCACACCGCCTGGTTCACGGAAGAGTCCGTGACCGAACTACAGCGGAAAGCCGCGCAGGAAGTCCTGCGTATTTTCGAAGGCAACAAACCATTGAACTGGGTTAACCCGTAAATTTTCGATCTCTAAGGAGTCAACAATGTACAGCAAAGAAATCATTGACGGTTATCGCGCCATTTATTCAACCGCATCCATTGCCGATGCTTGCGACCAGATCGTGGGCAAAACCATGTTCCTGCCGTTCGAAGTAAAGAACCGCATCAACGATAAGAAAATCGTTGGTCCAGCCGTCACTATTCTTGAAGACGTAACTGAAGAGAAACTCCCACCTCAGCATGCACTTGATGCGATTGATGAATCTGAAGCAGGGTCTGTCATTGTGATTGGCGGTGCCGCTGCGCTGGAAACGGTTGCGGTTTGGGGCGGTTTAATGACAGCGGGTGCGGTAGCAAATAAACATGAAGGTGCCGTGCTGATGGGTGGCGTGCGCGATCTGATTGAAATCCGTCGTGATTACGACTTCCCCGTGTTTGCCAAAACGGTAACACCAGGCACGACCCTGGGCAGATTTAAAACGCTGTCATCCAACATGCCATTGCAGATGGGCGATGTCACCGTCCATCCTGGCGACTTAATCATTGGCGACGTGGACGGCGTAGTCTGTGTACCACAAGAGCATGTTGAAGCCGTCCTGGAGCTCTCTGTTTCCATTGACAGCCGTGAACTGGAACAGGCCAAACTGATCATTGCGTCTGGCTCACTGCGCGAAGGCCTGGCGAAGTACGGTCGTATTTAATACCCCTGCCTTTATACGCCCTGAAAATCTTCAGGGCGTTCTCCACAGGATCTCTGTTATGAAAACCATTGATATTCTCTCCTTCGGCGAACCGCTCTATGAATTTAGCGAGCTGCCTAAAGGTGAAATCCCTACTAAGTATCTCAGCGGTTTTGGTGGCGACACCTCGAATTTTGCGGTCAGTGCCGCCAGACAAGGCGCGAAAGTCGCCATGCTGACGCAGCTGGGAAAAGATGTTTTTGGCGATAAGTTTGTCGCCTTGTGGCAGCAAGAAGGCGTCAATACCGACTTCGTGCTTCGCCACAATGATGAGCCGACCGGGATTTACTTTATTACCCATGATGCAGAGGGGCATCATTTTACGTTTTATCGTAAAGGCTCCGCTGCCTCTCTTATTCGCCCCAGTGATTTGCCGCCGATCGCCATTCAGCAGGCGCATTTGTTGCATACTTCAGCGATTACGCTCGCTATCAGTGATTCTGCCTGTGACAGTGTATTTGCGGCTATCGATCTGGCACGTCAATCTGACACACAGGTCTCATTTGACACCAATCTTCGCCTAAAACTGTGGCCGCTAGCGCGTGCGCGCGCCGTGATTCATGAAGTGGCACGTCTGGTCGACATCTGCCTGCCGAGCCTTGATGAAGCCAGGCTTCTCACCGGGCTTGAAGATGCCGATGCGATTGCTGATTTCTATCTTGGTCTGGGGATTAAACATCTGGTACTGAAGATGGGAAGTGAAGGGGCGATGTATGCCAGCCCGCAACAGCGATTGCGCGTGGCCGGACATCGTGTGGCAACGGTTGATGCCACCGGCGCGGGAGACTGCTTCTCAGGCGCCTTCCTCACCCAGTACCTGGCTGGAAACGCACCTGCTGAGGCGCTGCGCTATGCTAATGCGGCGGCAGCGCTTACCACCACGGGCTACGGTGCGGTTGCCCCTATCCCTACCCGTGCCAGTGTTGAGGCGTTTGTACATTCCCTCAACTGAAATTCGTTTAGTTGATCACGCGCATCCCGATGGATGCGCGATACCCTTTCAGTGCATGTCCGACCATGCGGTTATCTGGTATAAAGACAGCTTCTGCCGTTTTGGCAATCCGCAGGCAATGGAGAAGTAACAGAGCATGGCGCAGGACCTTCTGAAAGATGTAGTGTATAAGCGAATCAAGGACATGATTATTAATGGCTCGTTGCCTATGGGCGGCAAACTATCAGAATCCGCGCTGGCGACCCGGCTCGCAGCCAGTAAAGCGCCAGTGCGCGATGCATTGCGTCGTCTGCAAAGTGAAGGCCTGGTGCAGATCAAACCCAAAAGTGGCACTTTTGTGTTTAGCTTGAGTGATGTGGAATTCAAGGATCTGCTGGAGTTTCGTTTCTATGTCGAAGCAAAAGCCATGTCGCTATCGCTGAAAAAGAATCCCAAGCAGTTGGTTCAGGAGATCTCAGCCATTCTCGATAACATGGATTACTGCATCAGTAACGGATCAACAGTTGAATATATCCGGCTGGATAATCTGTTCCATGAGGCCCTGTTTAACTGGTGCCAAAACCCTTATCTGACCCAGGCTTACATACTGATCTCTTCACGCA
Organism: Pantoea folii; assembly: GCF_056678875.1. Classification (NCBI taxonomy): domain Bacteria; kingdom Pseudomonadati; phylum Pseudomonadota; class Gammaproteobacteria; order Enterobacterales; family Erwiniaceae; genus Pantoea; species Pantoea folii. The sequence goes on along the minus strand of NZ_JBWXON010000010.1, from coordinate 94,800 downwards.
TGGCGACCATCCGCCACTATATGGGCAGCAATGAAGAACACATGAATCGCTCTTACCAGCAGCATGTCACTATCGTCAAAGCATTGCGTGGTAATGATTACGATACCGCAATAGAAGCCTTACAGGGCCATATTTTGCCTGAGTACGGGGCTTACTGGGGTCTGCTGTGATACCTATTAGCCAGAGTGAATTAACAGATTATGGATATGCTCCGGATTATATAAACTGAACGCCCTGCGATAAAGCAGCCGTATATTTAGCAGGGTAGCCTGTCTGTATTGCCAGTATAACAATACTGTTCGGTGTCCGGCACTCCATGCGAATTGCGTAAAATTATGGTCGTTTACTGAGCGAAACTCGCGAATCCTACCTAAATGCCGACATCATAAAGTCTATAAATAGCCTGACATTTTGCGACTGCTCTTTATGGTAAGGGTACACGGCATATAGCGAATGAGTATCGGGCACCCACTCTGGCATAATTTCTACCAGCTCACCTGATGCAAGCTCAGGGCGAACAAACTCCCTCGGGATGAGAATAATACCCAACCCGCTGACTGCCGCCTGTTTTAGCGCGATTCCGTTGTTAACCGAATAATTCGATGGCGTGAGGTCCACCGAAACAATTTCGTCTTTCCGGTTAAATATCCATTTTCGGGGAGAGGAGGAAAGGCTGTAAACCAGACAGTCATGTTCTTTCAGTACATCAGGATGTGTTAAAGATTTGGACTGGCTGAGGTAGGCAGGAGAAGCACACAGCACCCGGGGAACCGTGGAAACCAGTCGGGAGCGCATAGAGGAGTCGATCAGCGCGCCCCCTCCCCGTATGGCCACGTCAATCCCTTTATCTAGCAGATTGTCATAGGTATCGCTCAAAATGACCTCAGCACTTATTTCTGGGTATAGATGTCTGAAATCACAAATTAAAGGATTAATTTTGATAATACCGTATGACATCGGGGCGCTGATCCTCAGCCGACCTCGGGGAGTGAATGAGGATGACATTACGGACTCATCGGCAGACGCCAGCGCATCGAGAACGCTACAAATCTGTCGATAGTAGGCCATACCGGACTCCGTTACGCTCATCCGCCGCGTGGTACGGTTTATCAGCGCTATACCGAGATGATCCTCCAGTTCATTGATATTTTTACTGACGGCCGCCTGAGAGAGATGCTGATCGTCAGCAGCGGCCTTAAAGGTCCCCAGCTCGACTACCCGGCGAAACACATTGAGTGCCGTTATTTTGTTCATCAGACCACTTTAATTTACTGAGAGTGAATTATTTTATCACCACGAATGGCTTTATTCACATTCTTTAAGGACTTACTTTACGGACACGTTAATATTTTGGTAATCCTCATGAAAAAGATTCTTATTTTGAATGGTAGTAACACCAGCCCCGAAGATTCCATCAACTGGCAGCTGGCTCGGAGAGTGGCTGCCCGCTTTACACGTCATGAAGTTTATCTGACTGGGTTACATGAACATTCGTTGCCGATGTATCAACCGGCTCTCGAAGATGCGTTGCCGGCAGAAGTCATCAGGCTTGGTGAAACCGTTAGAAGTGCTGCTGCACTGGTTATCGTGTCTCCTGAACACAACGGCCTGATGCCGGCCTGTCTAAAGAACGCTATTGACTGGCTTTCCCGGACTCGTGAAAAGGGAGAGTCATTTTTTGGTAACGATGTTAAAAAGATTCTCCTTCTTAGCACCTCCCCTGGAAAAAATGGTGGCGCTACTAACCTGAAATATCTGGGCGAACTGATGCCATGGTGGGGTGGTGAGGTAGTGGGTTCCTACAGCATCGGCGACTTTTACCAGAAATACCTGAACGGTAGTTTTGACCCTGACACCGAAGTCGCGCTACAGGAGCTGGTTGCTCAGTTCGAAGCCCGTATCTGATAATCAGACATTAACGAACATTCCCCCAAAAAATATTCTTTAATCAGCTTTAGAATTCGATTTTCTGCTTCCACAGACGCCCGTAATAATGAATGTTTCAGGGCGTACTACTACAGAAAATTCTAATCTGACAAACCCTTTTTGCCCTGACCGCCCGGAGGTGAGAATGGCTGTTTTAGAAAACGGTATATGGTACGCAAATAAATCCGCCGATACTCTGACGCATGAAGATCATTTCACAAATGATATCGTCCCGGAGGCCGGACGATATCACCTTTATGTTTCACGTGCCTGTCCTTTCGCTCACAGACCCTGGCTTGTCATTCAGGCGATGGGACTTAATGACGCAATTTCTGTTTCATCGGTTGCTGCTGTCCGGGATGACAACGGCTGGGCCTTCAGCGATGAAAACCCCGATCTGGTTAATCATGAGGTTTGGCTGCGATCTTTGTACCTGTGCTCGTTACCGGACTTTACCGGCCGGGTCTCAGTGCCGGTACTATGGGACAAAAAGGAAGGCAAAATCGTCAGCAACGACTCGGCAAAAATTGCAGTCAGGCTTGCGACTGAGTGGCAAAGCCTGGCGCGTAGCAGAACAGATCTTTTACCTGCTTCGCTTAAAATGGAAATCAAGGCGCTCAATTCCTGGATACACACCTATATCAATCGTCGGGTATATCAGGTTGGCTTTGCATCCCGTCAGGAAGAATACAACAGCGAAATCGCTGTGCTGTTTGATGCCCTTGGAACGCTAAACGACAGGCTGACCACATCGATGTATCTCTTCGGGGATACTCTTACTTTATCCGATCTGTTCCTGTTCCCTTCATTAGTAAGATTTGAGACCGTATATGCAGTACATTTTCGCGCAAACATCAGGCCATTAAGGGCATTTGATGCACTTTACCGTTATATGCTGAATCTTCTTACCAGGAAAGAATTTCGCCAGACCATAGACATGCACCACATTCATCAGCACTACTATTTATCACACAGGCACATCAATCCGGCAGGGATCATTCCTGCCGGTCCACGCCCGGGGTGGCTGCATAATTTTGAGTTAATCAGTTGAATGACGCAATTTCCGTTCTGTGAAGGTTAAATCAGATTTTTTCACCGCCGGATTAATACCGGCGGGTGAACTAATCAGCTAATTCAGTCACTAAAATTCTTCAATAATTCCCAAGGCTAGTATATATCAAAATTTTCAAAAATATTGGTTATGATTTGATTGAATTTATTTGGATTTTTGATGCTTTGTCTTCCAGAAAGTTTAAAAGAGATGCGTGAATCAATTTTTAAGCCTGAGCAGATTTCCCTGTCTTTATAGCTTCTCCACGAAAAAACTGAACAATACCTCCGGAGAATCTGAACCATCAGGCGAGTGGAGCCTCTTCTCATTTACGTCCGGACAATTATCCTTATTGTTTTTCGATAGATGTTTAAGCATGAGATATTTTTTTCAAAGTAAATTAACTGCCCCGCCTCCGTATCAACAGTAAAATCTCTTCCACTCTATTCAGAGAATGATGAATACACCCTTTAAATTCACTTGCATCAGTCAGAATGGATGCTTCAGACATAATTTATCCTGCGGTACTCATCTTTTAATATAATCTGGAAAATATCGTGCGATATGTTAAATTTCTCCCCAGCCATCCGGAGAGCTATTCGGGAAGTTACCATTTTTTAAAAACGACAAGCCGTCTGATACAGGATAATCCGCAGAATTCAATTCAGGTTATCATAATTCGTGCAGCACTCCGGCTTAAGGAGCAAGGTAAAGATTACAATACATAGCGGCGCTTAATTTACAGTAAAACGCAGAGTTGTAAAGAGTAAGCATACCACAAATCAATGGTCAGGTACGCCAGTGGATATCCACAATCTGGAATCCACCAGGCTAATATTCATCAGAAGATCCGGGGCTGGCGCTAAAGAAAGCCTGTTACAAAATCATGATTTTCCAAATAATATTTAAAATATTCTCGTTATGACCTGCCTATACTCTCTGTCTGATTTACCAGAAATATTTGCGGTTGCCATAGTGCACGAACAATGATGTCCGGTCAGTTCAGACTTTGCGCAGATTTCATGGACATGAGCTTTTGATAGATTATCCCTGAACATGCCGTGTGAACTATTTAAACAGATTTTAATATCAATGCTAATTAATATAATTAACCCATTACAATTAATGATGACAACATAATTCAGTCATTAATTACTTCAGGTGAATTGTATTATCATTATAGTTGGATTTTAGTAAGCTGCATTGAGGTTTACACTCTTCTGTACATTTCAATGAGGAGCTAAAAAATGGGATTTATTACCCCCCCTTCAATGGCAGCAGCTATGTCTTTAGTAGCGTCCATGAATGCCCTGTCTGAAGATGTTGTTTCACTAAAGTTTGCTGATGATCGTCCGGATATAAAAGGCATCGTGGCTGTCAACGCCGTGCTGAACACCGTGGGAATTAATGTGACGACCATCGATGTTCCTGAATCAGCAAAGCCAATTCTCAAAGTCTCTGAAGAACGCGCTCTGACAAAAAAGGAACAGGAATTACTGATCCAGCAGTTTAGCCTTAATAAGGAGCAACTCCTTGAGCAGATAAAATTTGCCGGACGTACGCCGTCAGTGGCAGGCGGAGGTGTCCTGACTGAAGAAACAGGCTTTGGTCCGTATCCCAAGGTGTACGATATGTTGTCTCTGGATAAAACGACCCGCAAAGCAGTGCTCGAGAAATATGGACGTATGCACGTAAACTCAACTGATGGCGGAAGCGATGTGGACGAAGTAATGACCGTCGTCAATGGCGGACCGTTCCGCTGGGCATTTACCCTGAATGATGGAAGCATTGCGCGGTTTCAGGTAGAAAAAGTTGGGTTAAGTGACAAGGCAGTGCGCGTAAGCTATCACGGACTCGGAATGCACGCAGGGATGATGGATGCAAAGCAGGGACTTATCGTGGCTTACGTACATGGCCCATCGGAATTCACTATGCGTTACACAGGCAATGTACCACACGCAAATCTTCTCGGAACCAACCCCTGGGTCGATTTCAGTGGTGAGATTCCGGTAGTACTGGACAATGTGAAATAATTTCTGACGTTAACTGTGGGTGGAGTGTTTACTGAAATATTAACGCTCACCACTTAAGAAGGTCATCCTGCATTATATTTCAGCAGGATGACCTTCAGGTAATACTTTACCTGACTCATTTAAAGTCATAATTTTTATATAAATCCCCATAGGCAATCAAGATTCTTACTTAAATTTTATTACGGAAATGTCGGCAGAATTATATTCGCTGTAGGAGAATTATGACTGTCGCGTATAACCTCTCTTTTATTCCAGTAGTGATAAAGCACCGGTCGGCCTCATAGAAATCTATCATTCTGAATAAAAATTAATGCGCAAAGATTATTTATTTTATCCCTCTACCTGAAATATTAGTGTTCTGTTCTGTTCTGTTCTGTTCTGTTCTGTTCTGTTCTGTTCTGTTCTGTTCTTTTCGGGTAAAAATAACGTTTTCAAGCATGAGCCGAATTTCCAATACCGTATCACCCACGGATGTTATTCATATCCTTTGTGAAGTTCTCGCCCAGTTTTTAACTGCGCAGATGTGGTTTATTACCGCTGCCAGTAAACTCATGTATTAATTTTCAGTACTTCTGTTAACGTCCCGCCTGAAAAATGCATGGCGGTGACGGGAAGATGCCGCTTCTGCCTTTGGCTCATTTTGGTGAGCAGGATTTGCGGGATCCTGCGAAGGCGGGATTGACTGTTTTCCTGATTAACGCCGTGCTGAAAAGTAATCGACAGCGCGCTTGACCGATTATCCCCTGTCAGCCAGGTATGCATCCTAGAGTGCCTGGTACGCGCCCTGCCCCGCCTTTTTCCCGAACTTCTCTTTACCGTCAGTGAGTTAGGTGACGTCCTTCGCCGGAACCGCTTCCGATCGCCCTGCTTTTTATTCCGTGCCGTCCAGGTTATTCTCCGTATACGGGAGAAAAGCCGGAAACCGGATCGAAACCGGATCCGGCCAGGATCGATTTATTCCCGTGGTTTTCGCTGGACAGACAGGGGAAAATACGTTCCACCCCGCCAGACAACGGAGATTAAAAGTTTGGGCACATTTCCCCGCGAACTGACGCAGAATTCGCACAGCGTTGTCACTGAGCATAATCTGCACGATCATGGCGCCGCGCGCTACTTTGACTACGAAAGCGCGGTGGCGCTGCGCAACCTCGCCGCCGCCTACGGCACCGACATGCCCCGCTACCTGCTCGCGCCCGAGGTGGCGGTGCTGCTGGCTAAGGTGACCGATCTCCGCAAACGGCTGTTCATCGACGCGCTGTGGAACACCGGCGGGCGTCTCAATGAAATTCTGCCGCTGGCCAGAGAGGACTTCGCGCTGGACTCCCCGCTCACCGGCGCGCCGCTGTCGTCGCCGTTCGTGGTGCTGCGCACCCTCAAGCAGCGCGGGCTGGAAGAGGCGGCAAGAAACCGCAGCCGCCGGCGCGGCCGCCCGACGAAGGAGGAGCAGCAGGCGGAGCGCGACGCGGAGGCGGAAATTAAAGACAATCCGCCGCGCGCGGTGCCGCTCACCGACCCGGGATTCGTGCAGCGCCTGAGGGAGTGGTTTGCGACGGTGAGCCCGCCGGCGGGCGCGCGGCTGTGGGACATAAAGAGCGAGGATACGGCGCGCAGCTGGATCTCGCAGGCGGTGGCGGCCGCCGAGCGTGACGGCGTCACGTTCTCCATCCGGCCGGTGACGCCCAAGACGTTCAGGGACTCGTTTGCGATGCACCTCGTGCAGCACCAGGTGCCGCAGAAGGTGATCCAGACGCTGATGGGCCATAAGGACGCGAAGTCCACCGAGTGGTATACCCGGGTATTCGCGCTGGACGTCACCCGCCAGCTCGGCGTGCGGTTCTCCATGGATGCGGGTGAGGCACAGAGGCTGCTGCTGCCCGGCTCCCTGACTTCACGCTGATCGCGCCTGCCCGTGGACTTTTTACACTGACAGAGTGGGCTGGCCTGCCGCGGTTTGCTTTTGCTATAGTTCACACTGCCGGAGCGGGATATTTTCTCCGACTGAACGCGGGGCTTAAATAAACTGTAGCCGCTCCGGCTTTTCTTTATCTTTGAGATAATGTCCTGCGGCCCGAACGGGTGCCGGGGGATCTTCTCAGTCCGGCCGGCTAAAAGCGGGTGCCATTACCCTGCTTCAAGCGCCGTCATCTGATTGCTCAGGCTTTCCCCCTGCCTCTCCAGCAGACTGATTTTCTCCTGCAGGGCCCGGACCTGCGCTTCCTCCTTTGCAGCATGCTCACAGACATTCGAATAGAAATTCTGCTTTTCCCTGTTACATGACGCCCTGTCATAGCCCGCGCTGGCGCTGGTCTCATAAAGCAGCTGCTGAGCCTCCGCCATCTTCCGGTTAATCAGATCCCGTTCGGCACTCAGTTCGCTGATCCTCGCCTCTTTCCGCTCTGTGGCCTGCCGGCGCTCTCCGCTGTTCAGCGCGGTGAGCGTGCTTTTGAGGTCCGCATTTTCCTGCAGGAGCTGGTCATACCGCACTTCCAGGCTTTTCATGCTCTCCCGGTAAGCGGCGGACAGCTCGCCGGCGCGCTGACTGATGGTGTTTTCACGGCTGGCCTGTGCGGCATCGTAGCGGCTCTGCGCGGTCCGCAGCTCTTCATGCAGTAGCGAATTCTGCAAAGTCAGTCCCGCGATCCGCCCCTCCTTTTCACCCAGCGTGGTGGCGTTCAGCGCGTACCAGGTCAGACTCACAGACGCCATCACCAGTATGGCGCTGCTGATGAGCCAGCTCACTACGGGATGATTTCTTATTTTTACGGGGATCCATTCGGGCTGGCTGAGCATGGGATAAAGTACCCTAATTATCTGAAAGAAAAGCAATATAACAGACCCTTACCGCACACCGCACCCTTTAGCCGCGCGCCCGTACCGCCCTGTGATTTTGGTGCAGAGAGAAGGGGGAGTCAGCTCCTGCTGTCAGGACGTCAGGAAAAATCCGCAAATGTAACGTCGTGCAGGAAAATTTTCCTGTATGAGCCATACTTTTCAGTATAAAGCACTGCATGCGGAGGGTCCGCAGCAGCCCGTCAGTCAACTGAGGACACCGGCATGAACGAAGATCGTATCAGCGGAAACTGGAAGCAGTTCAAAGGCAAAGTGAAGGAGCAGTGGGGCAAGCTTACCGATGACGATATGGACGTGGCGGAAGGAAAGCGCGACCAGCTGGTCGGCCGCATTCAGGAGCGATATGGCTACGGCAAGGATCAGGCCGAAAAAGAACTCAGGGAATGGGAAGACTCCAACCAGTACAAATGGTAGATATCAGGCGCACAGGAAAAACCGGCTGGCCGCCGGCCGGAAATATGATCCGTGTGTCGCCACCGAAATCTCTTCTGTTGAGATCTGCCGGTCATGGTGCGCTTATCCGCAGCGGTAAGCCCTGCCGCCGCCGCGGAATACGCCTGATAAACAAACTTCCGTATACCAGCTTTATCATCCGGTCTGGCTTGAGCTCCGGAGCAGTTTGTCCTGCCTGCTTATTCCTGCAGCCCTCGGGTACACAGGCCGGACGCAGCCTCTTACCGGCCGACGCTTACGTTAACCGCGTGACGCTTTCATTCTGACCAATAAAGGATGTGCTGGGGTTTGCTGCCGCAGGCCGGTTCAGCATACTCAGGGTAGTCTGAACGCTGCCGTGTGGGACGGAAGAGTTACCGCGCGGCAGTTTACAAGCCTGGTCAGCACGAGATGATGCCCGCCCAGCTGGTCATTCCCCTTTTATCTGCCATCTTTATGACTGCTCGCTTACCTTTCCGGGGAAATTATGCCACTGCGCTCACTCCAGGCACTTTGCCTGGTTAACTTTTTTATGGCAGACGTCAGAGACGGACTAGGGCCGTTTCTGGGAATATTCATGACAGAACATCACTGGGATCCAGAGGCTATAGGCTGGGTGATGTCAGCGGCAGGTATCGCCAGCCTGTCCGTCACCCTGCCGGCAGGAATAATGGCGGATGCCGTCAGCAACAAACGGCTGATGCTGATTGCCGGTACCGTAACCATTACCCTGGCTACGCTTTTGCTCTGGTATTTTCCCGTACCTTCCGTCACGATTATCTCACAGGTCATGACCGGACTGGCGGCCGCAGTTATTGCCCCCCTGATGACGGCCATGACGCTGGGCCTGACTGGCCCCGAAAAGTTTGGCCATCAGACGGGGAGGAACGAAGCGTTTAACCACGCGGGAAACATGACTGCAGCCGTTATAGCCGGCGCGTCTGTCTGGTTCTGGGGAACCGGAGCCGTATTTGTCCTGATGACGGTCATGGCTCTGCTGGCCACGGCCTGTGTTGCGAGGATCCGCGATCGCGACATCGACAACCGGATTGCACGCGGACTGACGCCCGGCGCCCAGGGCGCTTCCCTGCCGCGCCTGTCAGTGCTCATCCGCGAACCCGCGCTGATCATCGGCGGCATCACCGTCCTGCTGTTTCATCTGGGCAACGCTGCTCTCCTGCCGATGCTGAGCGTCAGGGTGGCGGCTTCGCAAAGCGCAGAGGTGAACCCGGGCGTATTTGCCGCGGCCACCGTGATTATTTCTCAGGCCGTGATGATCCCGGTCGCGTTGTACGCCGCACGCAAAGCGCAGAGTGCCGGCTACTTTTCACTGATCACAACGGCACTGTGTATTCTGCCCCTGCGGGCCGCCGTGGCGTCCTTTAGTGACGGCATCTGGTTCATGCCCGTGATACAGATTCTGGACGGGATGGCGGCCGGCCTTCTTGGCGTCGCCGTACCGGTCTTCGTGGTCAGGGTGCTTAACGGAAAAGGGCACACCAATGCCGGCCAGAGTTTTATTCTGCTCATGCAGGGGGCGGGGGCTGCACTGAGTCCGGCCATAACGGGGACACTGATTTCACGTTACTCTTATTCAGCCGCGTTTGCCGTTATGGGAGCCCTGGCCGTGCTTGCGCTGACAGTCTGGCTGGCAGGGCAGCGCGCCTCTCTGCTGGGTCAAGGAGCTCCGGAGTCACCGTCACGGAGAGAAACCTGACCTGCGCCTGTCCGGTTGTCTGCGTGTTTTCCGCAGGTATAAAGCGGTCTTCGCCTGAATGCAGACACTTATGGGGTATTTGCATTCACTTGACTACCCGTTTGCATTTTACTTGACCACTGACAACAAAAAATCGCCACTGGAGCTGAGGGGGTAGACCTGGCATTGCGTGACCGGCAGCTGTGTGCCAATAGCGGATGTTGTAAAGCGCCGGGCATAATAATTATTGGTGGCGGTTAATAATCACGAAAAGCACACTCAAGGTTGGCCCGGGGTATCAGTAGAGGGTACAGTTACTATTATGATTTGTAGTAAGCGATCAGGGAATAACAATGGCACGCAGGGCTGAGTTACGGGGTATAGCTAATGGTCTTAATGAGAGCTTCGTGAGTCGCAACAACGATTTCGAGGGATTCTGGACTATTGGTCAGTTAAAGTTATTAGCTATCAATAACAACCTCAACACAATGGTGTTTCATCTTACTCCACCTAAATACGCTCCCCACTCTAACCTGATAAATTATGTTGTACTCCACTATTCAGACATGCTTGAACATTTGTTAACAAAGCAGCAACTTCCTGATTCTTGGGTAAGTGAGGCTCGCATTACGATCGACTTTAACGTAAATGATAAACACGAACAGTTGCATGAATGCTCAACATCAGGTGAGGCTTTTCAGTGCTGTTGTCAGATAATTGATGATACTGGTCGCTGTTACTCTTCCGTCGCTTATGGTCGGAGCCAGGCTCATTCTCCTGCGAAAGAATTAAAATCGATTCGAAAACTAACTGTGTAAAAAATCAGCTGAACTTCCACTCCTGGCTCAGGCTGTGTGAAAACTGTTTTGGTCGTTTTAACTGTCAAATACAGGGTTCAACACTGCACTTATACGTAAAATTTAGCTCAGCTAACCAGTCGAACGATTCCAGATTTTGCGTAGATGCGCGCACATCAGTTTTCGTTCAGGGTTTTCACACAGCCTGCGCTCATAGCTGCCGTTTAGATGCCGAACATTACCGACTAAGTCGTAGCGGAGCTAACCGCGTTGGACAGAATAACCGGTACGCCCATTCCGGCGATTACTCCGGCCCTGACCTAGCGTTACTGAATATCCCCTGTGTGCCAAGACCGGACATTGAGCATAAGAATTTATGAGTAATAGGCTGAAATTGGCGCTTTGGGTGGCCCGTGGCGCAGGCATGAATTATTTAGCGGTGCAGAAGCTTGAAAAACAGCTAAAGTACTGGCAACAGGTTCAGTCCCATTACTGGTAATTTTTATCCCCCTGCTTACGGGGGATTTTTTCCGGTTCAACCCGCCCCTCCAGATACTGCAGCGATGTGCAGGTCCTCTTTTCCAAGTCTGCAGAGGTTATGGCTTGCTCCACGGAACACGCCAGGTGCTGCCATCATCGAGCGTCAGTACACCGGCCTTGTCATCCGTCCGGAAACAACGCCTTGCTTTCCCTTCAGCGGTGCAATCATGCCAGTGCAGCGGGTAGCCTTGAGCCTCCTCCTGCAGCTGTTCCAGCACTGCCCGCCGCGCGTGTATTTCATCCAGCGAGGGGACAAGCGTCACGATAAGCATACCGGCCACCAGGCACATCATCCCCTGTGCGACCATAAACCAGATCCAGTTGCGCCAACCTAGCGACCGGCAGGCGCGCTCATAGCGGTCGGCAGCCTTCTCTGCTGCACGATCGGCTTCGCGGAAGTGCTCCGCCAGAAGCCGAGCAGACTCCTGCGCCGTTGCCCCGGCCATGGACGTGACGGTACTGATGACCTCATCCCTGACATCACGCGTCTGCCTTTCATGCGTGGCGGTGACCTTAAGCAGCGCTGACGTCGCTCTTTCTGCCATATCTCCCTGTAGCTGTGCGGCATGAAGAAGCCGGTCTGCGGCGTCGAAAAACAGACGTATGTCGCCTTCGCTGATGGCGTTTGTATTTTTCACCAGCTCAGCTCCCATCCGGTGTCGCGATCGATGGTGTGCTCTCTGTCCAGCACTGCCTGATGCTCCATTTCCTGCCTGTAAGCGATCCATTGCTCATGTGTCATTGACAGCTCCATAATATTCTTCAGCTCTGCGTACCGCAGGTTGCCCTTTCCGTCACACACGACGATCAGCGCGCCCGCGCTGCTCTCTTCATCCACCCCCTGGCACACCCTGACCAGCTTCAGATAGTCACTGACGGCCTCCGGGTTTTCTGCATCGCTGTGAGCCGAAAAGATGCTGCGAGCTGTCTGCGCAATGAAGTGCTCAAGGTTCAGGGGCTCAGCCTGACGGGCCGGTAGGGAAAGTGCGCTGAGGTAGCTCGAAAAGTAGGTTTTCACGCCCGCCAGAACGTCTGGTGTGGTTTCGACGTACCAGTGGACCTGGTGAGAAACTTCTCTCTGTCCCTCATCCAGCGCGTTTGAGAGCTTTCTGTGGCGGGCCTCTTCTTTACCGGAACGGTTAGCCGAGGATTTGAACTCAATCAGCCGCAGCGTGCCGGGGAAGGACAGCAGGACGTCACCCAGCGCCTTGTCTTCCGGCGTCTGCTGCAGCAGGTTGACGGAGGCCGGCAGCACGTTCCCCCCCAGGCGCGCGCCCACAGAGACGCCCAGTCCGTACAGAAAATTACCAATGACCACGTTTTCATATAGCTTCACTGCCTGTTTCCCTCCCTGATGTTTTACGCGAATCTTAAGGCATCGTCCCCTCACTCCGGCACGGGCAGATTCAGGAGCAATCCGACCTGTCTTCGGATGATTATCGGCTCTGTACCGGAAATGCTGAATGATTTCAGAAGGGATCTCTACATCGCCGGCAACGCCGGCTCAAATCAGCGCGCTCCGGAAAAGGGAGGATGAGGAAAGCCCTCTTCTCTCTTTCCTCTTTTGTACGGAAAATGTTTATCCGACGTAAAGCGTTCATCTTCTTTTATTATCAGCCGATATAGCGTCATGTTTTCAGTATATGGAATATGTGAACGATGCCATTTTCTCGTCATAGCAGAGCGTTAATCGCGCTTGCGCCTGCTGCGTTTCTCGCGGGCTGCTCTGCCCTGCTGCCCCTTGACTATACGAATTATGAAGGTCAGGACGCAGCGACTGTATATGCACAGGATCCTCAGGATTTTGTCGGTACCTTCTATCTTTCCGTGTATGAAAAGAAGGAGACCTGCTTCGACAGAACCGAGCGCTACGAACTGGGGTCTGATGTCCTTCCTTCTGAAGGACGACTGATGTCCGCCAGAGTCAGGCCCGGACGGCTCATGGCTCTGCAACAGCTCTACTCCGCAGGCAAGCTGGCCGTGGTGGAAGGGAAAATGAAATACAATAAAGACGGATTTACAGAATCGCGCTGGGTTGCCTTCATTCCGGAACCGGGTAAGCGCTATTTCCTGGATCCCGCACTGGGTGTCAGAGAAATTCCGTCCGGCTATCCGGTAGCAGCTGACACCAAACCCGCCAAAGTTTTCTCAGATTTCAAAACCCCTCTGACGCTGAACTGGGATCCCAAAAACCGGTGTCAGCACCTAATCGGCGGAAGCTGAAGATCACCGCTATCCGCATGTCTTTCATCCGGGCTTCCGGGCAAACACTGGTGTACGGCCGGACTTTTCCCATAGTCCGGTCTCTTTTTATACCTTTTCAGCCCAGCTGACCCGTGATCTCACGGGTCAGCTATGCCGGCCAGACGAGAGACGGTGCTTTATTCAGAAGCCTGACGCAAGGACTCGTGTGTCTGCATGCTGTCCAAACTAAAACACACACTTCTCCCATGATTCAGTTATCTGACATTACAGCGCCTGATTTCTTATTTACCGCCGGTTGTGCTCAGTTGCCGCGATAGGTCGAGTAACCGTACTGACTGAGAAGCAGTGGGATATGATAGTGCTGATCAGTACTGGTCAGATTGAACATCACGGGGATCTCCGGGAAGAAGGTGGGCTGAGCGTTTTTTTTGTAATAGTCGCCGGTTTTGAAAATCACTCGGTATATGCCTGACTGTGCCTTTTGCCCCGCCGGATAAAGCGCAGCAATCCGTCCCTGCGCGTCAGTGGTTCCACGGGCAAGCCTGACCCACTCTTCACCCTGCTTTTTGTCCAGTTCGACCTCGATACCTGCCGTCGGCACGCCGGTCTGCAGATTCAGCACGTGCACGCTCAGAGGATTCTTCATCTCTGCGGCAAAGCCGGTCGCACTTATCACACTCAGCGCGCCACCCAGTAAATAATGCTGCAATTTCATCTTATCTTCCTTCTGGTTTACGGACCCGGGAAGGATAAGCCAGACAGCATAAAGCCGAACACATCTCTCTGAAATATCTGAAATTTCCCAGATAGCTGATGACGCTTTTGCAAGCGTCAGGCTATTTCAAACTGGCCTCTTATACCCTACATCAGCGGAAAACGTTACTGCCTGCTGGAATTGCTGAAATCATTTGTGGGAAACCGGTCAGATTGCAGACTATTCCCGTAATTTGATGATATCTGTCTGATAAGTCAGCGGGATTCGCATCAATCTATTCGTGCAGTGGAGAAATGCTCAGCTTCGACCACCACCTGATAAGTATAAAATTTATTAATCTATATTCATTTACGCCCTAAAGAATTGGTGATTATATGAGCACGGAACAGCAAGGTTATTTCTGAAGATTTCGATGCAGCTTTTACCTAATTCTGACATTAGAAGGAATTTCAGATGGATGTTGAAATCACTAACTGCAATAACATTGATAGCGCCCACATTTCGCTTTCAGAAAATAAGTTAAACATTAAGTTTGCGCCCAATGGCACCGGAAAAAGCACCATTTCCCGCGCTATTCTTTACGGCGTAACCGATGATGCAGAAGGGCTGGCCAGCCTTCTTCCATTCAAGCTCCGGACTGCAAACCCCTCTGGTCTACAGCCCGGCGTGTCAGGAGTTGAACAGATTCAGGATGTGCTATGTTTTGATGAAAAATACGTTTCTCAGTTCACTTTTCAGCCCGAGGAACTGGTCAGTAACAGCTTTGATATCTTTATTAAGACGGAAGCTTACAGCCAGACAGAAGGTGAGATCGACGCGATGGTGTTAGCCATCCGGCAGGAGTTCAGCGGAAATGATGAACTTGAGCAGTTTATCATGCACCTACAGGAGCTCAGCGGCGCGTTCAAACTCACAAACAAAGGCCTGTCAAAGTCCTCTACTGGGATGAAGGGACTGGCGGGTGGTAATAAATTGCAGCACATTCCAGCGGGTCTTGAACCTTATCAGCCGTTTATTCAGAGTGCCCGCAATGTTGAGTGGATAGAGTGGCAGACAAAAGGGTATGAAAACTTCTCTACTCTCTCGGCGGGCTGTTGCCCCTTCTGCACCGGTGATTCTCACGATAAAGCTGAACAGATAAGTAAAGTAAGTGCCGAGTATGATAAGGCTGTAATCAAAAATCTGGTCGGGATTATCGCGGTACTGGAGAAGCTGGGAGCATATTTTTCAGAAGAAGCCCGCACACGACTTCAGGAAATCACGACGCTGCAGGCAGGCCTGGAAAAAAAGCATGAAGACTACCTGATCACCGTTAAACAGCAGACTGAAAACCTGCTTTCCATGCTCATGACCCTGAAAACGCTCAACGGTTTTACCTTTAACGATGCCGGTAATATTCGCGCCTCGCTTGCCGCCTTTCGTCTGGATGTCACCTATTTTCCCGATCTGCAGTCAGATAAAACGCGTGAAGTGACGGAACGCCTTAACGCTTCTCTGGAAGGGCTTATTGCCCAGGCTGGCCAGCTGCAGGGACAAATCAGCAGGCAGCGCGCGGGAATGCAGCGGCTGATTGAAAAGCACAAAAAAGACATCAATACCTTCCTGGCGTATGCGGGATACCGCTATCAGGTCGATATCTCCGGCGCCGGTGAACAGTGCCGTCTGAAACTTCGTCACATCGATTATGGCGATTATCTGAGCGGGGGGAGCCAGCACCTGAGCTACGGCGAACGTAATGCCTTTGCCATCGTCCTTTTCATGTATGAATGTCTTGCGCGTAAACCAGGTCTGGTCGTGCTCGACGACCCCATTTCTTCATTCGATAAAAACAAAAAATTTGCCATTCTAGAAATGCTGTTTCGCCGCAATACAGGTGAATGTCTGAAAAACCTGACGGTGCTGATGCTGACGCACGATGTTGAGCCAATCATTGATACTCTGCGCTCGGTGAAAAAGTTATTCAGTAATCAGGTCACTGCCTCCTATCTGCGATACAGCGCCGGAGTTATTACAGAGTTGCCTATCCGCGAAAGCGATATTATGACCTTCACTCAAATCTGCAAACGTGTAACAGTCTCCGGCTGTGATGATATGATTAAGCTTATCTATCTGCGCCGGCATTATGAAATTCTGGACGATCGCGGCGATGCCTATCAGGTACTCTCTAATCTTTTTCATCACCGTGAGATCCCGACCGACTCGCGCGAGCCCTTAGCCGAAGGCGGCGGTTACCCTTTAATGGATTCGGTCCGGATAGAGAGAGGCTGCGGTAAAGTGGCTGAACGTATCCCGGGGTTTGACTACAGCCGTATGCTGGCTCTCCTGAACAGCTATCAGCATATCCTGGCGCTGTATCACCGCTGCGTTAATGGCTATGAAAAGCTCCAGGTGTTCAGGCTGCTTGAGCCGGAGGCCGATAACCGCGTTATCCGTAAATTCGTGAACGAAACCTACCATATTGAGAATGAATTTATCTGCCAGCTCGATCCTACCCGTTTCGACCTGATCCCTGAGTACGTAATCGCTGAGTGCGACAGGCTGCTGCTGACCGAAGAGGCTGCGAACGATGAAGCAGGTCAGGAAATAGCCTGAATCGCCCCCCTTTACAGGCGGAATGCGGTATCGCGTCAGGAATAGTGGCACTCATCCGCAGTGGCCTGAAAATTCGGTCGTGATACATGGGTAGCGTTTACTCAGTACGATTCATACCATTCGCAGTACCTGCTGCCGGGTTAACGTTTGCAGATGCACCGCCTCCAGACGTTTTTTATGATACGGGCACCTGTGCCCGTATTTTTTGACTGATGGGGAATAGGGATGCCATCACATGTGGTCCTAACAACCAGTTAAGACTGCTGCGGCTTTGTTACCCGGTTTAGTGGAGTGGTACAAAATATTTGCCCGGCACAGTGGATCGTCAGAAAGCCAATTACCCGGTACAGTGGAGTCTCATCAGGTTTTGTACTCTCTAAAGTACATGGCGTTGTCATCTCCTCTTTCCAGTCAGGCCAAAATTCATACCTCGCGCTCCACTGTACCGGGTCCACTTCGCATGTAGAACTTAATGCAAAACTACATACCCGGTGCAGTGGATCAACCGCCCTCTATTTCCACCCTTTACAGTGGATACGCAGGTCAAGTTTACCCGTTACAGTGGATGCAGATACAGGCAAACCACCCGTTATAGTGGATGACGCAAAAGTATTCCCAGTATCTATATCAATATCAGAATAATAGGAACGCGAAAACAGCGACCAAAATCAGAAAGTAAGTACTAACAAACTTATCAATGAATCTGGCAAAAATGATGCAGCATTCTGAACAAGGGCTTTCAGTGAAGGACCTAGTAACCAGGTTTCAAATCAGCATATGGCCTATCGCATCCACTGTAACGGGGACTCAAAACACGCAATCCTTTCTAGCGGTGAGGGATCTGGAAAAAGATTAGATGGGGGAGTAATAAGTGAGACTATGATTTCCATTTGGCAGGAAGGTCAAAGTCCATTGCACAGGGTAGTTACCCGGTATAGTGGATATCCACTATACCGGGTGGATCATAGCTTTGGATTACGTTTTAGGATGTTGAGGACGTAATCACTGCCCTCTTTTTCCACGGAATATTCAAGAAAGCCAATATCATTAAGCTGCTGCAACGCTTTTTTAATCGTGGCGTTTTGATTACCCAAGTGTGAAGTCAACTGGAGACGCTCACGTAAACGGTCAAAACCAATACGGTAGAAGTTAGGGGGCAGTTCTGCCAGGTAGAGATACAATGCCTGGGCAGATTCCTTCCGAGACAACACCTGTAACGCTTTAAGGTACAGACGAGTTTTGCCATCTACCCGGTACAATGTATTGAGCTTCTGGTTGGGCTTGATGAATATTTTACCTGTGCTGCTGTCGTAGTAGGTTGAATCAACGAGGTGCATGTTGATGGTTATACGATCGTCTGTGCCGGGTAGTGACTTTACAAAGCTGATGTTAGTTCGTGCGATGCGCGTGAGAGAGGCATCAAAACGCTCTTTAAGCTGCTTATCAATGCGTTTGGTATCAAAACCACAGTATTTGGCAAAGTCAGCAAAATTGAGTTCCAGCTGATGATCTTTATCCATCTTCTTAGTGGATAAGGCATAGACGATACCGACCCAGACCTTGAAATCCGTATCCATGTCGAGTCTTGGCCCATAAATCTGAATCTGATTATATCCCTCACCCTCTACAATGGATAATCTGGACAGGGAGTCAGTTGCATCAACGCTGTGGTTCTTTCTTCCACCCTTTCCAGTAGATTTAAGAGTGGGAACAAAGACTCCCAGTCGGAGCAAAACTTTTGGCTGGATCGTCTGACGAAGATTGGGGATCAGATGTATAACTTCACCTGAACTTTTCGTTTCCTCATTGATTACTAGCCCTAAATTACTGTTATCCATAGATATTATTCATTTCTGACCAGTAGGGATAAGATCTTTATAGTACCCGCCATAGTGGATCAATACCACCCGGCACAGTGTACTATTTACCCGGCACAGTGGATCACTCACCCGGTACAGTGTATGTACTCCCCGGCACAGTGTATCCGTCCTCTCTGAGACCCTTGAAAACAGTGGGTTAGCAAGGATCCTATTCTTTATTGATCTAACTTTGTGTAATAGCCCCCGTTTAAACCAGACACTTCACCAGTAAGACATAGTCATAGAGATATGTTTAAGGAGTGTCCTGTGCAAAGAATCGAAGTGATCACTGGCGAGCAAAAACGCCGTCGTTATACTCCGGAAGAGAAAGCCCGTTTTGTTGCGCTCGCCATGCAGCCCGGCTACACCGTCTCACTCGTTGCCCGGCAATATGGCATCACACCCAGTCTTCTTTTTAAGTGGAAACGGCTCATGAACGAGGGTGGAAAGTCTGCGATCGCCGCTGGCGACGAGGTGGTCAGCGTCTCCGAGATCAAAGCGCTGGAGAAAAAAGTCAAACAGCTTGAACAAATGCTGGGCCGCAAAACGATGGAAGCCGAAATCCTTCGGGACGCGCTTGAGATAGCCCAGGCAAAAAAGTTGATATCGCGCATGCCATTGCTGCCACCGGACGATACCCCCTCATCCGAATAGCAGAAGTGCTCTGCGTATCGCGTTCGAATCTTTATGAACGGCTGCTAAAGACGCGCCAGCAGCGGCCAGCCCGCTATAGCAAAGATGATGACGCCCGATTGTTACCGCTTATCCGCCAGATATGCAGCGAGCGGGCGACAAACGGCTATCGTCGCGTGACGGCACACCTCAATCGTGCGCTGAAGGAACAAGACTGGCGGGTTAACCCCAAACGTATTTACCGGATCATGCAGGCGAATAACCTGTTGCTGGCAAAATCTGGCCATAAAAAGCCAGAGCGCAGTCATACCGGCAACGTCGTGACACTTAAGCCGGATACGCGCTGGTGTTCAGATGGCTTTGAAATCCGCTGCTGGAATCGGGAAATTGTGCGGGTAGTGTTCAGCCTTGACTGCTGTGATCGCGAAGCCATCTGCTGGTCGGCGACAACAGGTGGAATAAACAGCGTTATGGTGCAGGATCTGCTGACAAATAGTGTGGAAAAGCGCTTTGGCAATACGCTTTACCTGCCACATGCCGTTGAGTGGCTGACCGATAACGGCAGTTGCTACATAGCGGACGCGACAAGGACGTTCGCTGCCTCACTCGGGTTCATCGTGTGTACGACGCCGGTGCGCAGTCCGGAGAGCAATGGGATGGCGGAATCGTTCGTGAAAACGTTCAAGCGTGACTACGTGTATGTGAATGACCTGCCGGATGCGGTGACCGTAATGGAAAAACTGACGGAATGGATGGAAGACTATAATAACTGGCATCCCCATAAAGGGCTGAAAATGCAGTCACCAAGGGAATACAGAAGTTCGCTGCTAGCTGTAAATTAACCGTGTCCGTTTTAGCGGGGGCAACTCCATAATTGCATCTGACTTGACTACCCATTTGCATTTTACTTGGCGACTATTTGCAGATTACCTGACCATCACCAACTAAATCTGCCCCATTAGGTTTAGTTGGCGTGAGGCCTTACACCTGAACGACCGCTGTGTGCCAGGAGCGGACGTTGCTACAGTGACTTATCTTAGCCAAAGGAGTCATGGTCACAACAAGATATTGCTAACTATGGTATATATCTAATACTGGGGGGGAGGTCAGTCTCACCCTATTTGCAAAAAACAAACTCTGGCCGCTTTAGAACGTTCAGGTCGAAAATTAGCCAAGCAAACGCAGGAAATATAGCATATTCTTTGTGTTTAACTTGCAACAAGTTCTTCGCCTGTGCTGCGAACATTATGCCCAAAAGGAGAATCCAGATGGTTCCAATCCAAGAAATTGATTTTCACACGGATAAAAAAGTCTTCTACAAGCTGCATATTATTTCTCCAACAGGAACTGCACCATTTTTTATAGAGGTGTTTGTTTACGACTCTGAATTTAATCCATCCTTTACATCAACGGTTAGTTTTCATCAGCAGTTTCAAGATTCCAAAGCTGCGTTTGCTCATGCGCTTAGCTGGGTGGAAGGCTACAGTAAAAAGCATGGTTACACGGTCAACCAAATCAACAATCCATGTAACTGTGAATTTCTATCACAAGCTGATCAACAACAATCAGTCCAAAGTGCCGGGCTCAAAATCCAAGTTAAAGTAAACGGGGCATAACAATGCCAATCACGGCGACAGTTTATTCGTTGAAGCTTCGCCTCCACTACAAACCTGCACGTCTTAGCGACGTTAGGTGAATCAGAGTAAATATCTATGTTCAGTGAATTAGAAAAGGAATTTCATAAAAAAGGGATCCCTACAGATAAACCAGATTTTTATGATCATCCAAACTTTATTAAGGAAGAGCAACGAGATCCAAGCTACTTGATTAAGTTTGCAAAATTTGTAGCAGAAAAGCCATACACTAATGAATATCTAGAAAAGGCAGAGAGTATAATTTCTGATGTGGCAAAAATTTTAAGCAAGCAGCTATTAGATGATGGTCGTCAAGGTGCTTGCGTGGATATATCAGTAATTCTTGCTCGTATACTGGAACGTAAAGGTATATGGTGTGCTTGCATTAAAGGCTCTTGTACAATTGATTTTCCAAAAAAGTCTAACGAGGAAACAACATACTACTGGTCATTAGACCATGGTGAATTTACCGCAGGACATGCTTGGGTAATTGCTCCACCATTCTCTATAGTGGATATCAGCTTGAAGCAGCAACCATACACAGGTACTAAAAAAAACTATATCCCTGAAATTATCATGGTAAAAAATGCTGTCAAAACAACATCAACTATAGAAGACATTATCAGTCCTGAAATCAGGATGCTAATGAAATCTCAAGGAATTCCAAGGCATCTTATGCTTAAGTATGGCGCATCCGAGATGAATCTCATCCAAGAAATATTTCCTGCCCAACAGATAGAACTTAATGAAACAAAATTCAAGTTTTCACCTGTTGCTGTTCATGCGTCTACAGAGTCATTGCCGGGTATGAAAAACATGAAGTTTAATGGAATGTATCCTTACGATATGTACAAAAAAACTATAAAAGATAAAGTGCCAAATATTGTCTAACTAGTAAACCCAAGTGACGCCTACGGTGCAACCTGATTCAGGCATTAACGTCCGTTTCTCGCTCATAGCGGACTAACACTAAGTTAATCTGTCCGCTCTTTGCCAGCAACGGATGTTCATACAGATATTGCCTATGTAAAATCAAAACAATTCGCAAAACAGGGTTTTACTAAAGCAGTATTAGCATCAGCACCATGCACAATAGCATCACGTAGATTCGCGCGTGCCAGACATCGGGGACGGCGGGGAGCGCCCGGCGGCTGAATATAACACCTGTCCAGCCGGTCACCAGGAGCAAGCCCAGAATTTTCAGGCTGATAAATCCCACAAAGCCGTCTGACGGAATTTTATGCCAGCCGCTTATCGCATAGTTCATTGCACCGCACAGCGCTACCGGCAGGGAAAGCGGATTGGCCGCGCTAATACACTCACGCATCGCATGTCCGTGTCGTCGTAACAGCGGTACCGTCATTACGCTGCCGCCCACGCCCAGCAAGGCGGCTATCATGCCGATTAGAAAACCTCCGCCAGTGCTCGTCAAAAGTGACATATGACGCGGCGCATTGCTGCTGAAGAAGCCTTTGCGCAACAGGCAGTCTCCAATCGTCGCCAGCATATAGAAGATAAAGAGCGCGCGAATCAGCGCCTCGCTCATCATTCCCGCCAGCCAGGAACCGGCTACCGCGCCTGTAGCGATGAACCACATCAGCGGAAACAGGACGGATGAAGAAAGCCTGCCCGCGCGCCAGTTTTGATAGCTGACCCAGCCCGCATTGAAAATCATCACCGCTGTCGAGGTGCCCACAGCAATATGCATCGCATTGCCTGCCAGCTGAGGCTGCCGCACCAGCAACTGGTAAACAAAAGGCACCACAACAAAGCCGCCGCCGAAGCCAAAAAGGACCGTGGTTATACCGGTAGTAAAACCGGCAAGTGCGATAATGAATAATTCGTTCAAGGAGATACCCCGCCTATAAATGAAGCAGCAGCTTATCTCGCCAGCGCTACGCTTCCCATTCGCGCAGCGCTCAATTACCCTTGCAAACTGGTCAAATGGGGGCGGAAGTGCGAAACGGGAAAATTGACGATTTAGATCGGCTGGACCGCGAAGTGGTAGCGCTCGGCAACGACTATGTGCAGGGATTTGTCCTGCCGCAACACCAGCACCGCCGTGCGCAGCTTCTGTATGGCGCAACCGGCCTGATGCACGTTTCAACCCGTGACGGGGAATGGGTGGTGCCGCCTCAGCATGCAGTATGGATCCCCCCCAAAACCTTGCATGCTGTCAGGTTTGCAGGCGTCACGACACGTAGCCTGTATATCGAACCCGCATGCGCGGCCAGATTGCGTAACATGAGCCGCTGCGAAGTCATGGCCGTATCGCCGCTCTTGCGGCAGCTACTGCTGGAGGCAGTGGACTTGCCGCCGCTTTACGAGAGCGCACGTGATCGGGCGCTGACAGATTTGATGCTGCTTGAAGTGGCGTTAATGCCAGTGTGCGCGTTCGAGATCCCTTTGCCACAGCAGCCCGCGCTGTTAACGCTATGTCAGGCTTATTTACTCGCCCCAGCCATTCACGATCCGGCTGAACGCTGGGCCAAGGCGATGTTCATGAGCGGCAGCTCATTTCGTCGCCATTTCCGGCAGCAAACCGGCATGTCGTTCTCAACATGGCGTCAGCGAGCCTGTGTGGTGAGCGCGCTGGCAATGCTGCTAACGGGCACACCGGTAAATGAAGTCG
Source organism: Pantoea folii (assembly GCF_056678875.1). NCBI lineage: Bacteria > Pseudomonadati > Pseudomonadota > Gammaproteobacteria > Enterobacterales > Erwiniaceae > Pantoea > Pantoea folii. The sequence continues at coordinate 71,205 of NZ_JBWXON010000010.1, read as the reverse complement.
CGTTGTCTCTCGGTTATGACAATGGCTCTTCCTTCGCGACGATGTTCCGTCGCGTTACGGGACAGCCCCCTTCATTTTATCATCCGTCTTAACAGGGGAGCTTTGCCCTCGCACTGGTTCATTGCCTGTAAGCTAACAGCGCCACTGACTGAACAGATGCATGGCAATTGTTGTTTTAAAGATAGAATAAGCGCTGTACAGCCAGGGTAAAAACAGTGCCTGAACAATGACGTCCGGGTTGTGCCAAATGCGGACATTATCCCGTTCTTGTTCAATTACTTGCGTCTCAAAGCGGTATAGCTTTCAAATCATCAGCAATAAAATCAACGAAGGTGCGAACCTTAAAAGGAATCCGGAGCGCACTCGGATACACTGCCTGAATGGTAAGCTCGGATGTTCTGTAATCTGGCAGTAGCTCAATCAGCTGACCCTGCCTTATGTGCTCCTGAAAAACAAAACAGGGACCATACACAATCCCTGTACCTGCCAGGGCTGCGTCCATCAACAAATGGATATTGTTTGATGTGAGCCGGCAGCGGCTTTCAACAGTGTACGGCCTGTTATCTGCGTCATAGATTGTCCAGTCTCCGGCAGAAATGGCCTGACTGAACGCCAGGCGCGGCATACGCGAGATGTCTTTTGGCGTTTCAGGCATGCCGTATTTGTTCAGAAAGCCTGTTGATGCACAAAAAACCATTCTGCATGGTGCCAGACGTCGGGTGACAAGCGTCGGATCGTCCAGATTTCCTATGCGTATGGCTACATCAATCCGTTTCTCAAGCAAATCAATATACTTATCCTCAATAACAACATTCGCACTGACTTCCGGAAATTGCTCAAGATAGCGTGACACAATCTTCCCCAGATGCATTTCACCGAAGGCAAGAGGGGCGGCGATGCGTAACATTCCCCGGGGAGTAGCCTGAATGTCACTGGCTTCTCTGTCCGCGTCATCCAGAGCCTCAATAATCACTTTGCAGCGGTCATAATATCGCTGACCAGCATCCGTCAGGCTCAGACGGCGTGTTGAGCGCTGAATAAGCCGCACGTTTAAATCAGATTCTAAAGCACTGACATGTTTTCCTGCCATGGCAGATGAAAGCTTAAAACGTCTTGCGGCCGCAGCAAAACTGCCTTCCTCAACTGACGCGATAAAAATCCTCATACTAATAAACTTGTCCATTACATGCACCATTCGATAATATGGTTATCGACTGCAAATACTATTGAGTCGATTATCATTTATAAGAACTGTAATTAACATTGTTTTAAACCATGAGGAGAATGAAACAATGAAAATTACAGTGAACAATACTGGTATTAATGTACAGCAACATGGTCACGGTGAACTTGCACTGGTGTTCCTGCATTACTATGGCGGATCATCCCGAACGTGGCAGAGCGTGATAGCTCAGTTACCTGATCATTACCACACGGTCGCTATCGATCACCGTGGCTGGGGTTTATCAGATGCTCCCAAGTCCGGATACCGGATTGAGGACCTTGCCAGTGATGCTGAAGGCGTGATTGCCGCCCTAAAGCTCAAGCGCTATATCCTGATTGGCCACTCAATGGGAGGAAAAGTTGCCCAATTGATGGCATCCCGCCGGCCTCAAGGCCTTGAAGGGCTCATGTTAATTGCACCCTCTCCTCCTTCGCCCATGATGCTTTTTAAAGAAGATCGCGACAGGCTTGCCAATGCATATAGCAGTCGTGAATCAGTCGAGTTTGTTATCGACAATGTTCTGACGTCGAGGCCGCTTAGCCCGGCGATCCGTGAGCAGGTCATTGAAGACAGTCTGAGCGCCAGTACTGAAGCGAAAGCCGCCTGGCCCGACATCGCGATGCGCGAAGACATTACCCGTGAAGTTGCTTTCATTAATGTTCCGGTGAAAGTCATAACAGGGGAGCTGGATCGGGTCGATACGCCAGAAACCTTGCAAAGAGAGCTATTGCCTCGCATTCCTCACGCAGCAATGATGATCATTGATGACACAGGCCATCTTTCACCTCTGGAATCACCTCAAGAAATTGCAGGCTACATATCCAGTTTCGCCGCTTCGGTTGAGAAACACGACACTGTCCATAGATCGCCAGCTGAAACCATTGCTGCATTTGATGAGGCATTTAATGCCGGAAAAATTGACGCATTAATGTCTGTTTTCAGTAATCGTGCCACGATGAGAATGCCCAGCAATGTTGTCATCGAAAGTGATCCTGTTGCATTGCGTATGGCTTTAAACACGTTGATAGCATCGAGGCCAATTATCAGAAACCAAATCCAGGCTCTCATCCCTTCGGGTGACCTTATTCTCGCCATCATAAAATGGTCGATGACTACGACGTCAGATGATGATACTCAAAAATGTGATTGCGGTATCGCTACACAGGTGATGGAACAAGGAGCGGATAAGGGCTGGCGGATACGCATTTCAAACCCGACTGGAATTATCTGAATGGTTAATGTCCGCTTTTCGCTCATAGCGGACACTAGCCTGCTGAATTCCGCATTGTGCCAGAAGCGGAAGTAGCTAATTTCATGTTAAGTTGATGCTCAGGGATCCAATCAAAAGCTAAGAAGGGGGTTCATATGTCATCACAATCTAAACAATTAGTTAAAGTCATAGCTGATATAGCCATCGCACTCGAATTTACCGACGAGACTCTAATTAATCCTGATGTGGCCATTGAGATGCAGGAGAGTATTGCAGGAACTCTTCAGTCCCTTGATGGAGTTGACCGAAAAGATATAGCGAATGTCTTTGAAAGTATATCGAATCTTTACAATGGAAAAATTGCTGATTACGTCAGGTCTCTTCCTGCCAATTATGGTATCAAGGAAGGAGATAATTAATTATTGCGAGGTCCGGTGTTCGCTCACAGGTGCCCTACTTAACTTGATGGTGGGCAGCCCTGTGCCAGAAGCGGACGTCGTGCACAAGGTCTGATGTAATTAACGAAGAGAGAAAGCGAAGTTTAGGAATGATTGAATCTCTTACAATTTAAGTTCAGCTATAGAGCATAGATATCAGAATCTACTAAGACTCTATATATTGTATCTCACCATAATTATATGCCTTTATATCACCGCTATCTTTCTCAATAAGCAAATTACCAAAGTCATCAACCCCACGACATGTCCCGCTGACTTTGTTTAATTTTTGGGCATCAAAAGCGACTTCTACACGTTCATTCAATCGGCTCATGCGTGTTGTGTATGAATTTTTAAGGCTAACAAACCCAAAGGTTCGCCACGTATCAAAATAATCACACCAAAGTTTTACCAGTAGTTCGACTACCTCCGATGACTCCTTGAATGTAAACTGCTCTAAAGTAGCTGTCGCATAAGGCACGTCTACAGGAGTGGCTATACGATTAATGCCTATACCAACGTAAAGTGCGTTGCTATCAGCTTCAATTAACGTGCCGCTAATTTTGGCTCCGTTGATGAGAATATCATTTGGCCATTTAATACGAATATCAGCATTTTTAACAAAAAATGATAATGCATCATGAATAGCAATCCCGGTCATCAGGGAAACGGATGGCAGGGCGGAAGTTTCTTCTGGCAGTGGAACTACGATTGTAACAGCAACATTTCCTTCAGGAGTTTGCCATGCTCTTCCAAAACGGCCTCTACCTGCAGTTTGCATGCCGGCTGAGACAGCAAAAAAGGTTTCCCCGGTCTTCTCAACCCGGCGCTTTGCCTCACTATTAGTGCTATCAGTAGTTTTTAATGTGATTATTTTCATGCTCGGATACCTCATAGACAGAGGTCCATCTTACCAATGTCAATAAAAAATATCGAGTTTGGTTTACAACGCTTCCGTCGTTCTTAAAATAATGTCAGATCATCTTATAGTTGTTTTATTGATCTTGCTGGGTCAATAACTTCTGCTTTTCGCTCATAGCGGACCTGACCCACGCGCCAGTCTGTTTGTGCCAAAGAGGGCATAACTCACTTTAAAACAAGTTAATTAACCGGGCAGTTCGCCCATCCTTTTGCTCATAAACTTTGGCAGGATAAATGCGCTCTTCTGTCAGCTCGCGATTCCTTCCAGCGTGACAGAGGCCCCGCCGCATACGATGACCAGTACATTATCAGCCGGCTTGAATAAGACTTTTTTGTCGTACAAAAGTGAGAGTGATACACCGCATGCAGGCTCAGTGAGCACCCGATGGTCATCGAGAAAGCACCGGCAGGCATTCAGCGCTTCCTGGTCTGAAACCAGCACACTTCTGACGTCCATACGGCTGGCCACATTGAAAACATTTTCGCACACCTGGCTTGCGGCCAGCGTCGTGGCTATGCCGCTGACCTTATCAAGACGTACCAGCCTGCCGGCATTAAGCGAGGCGCGAAGAGAGGCCGTACCCTGGGTTTCTGCGGCGTAAACCGGAATATGACCAAGCTGATGCTTCACCAGTCCCTGAGCGATACCGGACAACATGCTCCCGCCGCCAACAGAAAGAATTACCGCATCAGGCGTTACCCCTTCGCTGATGACCTCATCCACGATTGTGCTGATACCTTCCCACAAAAGTGGATGATCAAAGGGATGTACACAGATAATGTCATCCGTCGCCAGTGACAGGGCGTAGTCGTTCGCCTCACTCCATACTTTTCCGTGCACAACAACTCTTGCACCCTCCTGTTCAATAAGCTGTTTTGCCCTGTCAGACGTGGTTTCCGGCACAACCACAGTGACCGGCAGCCCCAGTTTGCGGCCGCAATGTGCCACCGCTATGCCTGCATTGCCGCCCGATGAACTGATGAAAGCTGTTGCGCCCCTTTCCGCGTAATGGCGACAAATGTTCTCTGCACTTCTGAGCTTGAACGATCCCGTCGGCTGGGAAGATTCCATTTTAAGCCAGACAAGGCATCCACAATGCTGGCTTAAGGGCAGTGAATGTATAAGAGGGGTTTGTATACTTATTGCCATGAGGAAGATCCTTATTATCTTTTCCCGTGATAAACGAGAAACATTCCAAGTTTAGAAATAGATTTATCATAATGGGTTAGAGCGTAAAGGGATGGATACAATGGGTAATAAAAGTGCCGGTTACAATTCCGTCCAGACAAGACTAAAGTGCGACCGTTTTTCGCTCAGAGCGGACCTTGTGTCCAGTGAGTTAGTCCGCTTTGTGTCAGGAGGGGACGTTAGCAGTATCGCCTTTTTGATCTCTTCCGAGGCAATGATCTGAATGGTGAAACATTGATCTCTTTTTGCTTTCGTTTATAGTTAAGCCCCTGTTCTGACAAGATCAGGCTTCTCTGTCAGCGCACCTTCACAGGATTTCGCTGGCATAATCCAGTCCTTAACGCACCTTTTGCCATAAGGGAGAATTTAAAAAACCATGCGTCTTACGCCACCCTGAGTAGTACCCCCTCTCTGTCGCACTGAGTAATCCCAGTCGCGCACTCAAAAACATCCCGTCTGCGGATGTGCTTTTTCGTATCTGAAATTTTTGCCCCCACGGGCTGACTGTATTCAAAATCTGAGAAATTACTATGCTGCTGTCCTCGACGCGTAAGGACTGGCAGGGCAACGTCCGCGGTGACGTGCTCGCCGGTATTGTCGTCGCGCTCGCGCTCATTCCTGAAGCGATCGCGTTTTCCATCATTGCCGGAGTTGACCCGCAGGTCGGCCTCTACTCGGCGTTCTGTATTCCCGTGGTGATGGCCATTTTTGGCGGACGCCCCGCCATGATTTCATCCGCGACCGGCGCCATGGCGCTGCTGATGGTAACCCTGGTGAAAGACCACGGCCTTCAGTACCTGCTTGCTGCCTCCGTGCTGACCGGCGTCATCCAGCTGATAGCCGGCTACCTGAAGCTCGGCAGCCTGATGCGCTACGTGTCGCGCTCGGTCGTAACGGGCTTCGTCAACGCGCTGGCCATTCTGATTTTCATGGCGCAGCTTCCGGAGCTGACCAACGTGACCTGGCACGTTTATGCACTCACCGGCGCCGGTCTGGCAATCATTTACCTCTTTCCGTACCTCAATAAAACCATTCCCTCTCCGCTGGTCTGCATCGTGGTGCTGACCGCCATCTCCATGTGGCTGCACCTGGACGTGCGCACCGTGGGCGACATGGGAAAACTGCCCGACAGCCTGCCGGTTTTCCTCATTCCGGACATTCCGATGAACCTGGATACGCTGATGATTATCCTGCCTTACTCCGCCGGCCTTGCGGTGGTGGGACTGCTGGAATCCATGATGACCGCCACTATTGTGGATGATATGACTGATACGCCGAGCGATAAAAACCGCGAGTGCAAAGCGCAGGGCATCGCCAACGTCTGCACGGCGTTTATCGGCGGCATGGCGGGCTGCGCCATGATCGGTCAGTCGGTGATTAACGTGAAGTCCGGCGGGCGCGGGCGCCTCTCGACCCTGACGGCCGGGCTGGTGCTGCTCTGCCTGATTATCTTCCTCCGTGACCAGGTATCGCAGATCCCGATGGCGGCGCTGGTCGCGGTCATGATCATGGTCTCCATCGGCACCTTCTCCTGGCGCTCCATTACCGACCTGCGCCGCCATCCGCTGTCGACCAGCGTGGTCATGCTGGCAACCGTAGCGGTAGTGGTGGCAACCGACAATCTGGCCTTCGGCGTGCTGACCGGGGTGTTGATTGCCTCGCTTAACTTTGCCACTAAAGTGGCGCGCTTCATGACTGTCAAATCCTCACTGGAGGGCGAGACCCGGACCTATACCGTGATCGGCCAGGTCTTTTTTGCCTCCGCCGATCGCTTTATGAGCCATTTCGACTTCCGCGAAGCAGCAGAGCGCGTGGTCATTGACGTCACGCATGCCCATTTCTGGGACATCACCTCCGTGAGCGCGCTGGACAGGGCGGTAATCAAATTCCGCCGCGAAGGCACTGAGGTGGAAATACTGGGCATGAACGACGCCACCCGCACCCTGGTTGACCGCTTCGGCGTGCATGACAAGCCGGAAGAAGCGGAAAAACTGATGGGCGGTCACTAAGCGACAGGAGATTAAGCTATGAACAATACCGTTGTGGCCTGCGTGGACGGTTCGCCGTCAACCTTGCCGGTCTGTGACTACGCGGCGTGGGCTGCCGCCGGCCTTTCCGCGCCGCTGGCCCTGCTGCACGTGCTGGAAAAAGACGGTCATCCTGCCGTCTCTGACCTGAGCGGGAGCATTGGCATCGACAGCAAAGAGCTGCTGACCGAAGAGCTTGCGCGCGTGGAGGGTGAGCGCAGCCGCCTGCTCATGGCGCAGGGTAAAGCCATTCTGGCCGGTTGCGCGGAGCGGCTTGCCCGTGAGGGAATTCCGGAAGTGCGCCAGCTGCAGCTGCACGGCGCGCTGGATGAAATCCTTGCCGGGCTGGATGACGTCAGGCTGATGTTGCTTGGCCGGCGTGGTGCGGAACACACCGTGGGCAGTCAGCTGGAAAGCGTCATCCGCCTGCAGAAAGAGCCCGTGCTGGTCGTGCCGGAAACGTTCAGCGCGCCATCCCGGGTGCTTTTTGCCTGGGACGGCAGCGAGGCAAGCCGCAGAAACCTGACCCGCCTGACCGTGAGCCCGCTGCTTCGCGGTCTGAACTGCCATGTTGTGATGGTGAACGGCGACGATGCTTCACTTCTTGATGCTCAGCAGATCCTGCAGGCAGCCGGCATTGATACAGAGTCCCGGATAATTCAGGATGAATCTGTTTCTCGCGGGCTGTGTCGTTACGCGGAAGAGAACGACATGGACCTGATCGTGATGGGGGCCTGGGGACACTCCCGGCTGCGCCGGTTCTTTATCGGCAGCCACACCACGTCAATGCTGGCAGAAAGCCGTCATCCCCTGCTGATGCTGCGGTGAACTTCACGGGCCTGCAATCGCAGATCCTTTTCATAACGCGCCTCCGGAACATCAGCTCCGGAGCAGTTCATTTGCGCGGCACCTTTGTCAGCCGCGCTCAGGAAATACCATGCGTCAGCTGTTTCGCTTTATGTATCAGCACGGCAGCCATCTCGACTTTGGCGCGATACTGATGGCGATGTCGAGTTTCGGCAGGAAAAATTCTTTACGCCGGACTCTCTAATTTTTCGGCATGGCAGCTCGCCAGGACGGCAACGCTGGCTGAACTGACCCGTGCAGTCCCCATTGCCGCGGCCCAGTTCGAACACAGCCTCGTCCGCCGTGAACCCGAAGCGGACCTGTTCCCTGCCTCATTTGATCTGGGACTTGGCATCGTGACATGGTCGCCACTGGGTGGCGGCATGCTGTCAGGCAAATACCGGCAGGGAGAGAAAGGGCGAGCGGAAGGCTTTGGTGGTCGCGTGTTTCAGTCGGAAAACTCGGCGCAGCGCTCACAGATTCTTGATACCGTGCTGGCCATTGCTGCGGAACATCAGGCCAGTCCGGGACAGGTTGCTATCGCCTGGGCAGGCACACACGGTTCGGTGCCGATTATTGGCCCTCGTTCACTCAGCCAGCTTGATGATAATCTGGGGGCACTGGATTTACAGCTGACGCATGAGCAAATCCGGACGCTGGATGAAGTAAGCGCCCTTACAGCATCCGCTCCGGGCAGAGCTCCCTTGCTGTGGTGATCTGACATTTAGGCAACGTTCCGTTAGTTTCTTTTAGACATCAGAAAATCGTGTCACCGACATGGTTTTCTGATAACCAGTCTTACGGGGCACTCCTGTTTTTCTTACTTTCCGGACAACTTCGATAACAGGTTAACAGAAGCTTTTGACATCTGAAGATAACCTTACTCTGCACGAATCAGTTTCCTGAATGGGTCCATTCAGAATGCAGCCTGTGGTGCTTTCGCGTTTACCCTGGGCGTACGAAATCTGACAGAGATTTGCATAGCTTCATTCAATCAAGTCTCCGGACCGGAAATGGACAGCATCAGTCTGGCGTTTTTAATTGGTACTAATACAGCATCCGTGTTTCGCTCATCGCAGACGTTGGCCTGACGTCAGTCCGCTTTATGCCAGAAGCGGGCTTTCACTTTTGGCAACCGCGCATAAATCAATTTTGGATTAGAGCGAACCATATTTAGTTAATGACCTGCCCGTCTGGAAGGAGGATGATGATTCTGGTTTAACATTCATTTTTGATCTCGCAACCAGTGAAAAAAACCGATGAACATCAGTCATTTTGATTTAAATACGTTGCGTTTGTTCGTTACTGCAGCGGACTGCAAAAGCCTGACCAGAACGGCTGAAATTTCCAGCATCACGCTTTCTGCGGTCAGCAAGCGTATTACTGAACTTGAGCGTAATGTCAACTGCCAGCTGTTCGTCAGGCAGCCTCGCGGCCTTGAGCTCACGACCGCTGGCTTAGGGCTACTCCGTCATGCCCGGTCCCTGCTGGACAGCGTTAACTCCATGGCCAGCGAACTGAATGACTATGCGCGCGGCGCGATCGGTCACGTTCGCGTCGCGGCGAACGTTTCAGCCGTTATTCAGTTCCTGCCTGAAGATTTGGCCGCCTTCTTTCACTCAAATCCTGGCATCAGAATTTATCTTGAGGAAGCGTTGAGCGATGCGATAGTTGATTCAGTTGACTCTGGCCGCGTGGATATCGGCATCTTTGCAGATAACGTTGACGCGACAGCGCTCAAGACCTTTCCATGGCGCCAGGACAGACTTGTTCTGTTAGTGCCGACAGCTCATCCTCTTGCCCTGAATGATGAAATATGGTTTGACGATACCCTTGCATGGGATTATGTAGCGCTGAATCAGGGAAGCTCACTGCTCAGACGAATAACGGACACGGCTGTTAGCGCAGGCCGTTTGCTGAAGGTCAGCATTCAGGTCACCAGTTTTGATGCAGTGTGTCGCATGATCCAGGCCGGGCTGGGGATAGGTATTTTACCCCTGAAAGCCATCACGCCAGCTCTTCTTGGTTCCACGCTTAAAGCCATCACGCTAAAAGATGACTGGGCGATACGCACGCTGCGCATTGGTATAAATGCCAAAAAAAGTCCGCATCCTGAGGCCAGTAAGCTGTTGGAGTTTTTGATGGACGTCCCAGATTCAGCGTTTGCTGAAACACGTTAAGCTTTCTTTATTCACAAGGTAAATAAAGGGTTTTTATTTTAAATTTAATTAAATCAGTTGTTTAATTTAAATATAAAAACAAATTCTATTTTGACTTTCCATTCAGGAAAGGGTCGCTGAAAAAATGTGAATTCCCATATCCCTCACGTGGAGCAATGCTTTCTCATGTTACGTAAAAGTGAATGGAGGAAGCATGGCTTTACCACTCGAAGGGCTGCGCGTTATTGAAATGGGCCAGCTTATTGCCGGGCCAATGGCTGGCAGGATGCTGGCGGAGTTTGGCGCTGACGTCATAAAGATTGAGCCACCAGGCAAAGGCGATCCTTTACGTAAGTGGCGCATGCTTCATGACGGTACGTCTGTGTGGTGGTCTGCGCAGTCACGCAATAAACGTTCGGTCACGCTGGATCTGCGACAGCCTGAAGGTCAGCAAATTGCCCTATCACTGCTCAACACGGCTGATGTACTGATTGAAAACTTCCGTCCCGGAACGCTGGAGAAGTGGGGGCTCAGTTGGGAAACCCTACATGCGAATAACCCCGGACTTATTGTTTTAAGTGTTTCAGGTTATGGACAAACGGGTCCTTATCGCGATCGACCTGGTTTTGGCGTGATTGGCGAAGCGATGGGAGGGTTACGTCATCTTTCGGGCGAACCCGGCAGAACGCCGGTGCGCGTCGGCATTTCAATCGGCGACTCTCTGTCTGCCCTACACGGCGTCATCGGCGTTTTACTCGCCCTTCGAAGCAGGGAAACGACCGGTCAGGGACAGCAGATAGACGTGGCGTTGTATGAATCCGTCTTTAACATGATGGAAAGCCTGATCCCTGAATACTCTGTGTTTGATCATATCCGCCAGCCCGCTGGCAGCAGCCTGCCCGGCATCGCGCCGACCAATGCTTACCGCTGTAAAGACGGCAAATACGCGCTGGTAGCCGGAAATGGCGACTCTATTTTTCAGCGTCTGATGCAGATTATTGAGCGTCCGGATCTGGCAGCCGATCCGGCACTGGCACACAATGACGGACGTGTGAAACATGTCGAAATGCTGGATGCAGCGATCGGAGAATGGACCAGTCAGCGCAGCCTGCAGGAAGTACTGGCCTCCCTGAATAAAGGCGGCATTCCGGCCGGAAAAATTTACGACGCTGCAGACATCGCTAATGATCCACATTATAAAGCGCGCGACATGCTGTTATCAGCGCAGTTACCTGACGGCACGCCGGTTATATTGCCTGGTATCGTTCCTAAACTGCTCTCTACACCCGGCAGCATCAGGCATGCGGCACCAGAACTGGGTCAGCACACGGAAGAGGTGTTGTCAGAACTGGGAATTGATGAAATACAGCGCATGATGCTGAAAGAAAAGGGGGCTGTATGAGTCTACAGCGACAATTCCCGGCTGGCCGCATTTATATGCAGGAAGTCTGTCCACGTGATGGTTTACAGAATGAGGCCGTCTTTGTAGAAACGCGGGACAAAATTGCATTGATTGATCGCCTTAGTCAGTGCGGTTTTTCGAAGGTGGAAGTCACATCATTTACTTCCCCTAAAGCAATACCGACGCTAAAAGATGCTGAAGCGGTGATGTACGGAATTCGTCGAGTGCCCGGCGTTGAATACAGCGTACTTGTACCGAACCTGCGTGGCGCGGAACGTGCCATGGCCTGCCAGATTGATGAAGCCAATCTGGTCATGTCGGCGAGTGAAAGCCATAACAATACGAATCTGCGCATGAGCAGAGAGGCCTCTTTTTCGCAGCTAAGCCAGGTGATTCACGAGCTGAGTAATACGCCTGTTGCGATTAACGTTTCTCTGTCAGCGGCTTTTGGCTGTCCGTTCGAAGGCGACGTACCGCAAAATACGGTTCTGAATTTTGTAGACCGTTTTGCAAGCTTGGGCGTTCGCGGCGTGACGTTATGTGATACGACAGGAATGGCGTATCCAACCCAGGTTGCCTCACTGAGTCGTGTAGTGAAGCAACACTTCCCGGATTTAGAGATCACTTTACACTTTCATGATACCCGCGGGCTTGCGCTGGCAAACACCGTGGCAGCACTGAGTGAAGGCGTTAATCGCTTTGATTCATCGGCAGGTGGGCTCGGTGGGTGCCCCTACGCCCCGGGCGCGAGCGGCAATGTTTGTACAGAGGATATGGTGCATTTGCTTGAGCTGATGGGTTATCAGACCAACATAGATCTGCCTGCTCTCCTCAGTATATCACGTGATCTTGAGCCACTTATTGGCCATAAAGTTCATGGTGCGATTGTCAAAGCCGGTCAACGCTCTGACTTACATCAGATGCCCGTATCACTCGAACAAAATTTTAAAAGATTAGATAAAACAGGGAGTCCGACATGATTGACCATATTGACCATATTGTAATTACTACGCGGGATATTAAAGCCTGCATCGATTTTTATACTCGCGTACTTGGCATGAAACTAAACCAGTTTGGTGATAACAGAGTTGCTTTAACCTTCGGTCAGCAAAAAATAAATGTTCATGAATACGGTAAGGAAATAGATCCTAAAGCGCATCTTCCTGTGCCGGGCTCACTTGATATCTGCCTGATCAGTTCTTATCCGGCTGAAAAAATAAAGGAGCACCTAGAGCGATGTGGCGTGGCGCTAGTTGAGGGGCCGGTTACCCGCACGGGTGCATGCGGTCCCATTACGTCATTTTACCTTCGTGATCCCGACCTCAATCTCATTGAGATATCACGCTATAAAAACCAGTAACAGGGGGCGGTATGAAAATTGTGACGCTTGATGCGGGGACGTTGCCCGTACAGTTAGAAAAACCCCAGCGCTGTGATGACTGGATTTACCGGGAAAGTACGCGGGAAGAGGATGTTGTCTCTGTCCTGGATAACGCAGAAATTGTCATCACTAACAAAGTACCGTTACGTAAATCCGCGCTGGAAAAACTGCCTTCTCTGCGCTTTATCTGCGTTGCGGCTACAGGCTATGACTGTATCGATACAGACTATTGCCGTAAGCGCGGGATTGTGGTCAGTAATGTTCCTGGTTACTCGACTCGTAGCGTCTCCGAAAGCGTGATTTCTTCTGTCTTTGCCCTGAGGCGCCACCTTGTTGAGTACTGCTGCTCGTCACATACCGAATGGAGTCCTTCCTCACATTTCTGCCTGCATAAATCCCCAATCGGTGACATTCAGGAAGCAACTCTGGGCATTATCGGACGCGGAGATATTGGCTGTGCCGTTGCCCGCCTTGCCAGAGCTATTGGTATCAATGTTTTGTTTGCTGAACGGCCCGGGCAAAATAATGTGCGGGAGGGTTACACGCTATTTGATGATGTTATCTCTCAGAGCGATATCCTGACGCTGCATTGCCCTCTGACCGCTGAAACGCATCAGATCATTAATCAGGATGTGCTGGCACGCATGAAGCCCAGCGCTCTGCTTATCAATACGGCCAGAGGTGCGCTAATTAATGAGGACGACCTGGCCGATGCCCTCACCAGAGGAGAAATAGCTGGCGCAGCGCTGGATGTACTGGCTAAAGAGCCGCCCTCCCCTGAAAATAAGCTTCTTCACGTTCGGCATAAAAACCTGCTGATTACTCCCCATATTGCCTGGGCAAGTCAGACCGGGGTAAATAACCTAATAAAAGGAATTAACTATAATCTGGCTGGTTTCTTTGCAGGTGTAATAAAAAATCGTGTTGTCTGAATAACAAAGGGCGTGCTATGACACGCCTTTTACTGACCCTACAATTGCACCATCACTCCGAGGAATTATTATGTCTCAGAGCATCCGCGCCTCGAAAAAAGATAATGTAAAGTGGTATAAACGCCTTTATATACAAGTCATCATTGCTATTATTATTGGTATAGGAATAGGACATTTCTACCCAAATATTGGCGTGAATTTGAAACCTTTTGGGGATACTTTTATAAAGCTTATCCGACTACTAATCGCGCCTATTATTTTCTGCACAATTGTCAGTGGTATTGCCAGCATGAAAAGTCTGAAGAGTGTCGGTCAGGTAGGCTGGAAATCACTGGTCTACTTTGAGGTGCTGACTACGCTGGCTCTCATTATAGGTTTAATTGGTGTTAACCTGATGGAGCCTGGCAAGGGGATGCATATTAATCCCGCTTCGCTGGACGGAGGAGCTATCGCTTCTTATACCAAAGCAGCGCATGAGCAATCCGTAACCGGTTTTCTGACGCATATTATTCCTGAAACCGTCTTTGGCGCGTTTGCTGAAGGAAATATCCTGCAGGTGCTTTTTATCTCTATCCTGTTTGCTTTTGGGCTTCAGTTGCTTGGTGATACAGGTAAGCCATTGCTTAATACCATTGATTTGGTCGCAAAAACGTTTTTTCGCATGCTCAAGATTGTGATGTATGTTGCCCCGCTGGGTGCAATGGGCGCCATGGCATTTACCATCGGTAAATATGGTGTGGCATCACTCTCCTCTTACGGTGCCCTTCTGGTATGTTACTACCTGACCGGCCTGTTTTTTGTTTTTATAGTCCTTAACGTAGTGGCTAAGCTTTGTGGGTTCAGCTTATGGCGCTTCCTGCGTTATATTCGTGAAGAGCTGGCGCTTGTACTGGGGACGTCATCGTCAGAATCAGCGCTGCCCCGACTGATGACTAAGCTGGAAAAGCTTGGCTGTGACAAGCCTGTAGTGGGCTTGGTCGTGCCCTCTGGCTACTGCTTTAATCTCGACGGCAGCTGTATCAATATGACGGTACTGGTGGTATTCATTGCCCAGGCGCTGGACATTCATCTTTCAATTCAACATCAGATATCTCTGCTGGTCATTCTTTTACTGACCTCAAAAGGAGCAGCAAGTGTCAGCGGTGGCGCATTTATCACACTTGCTGCCACGCTGGGATCATTGAACAGTGTCCCGGCTGCGGGTCTGGTACTTGTTCTTGGAGTATATCGCTTTATTTCAGAGGGGGGCGCACTCATTAATGTTATTGGCAATGGGATTGCTACTCTTGTTATTTCTCGCTGGAACGGGTCACTTGATATAGCGAAACTCAACAGCGAGCTGGGAAGCTCTGATGCGAAAAAGTCTATTCAGTCTGATTATATCTCCTCGGTAAGTGCACAAAAATATTATAAAGGAGACAGCTGATCATGTTCAATCAGGCAGAGGTCTGAACCTTGATCTCTGCTTATCATTAGTCTCCTGTTTAGAAGTAATTTTACCGACATTGATTACATGACGCTTTCTCATGTCGCATCAGTTGCGCGGACTCTTTCTATAAATGTCAGCTTTTCGCTCATAGAGGACATAATATTAATTAGTTCAAAGTTCTAACCCTGCCTCAAGCCTGTCGTTTTAACCTCTTCCATTGCTCGATAGTCAGAGTGAACATCAGGTTAGCCGGTGGGTCCTTAGGATTGTCCACCCTTTGGGTAAACAGCAAACCTGCTTTTTCAAGAACGCGGCGAGAGGCGATATGATTTTCGCGTGTCACTCCGACAATGGTTGTCAGGGCTGCAACAGCAGCCCTGTGCCAATAGCAGACGCTTCTTAGCTAAGAATCAAGTCTTAAGATATGCTTGCATTTCTTATCATTGAACATTAAGTTGCAAAAAGAAAATGACTTTAAAACATAACTAATGCTAGGTGATTAATGAAAGATCTCTATTCAAAAGATAACACCGCTTGTACTGGAGTTGTCAGTAGTGTCGCAGATTTTCTGAATCTTGTTAAAAAATCCAATGGGGAGTGGCTTTATGGGAATTTATTCAGGGGCCAAGGCAATACTGAATGGCCTATATTGTCATCTCTTACCAGAAGCATTATTCCTTCAATCGATGAAATAAAAGAAAAGTACGGGAATATAGAATTAAACTCACAAAGGTTTGAAGATATCTTTAAAAATGAATCACTTAAAAAAATGATGAGTGATAAGTTAAATCCAATACACTCTGGATATGTTAATTTTAAAAATCTTTTGCCTCCATATCTCAACGAGGTTGAAAACAAAGAATTTATTCTTAACTCAGATCTATCACTGTTATTGTTAGCTCAGCATTATGGATTGCCAACAAGATTCATTGATTGGAGCCTAAATCCTTTAGTAGCGCTTTATTTTGCAGTTGAATCCTCCGGGCCTAACACAAAGGAAAAAGCAGCTGTATTCAGCTATACTGGTGAAAGTACTCTAACAGGAGAGGAGTTTTATCAAGGGTTCCAATATGGATTCGATGTTAATTGCAAAGAAATAGTAGATTCTATTTTTAATAAAGATCGTGATAACTTCGATTTCATGCAGGCGGGGAAAGTTTCATCTTGCAAATTTAGGATGTTGGCAGTGGAAGAACTGGAGTTCATCCCAGGTCATCCAATTTCTATTACTCATTTTAAATTTGATAAAAGAATGGATGGTCAAGAATGCATGTTTACCTTCCAGAATAAATTGTTAGAACCCTTCAAACCATTACATTCTGAAAGCCTAATAAAAATTGAAGTAGAGAATCCATATGCAATAAAAACCGAGTTAATTCAATTGGGTTTTGTTACATCAAAAATATATCCATCTATTTCTGGTTTGGCCCAAACACTAAAGTTTAATCATGCGAATGTAAATTATAAATTTCTTCTGTAGGGATTTATTATAATTTCATCTGCGGAGGAAGTTTCATCGAGTATTGAAACCTTTGCTAAGGCATTGCATTATTATACTATAACGCAGAACTTCTGCTCTTCGCTCATAGCTGAACATCAGCCCGTTCCTGGTTCCGCTTTGTGCCAATTACAGCCATTGGCGTAAGTTTATATGTGGTTTTATCAGTCTATGAGGCTAGTCGGTCAAATTGATAGCAATTTAGCATTTTTATCGAGATAGATTTTTACTTCACCTTCCCAATGCCCATAATCTTTTACCTGCACACCGATAAAGACAGTAAAAAAATCTTTATCTAAAATGTCACTGACCACATAAAAAGCTTCTACTCGATCAATACACTCAAGAGTGGTTTGCCTTTCCACTGGCAAATGGTTTTCTGGGCCTAAAGCCGAATGATAAATCACTTCAAGTTTTAAAATTCGCTCTAGCCAAGTAGTACACTTGAACAAATTATAATATTCAGAAAGGTTTACTCCAATTACAGGCTGTCCGTAAACTTCTCCTTTCTGCGTTGATAAGCAGATCATGAGATGCTGTGATAGTCTATCTATGCCTGAAATGATCTTAATATCACCATTTTCAATAAGAAGATCACCAGTATCATCTAAAGCCAAATCACTCCCAAGATTACGACCACTAATTCGTTTGGCTCTTGGTGATATTTTTAACTCTAAAATAAGGCCAGTAGATGTGAAAACCATTCTAGGGGGAATTCTGAGTAAACGGGCATCACTAAGTGATTCTGAAATTATACATTTCCCTTCATTAGTAAGGTCGTCGAAGCAATTTATCACATTTAAAATGTCAAACTTATCACCAGAAATGTATTCATCAAGTTTTATATTCCATGTGGTGGGTTCAACTGATAATAATTCTCCAGTAAAAATTAGTTGACTACCTAACCTAAACAACTCGGATTTGGATTCTTCCGGTAATTTTAAATGTTCATGTTGAATCTTACGTTCATGTTCCTCTTTCATTTGAAGCAATACTTCGGGAGTGAATATTACTTCATCTCTATCAATCATTACAGAATGGGTTACACATAACCAAATACCATTAGTGATATCGGAACGTTCTTCAGAGGTCATATCACTTCTGTATCGCCTGCCGCCAGGAGCTGCAGCATAAATATGAGAAGCAACGCCAGTGTTATTCACCGCAGAACTAGACTCATGACTGGGTCCACATGTAATCTGCGCACAGCCTGTAAAAGAACATCTAAAATTCGCTCTTGCTGCTAAAGCTTGCTTAGTCTTGGAAGAAAAATCATCTCTGTTTTCTTTGCCCATCTTTCCTTTCTCATCACACTGTCAATCTAAATGAAATCGTTATACAACAACCAACGGCCCCTGTCTGCTCCTCGCTCATAAGGGACAACCATACTCAAATCTCCCACATTGCAGAAGATTTGAGTATGAACACGTCACCGTGGAATAAAGACCGTATCATAGGCCAAAAAAGACCACTTCAGATATCTCATATCAGGGGGATTCGAATCCGACTTGAACTGGAAGGTAAAACGCGTGATTTAGCTCTGTTCAATATGGCCTTAGACAGTAAGCTACGAGGCTGCGATCTGGTGAGCCTCAAAGTATCTGATGTTGTATATGGTAGCTCGGTTTCAAGCAGAGCTACGGTGCTGCAACAGAAAACCGGTAGCCCTGTGCAATTTGAGATAACTAAAGGGACAAGAGAAGCTGTTGCTGCATTGATAAAGCTTGGCAATTTGCACAGTAAGACTTCTTGTTTCGGTCTCGGATCGGAACTAACCGGCACATATCAACCCGACAATACAGCCGAATTTTTCATGGGTGGGTAGAAAAGCTTGGTCTCGAAGCTTCGCTTTACAGCACACATTCCATGAGAAGAACAAAACTTTACTTGATATACAAGAAAACCAAGAATCTCCGGGTGATCCAACTTCTGTTGGGCCATAAGAAACTGGAAAGCACAGTCCGTTATCTGGGCATCGAAGTCGATGATGCGTTAGAGACATCTGAATCGATTGAAGTCTAAGGTTGTCAGGGCTGCAACAGCAGTCCTGTGCCAGGAACAGACGTTACTTACCTCGCGATATATTAATTTATGGTGAGATGGTCACATGTTTGTTAAACATGTGTCAAATATTTAGTGGTGTAAGTGAATATCGACATCAGATTGCTGAAATAATGATGCAGAACGCGGCCTAATTAATTAGGGCGCAACTGCGCTCTTCAATAACCCGTCATGTGATAAACCCAATCTTTTGTCTGCCGTCTAATTTCACGACTCAATGTTTGGGGCAGTATTTCATTTGGAGTTCGGTCGCCCTTAATCCAATTAAAAGCATGGTTGAACATATAAAGCAATATCGCCTCGTTATTCTCAAAGTAATCGATAGCTTCTTCTATAAAGGGAGCTCTTAGCACCAGCCTTCTATCATGAGATACAGCATCTTTCAGCTTTTCATAATCGATGAAATGATGGTTGAATATGTCAATTTCGCTATTAAAAGTTATATAGTCCTTGTGTTCATCTTGGAGGTAATAGTCTTCCTCTACAAAATTATCTAAGTCATGTTGTTCTAAATCATCTAATAATGATTTGGCGAGCCTTATCAGATCTTTGTCGGATTCTGAAAGCATTGCCATCCTCCAGGAATTTTTGGATTCAACACATAATTTATCTGAATCTGTGAAGGTGACTTTTTTGGACTGGTGTCCTTTTGAGGTTATTTCTTGAACTATTTCATCCAGACATTCTTTTGAAAATGGCTTCCAGAACATCTCAGGATCATTATGGCCATCCGCCATTACGATGGAGACCAAAACAACTTGAGTTTCCAACTGTTGCCAGTACCTAAAGTCAGATAGATCGATCTGTATATCAGGGGTGTTTCCAACCGTTGATTTAATTTGAACCGCAAAAAAGTCCCCAGTTGATATTTCATCTTCAAAAATTTCAACTTGAGCATCTATGCCAACATCAATATCAAGCAATCGGCAAGGCCAATTAAAATAGCGAACTATCCAATAAGCAAAATATAGCTCACCTGCTCGTCCTGTTACTCCGGTGCTTTTGTATTTTTTCATGGCTTAGCTAATAGCTCTTCCTTTTCGCTGAGTTAGACAGGTTACACCCTAGCTAATTGTCTGCCAACTGAATGGTTAATATGAATTGCAACTGTTCCTGTAGTCACTTTCGTGAGAGCACACCACAAAAGTGACTACTTCCGCTTTTCGATCACATCGGACCTTTGTTTTTCCACTCCGTGCCAACAACGGAACTTGCATACGAACCCGTATGTTAAATACTGAATGCCAAAATAGGTGGAACACTATGGTAGATTCCGTAGTTAAAACTGAAACGAGGATAATGAATGTTCAGCATTTCAGAAGTAGATAAAAGTGATTCTGACCTAACGTGTCTGGTGAGCGAGTTAGATGCCTTTCAAAGCCAACTGTATCCTGCAGAGAGTAATCACTGCCTGGATCTTTCAACAGTTAGTGACAAGCAACTCCGGTGCGTTATCGTGCGTGATGAAAGTGGCTCACCTGTAGGCTGTGGCGCTCTGCTTCTTCAGGAAAATGGCTCAGCAGAGATTAAGCGGGTTTATATTCGACCGGAATACCGGGGCAGGAAGCTCGGAGAAAAAATTGTCACTGCAATCGAGACGATAGCTTCAGAAAATAATTCGGGCATCTTGTTGCTTGAGACAGGGATTCTCCAGCAACCGGCTATAGCACTTTATCGTAGTTGTGGTTACGAGATATGCGATGCATTCCCCCCATATGCAGCAGACCCGTTGAGTGTTTTTATGTGCAAAAAAATCAGATAATTTAACGTTATCAGGATGCCAGGAAAGGCCGAAACAGTGCTGTGATGGTAAATAACCCCGACAGAGAGGATGTGTTTATGCGGAAAATTATTGTTGTGCCATACGATGATAGATGGCCTGAGATGTTTGAAGCTGAAAGCTTACTGATAAAGACATTGCTCGGTGGTGGAGTGGCGAAAGATGTCCATCATATTGGGAGCACGTCAGTTCCTGGTCTCTCCGCAAAGCCCGTAATTGATATGCTACTTGAAGTTTCCGACATCAATGAACTGGATAAGTACCATTCTGCAATGGCCCACGCCGGGTATGTTGCTCGCGGTGAGAACGGGATTGCGGGGCGCAGATATTTCATTAAGGGTGGTGATCAGCGTAGTCATCAAGTTCATGCGTTTGCAGTCGGAGATACGCAGGTATTAAGACATCTTGCTTTCCGTGATTATCTTCGAAGAAACAAAGACATTGCAGAAGAGTATGCTGAGATAAAACATGCAGCTGCATTACTCAGCTGGAACGATGTTCATCGCTACAGTGCCCTCAAAGCGAACTTTATAGTGCGTCATCAACAACTAGCGCTAGCTGTCTTAAAACGATAGAGATTGAGTTCGTTGCCGGGAGGGTATGTTCAATAATGATTAATTCACTGAGTAGTCATCAGTCTACGTCTGCTGATCGCTCATAGCTGCCGGTCAACTCGGTAGGAAACTGTCTCTATTTTCTGTTGCAGATGACCAAGAGAAGTGCAAACAGGCAGTCAAGTAAAATGCAAATACCCAATTCAGCCACGCGCAGTCCTGACCAGACTGTGCAGCGATAATAAGCTGGACGGGAGGGGAAAATGCTCCCCTGCCGTTAGTGTTATGGTTATTACTACACAGATTTATCGGGATTTTTATCATCCCGTATCCTGAACCAGATGGCATACATTGCTGGCAGGAAAACCAGTGTAACAATGGTGCCGGCAAATGTTCCGCCAATCAGCGTGTAGGCCAGCGTTCCCCAGAAAACAGAATGCGTCAGGGGGATAAAGGCCAGGATGGCGGCCATTGCCGTCAGTAAGACGGGACGGGCACGCTGTACCGTCGCCTCAACCACTGATTCAAAGGGCGAGAGTCCTTCCTGTTCATTATGATGAATTTGTCCTATCAGGATTAACGTATTACGCATCAGAATGCCCGATAGCGCGATCAGTCCCACCAGGGCATTGATTCCGAAAGGCTGACTGAAAAGCAACAATGTCGGTACCACGCCAATCAGCCCCAGTGGTGACGTCAGGAACACCATGACCATCGCTGACATTGAGCGGACCTGCAGAATGATGATCAACAGCGTGATGGCAATCATAACCGGAAAGAGCGGAACCATGGCCTTCGTCGCTTTTCCGGACTCCTCAGTGGGGCCTCCCTGCTCAATACGGTATCCGGCAGGAAGCCTGGCGATGACAGGCTGCAGCTGTTTGAGGATTGCCGTGGAAACGTCGGGCGGCTGCATGCTGTCTGCAATGTCTCCCCTTACGGTAATGGTCGGGGTGCGGTCGCGACGTCGCAGCACGGGGTCTTCCATCCTTACCTCAACATCGCCTATCTGAGACAGCGGAATGCGCTGACCTGATCCGCCTGCCAGAGTCAGGCCGGCTATTTTGGCGGGATCAAGTCTGATATCGCCGGCTGCACGCCCCATAACCTGCACGGACCGGATGTCTTCACGAACCGACGTAACAGGAATGCCGGACAGCAGGAACTGGAGTTGCTGCGCGACGGTATTTGACGTCAGTCCCACGGCCTGAAGTCGGTCCTGATTAAGTGAAAATTGAAGCGTCGGCACGCGCTGGCCCCAGTCCGTATTCACGGTCCTCATCAGGGGGCTGGCCTGCATGATGGCCTGGACTTCGCCTGCGATTGCACGCAGTTTATCCGGATCAGGCCCCATCACCCGGTAAGCCACCGGATAAGGTGAATACGGACCGAAAACCAGCTGCGTCACGCGAACACGTGCTTCAGAAGCCAGCCCGCTGGCGGCGGCTTCACGCAGCCGGGTCTTAAGATTATCGCGGGCATCCTGACTGTCTGTCAGGACCACAATCTTCGCAAATGAAGGGTCAGGAAGCTCAGGTGCCATCGCCAGATAGAAGCGGGGTGAGCCCTGTCCGATATAGGCGGTGACGATTCTGGCCTCTTTCTGCTTTCTCAGCCAGCTCTCGATTTTCGCCGTGGCCGCACTGGTCTGCTCAATTGAGGTACCGTAAGGCATCTGAACCTCAACTAACACCTCCGGACGATCGGATGTCGGGAAGAACTGTTTCTTGACCAGCCCCATGCCAAGAACGGCCACGGTGAAGATGATGATAACCGTCCCGGCGACTGCCCATTTACGTTCAATGACGCGGGCCAGAAGCCGGCGAAATCGGTTGTAACGTGGCGTGTCGTAAATGGCGGCGTGGCCGCCTGACACCGTTTTGATCTCTGGCAGCATTTTCACGCCCAGATAGGGTGTGAACACCACAGCGACCACCCACGACGCTATCAGGGCAATACCCACAATCCAGAACATGTTACTGGTGTATTCACCGGCGGTGGATTGTGCGAAGCCGTTGGGCATAAAGCCCACGGCCGTCACCAGCGTCCCGGCCAGCATCGGGGCGGCAGTGTGGCTCCATGCGTAGGCGGAGGCTTTAATACGATCGTAGCCTTCCTCCATTTTTACGACCATCATCTCAATCGCTATGATGGCATCGTCCACCAGAAGTCCCAGCGCCAGAATCAGTGAACCCAGGGTTATGCGGTCAAAGTTTTTACCTGATGCCTCCATGACCACGAAAACGACTGCCAGCGTCAGCGGGACGGCAGCCGCCACCACCACGCCCACGCGCCAGCCCATGCTGACAAAGCAGACCACCATGACCACGAGCAGCGCAACGAAGAACTTGACCATAAATTCATCGACCGAAGAGCTGATGTTGACTGACTGATCGGTGACTTTCGTCAGCGTCATGCCCTGCGGCATGGAGGCGTTAATAATGGCCGCTTCCGCATCCAGTGATTTTCCCAGTTCAAGGCCGTTCCAGCCCTCCCGCATGATAATGCCCAGCAGCAGCGCCGGTTCACCCTGGTTGCGGATGAGAAACGTCGCGGGATCCTCATATCCCCGCTCAACAGTGGCAATGTCCGACAGCAGCAGCGTTCTGCCATTCACCACGACGGGCGTTTTGCGGATCTGTTCGAGACTGCTGAACGCCCCGTCAAGGCGGATAAATACCTGGGGGCCCTGAGTGTCAATGGAGCCTGCCGGCGTCAGGACGTTCTGGTTATTGAGCGCGGAAAATATGTCCTGAGGAGAGATACCCAGCGTGGCCAGCCTGTCATGGGAAAAAGAAACAAAGATGCGCTCAGCCTGCTCGCCCATAATGTTGACCTTTTTTACGCCCGGCACATGAAGCAACCGCTGGCGCAATGCTTCCGCATCCCGCACCAGTAACCGCTGAGGCTCACCTTTCGCTTTCAGCGCAAAGAGGGAAAAGGTGACGTCAGAGAATTCGTCATTGACCATGGGCCCGATAACGCCGGCGGGCAGATTCTTAGCCTCATCGCCCAGCTTTTTACGCGCCTGATAAAACTCCTCCTGCACCTGCGAAGGCGGCGTGATGTCCTGCAGCGACAGCATGGTGAACGCCATCCCGGGTCGGGTATAGGTTTCACTCCGGTCGTACCATTTAAGCTCCTGCAGGCGCTTCTCAAGCGGTTCAGCAACCTGATCCTGCATTTCCTGCGCCGTCGCCCCCGGCCACGCGGTGATGACTGTCATCTGCTTGACGGTAAACGGGGGATCTTCTGCCCGGCCGAGTTCAAAGAATGACAGAATGCCGGCGACTGTTATCAGAATGATCAGGAATAAGGTAATCGAGCGCTCACGGACGGCGAGCGCAGAGAGATTGAAACGGGCGTTACTCATCCGGCTGGCCTCCGGCAATGCTGCCATCGCCCTGGCGTGCAACGCGGACCGTTTCGCCCTCGTGCAGCAGGTGAGCCCCAAGCGCAACCACCTCATCGCCGGCACTGATTCCGCTGGAAACTTTTGCCATATCGTCACTCAGGCCCTCTACCTGCACCGCCCGCCAGGCCACGTGGGCGGGCTGACCGGTAATGACCCACACTCCCGGGCCCTTACCGGCGTCAAAGAGCGCCGCTATGGGGACCTGGGTTGCTTTATGTGGCACCTCTTCATCCGGAATCTGCAGCGTGACGGTCGCCCCCAGCGGTGCGTTCGCCAGCGCACCTTCAAGCACGTATCGTGCTTCAAAAGTGCGGGTTAACGGATCGGCCGCATCAGAAAGCACGCGAAGTCGTGCATTAACGGACTGATTTTTGTCGCCGTAAAGCGTCGCAACAGCCTGGCTTTCAGGGGCAGGCCTGAGCGTTTCAGGCAGCTGGACAATGGCTTCACGCTGCCCGGCCCGCGCTAACCTGATAACCGGCTGACCCGCGCTGACCACCTGACCCGGCTCAGCGAGCGTATCCATGACGACGCCATCGGCATCGGCCAGCAGCACGGCATAGCTTTTTGCATTCTGTGCCACGTCAGCCTGGGACTGTGCGGCACTGAGGTCAGCTCTGGCGGTATCGGAGGCGGCCTTGATTTGATCGTAAGCTGATGCTGATACCGCACCCTCTGCAACCAGACCCCGGTAACGCGCTTCATCAAGAGAGGTCTGCCTGGCGCGCGCGCGCGCAGCCGCAACAGCCTGCTGCTGAGCCTGTGCCTGAAGACTCAGATCAGCAGGGTCAAGGCGCATCAGCGGCTGTCCGTGTTTCACCGTATCACCGGTATCAACGAGACGTTCAAGGATTTTACCCGACACCCTGAAGCCCAGGTCGCTCTGTGTGCGGGCGACAATCACGCCGGTGAAGGAACGGGCAGTCTTGTCAGACTCCGCCACGTTTACCGCCCTGACCAGCGGGGGCTGCGTGCGTGGGTCATCGGTGCCGGAAGTGTCGCCGCAGCCCGCCAGGGCTAACGGCAGCAGGCAGACAGCTAAGGTGGCAGGTTTGATCCTGAGCATGGGTTACCAGATTATCGTTAAAGGAAGGTAACCGCATTCTCATTCTAGTGACCGTTAATGTCAATGGTCACTTTCTCAGGGAGCCAGGCTTCTCAATATGAGTGACGAAAGGAGCACCGCAGCGGACTCTGCAGTTTCAAGGTTGTACTGCAGCATAACCGGGCTGATATACGGCCTCATGACCAGAAAAACGGCCTGTGTGGCTTCATCAAGCGGCGTCTTACGCTCAAATTCCCCGGAGCCTCTTCCTTCAAGGATAATACTTTCAATAAGTTGTCTTATATTTTCTTCATGTAAAGCTGCCGACGGCCATCGATCGCGCGCGGCGACAGCGGCAATGTCGTAGAGCTTTCGGTCGTGAAAGAAAAGGTCGCTGCCCGACTGCGTCAGCGCCCTGAGCATCTGCCTCATCTTCTCAGACGCCGTCGGTGCTGCAGTGATGGCTGCATGGACAATATCCATGATCATTTTCAGGCGATCAGAGCAGATTTGCTCGCCAATAGCCTGTTTAGAATCGAAAAACTTATAAATGTAAGCCTTCGAAAACCCTATCGATTTTGCCAGATCGGATACGGTGGTTTTCTCATAACCAAAATGCCCGAAGTGTTGCGTCGCGGCTGCGACGACCTGATCGCGGATTGCGTGTTCTGAGGGGCCCCTGACGGGGTGAGTAGTCATAGGTTTATTCATTCTTCCAGCTTAGCGCAGCAGACGCAGATTGACAACGAGTGACTAATTGGTAATGTAGTCACACTTCAAAAGTGTCTCAAGGAATTTTCATGTTCCCTTTACGTCCGTTAGCGTTGGTGTTGAGTACCGGCATCCTGGTGGGCTGTGCCGTCGGACCAGATTATCACAGACCGGAGGCGCCGCATGCGAAACGTTACATGGCTGATCCGGCGGTGGTTAGCAGAGCCGGATCGCGGCCCGCCAGCTTCGCCGTGTGGTGGGAGGGCTTCAACGATCCGCTGCTGAGTCAGCTCGTTAAGGACGCGCTGGCACAGAATCTGGATATCGCGCAGGCAACCGCCCGGATGGCACAGTCGCGGGCGGGACTGGGTACGGCCACCGCAGCGCTGTTGCCATCGGCAAACGTCAGCGGTCAGGCGGGGCGAGCTTATCAGTCTGCCGAAACCCCGCTGGGTCAGGTTCTCAGCACCACCCCGGACTTCAGTCGCTTCGGCAACAGCTATGAAACCGATCTCAACGCAGGCTGGGAGATTGACCTGTTTGGGGGGCTGCGTCGCGGACGCGAGGCGGCTCTGGCTGACTATCAGGCTTCTGAAGCGGGAGTGATCGCTGCCCGCCTCGTGGTGGCTGCCCAGACTGCTGAACTCTATATCACCCTGCGCGGTTTACAGACGCGGCTCGACATCGCTGAGAAACAGGTGCGGACGCAGCAGGCGCTTCTGGAAAAGGTGAAACTCCTGCAGACAAAAGGGCTGGCTCCCGGGTATCAGGTTCAGCAGACTGAAGGTGCACTGGCGCAGGTTGAGGCCACCGTGCCGGCTCTCCGGACAGGGCTTGATGCCGCCATGAATGCGTTAGACGTGATGCTCGGTTCTCCGCCGGGGACTCACCGCAGTGCGCTGACTTTACCGGGAGCCATTCCGCAGGCGCCGCAGATATCCGCTGCAGGCACGCCTGCTGATCTCCTGCGCCGCAGACCCGATATTATTGTGGCGGAGCGCAATCTCGCTGCCGCAAATGCGCGTATCGGGGTTGCCGTCAGTGAGTATTATCCGAAGCTTTCTCTCAGTGCATTACTCGGCAGCGCAACATCCGTATCGGGCGGAAACCTCTTCTCCGGCGGTGCCAGCCAGTATGCCGGGGTGCTGGGCCTGCGCTGGCGGCTCTTCGATTTCGGACGCATCAATGCTCAGATAGATCAGGCTCAGGGCCAGAAAGCCGAAGCGCTCGCTGCTTATCGCCTGTCGGTACTGCGGGCCAGTGAGGACGTCGAAAACGCATTCTCGTCTCTGATTAACAGTGAAATACAGACTGCAGCGCTGACCAGAGGCGTAACAGCGCTGTCCGGCGCACGTCAGTCGTCTTTTATTGCATGGAAACAGGGTACCGCAAGCCTGATAGATGTTTTGCATGATGATGAAAATCTTCTGCAGGCTTCTGACGCCAGAGCGCAGGCTCAGACGCAAAGCGCTCGCGCAGCGGTCGCCGCATTCCGGGCGCTCGGCGGAGGCTGGCAGCCGCCTGAGACTGACGGTGAAGCACCTCTGCAGTTTCAGAAAGATGACTGCCGTCACGGCCGCGTTAAAGACGCAATTTTGCAGCACTGAACATCGCCGTTATGAGACCGGGATTAACATGAACAGGATAGGATTTATAGGCCTCAATGCCTCCTCTGAAAGCATCATTACGGCAATTTACCGCAGCCTGCCTGAGACGCAGGTATTTCTTTACCCCTCAGGCTGCAGCCACGTCCAGAAAATGGCAAAAGACTATCCCTGCCGGACGCTGGATGATTGCGAGTCTGTAGCGAACGAAGCAGAGATAGTTTTTCTCAGTATGCCTGTCTCTCAGATGGAGTCGTCATCGGACTGGAAAAAACCCAGAAATGTTCATGTGATGGCTTCGCTGGTGCCGGACCTGTCCCTTAAGCAGTTACGTCTGAATTTCCATTATGAAACGTGCATCCGGGTGGCGATTATCAATCGTGAAGAGAACACCAAGCCGATCGCGATTCTCACTGGAAGCAGTCAGCATCTTCAGCGTTTCTTTGAGCAGGCGGGGTTTTATCTTATGACAGCGGAAGAACATCAGTTCAATTTTATAACTCAGTCATTGTGATTTAAATCATCGAAAATACAAGATAATGATGTTTTTTATTTTCAATATTAAGTAAACGCACTGACTACACAATAGCTTAATTTCCCGGGGCAACCTCGTCTAACAGCATCAATGCAGGAGCAACTCGTATGACAGTATCAGACAGTAAATGGGTTCTTATCACCGGAGCCTCAGGCGGATTTGGCGAAGAGTTTGCACGGCAGTTCGCTGCACAGGGAAGGCCTCTCGTTCTGGTGGCAAGGAGGCTCGATAAACTGGAATCTCTGGCGTATGAAATACGTCAGCGTTTTAAAACTGACGTCATTACTGAGCAGGTTGATCTTTCCCAACCGGAAGCTGTCAGCGATCTGCACAGGCGACTTAGGACACAGAATATTACGGTCGACACGTTAATTAATAACGCAGGCTACGGCCTGCAGGGTGGCTTTCTGGAGCAGTCACTCGCGGAGTCGCTGGACATGATAACTCTCGATATCGCCAGCCTTACAGCGGTCACCCGTATTTTTGCAGAGGATATGAAGGCCGCCGGAAAAGGCCGTATTCTGATGGTGGCCAGTCTCCTGTCATACCAGGGCGTTAAAAATTTTGCCGTCTATTCGGCCGCAAAATCCTACGTACTCAAATTTTCGGATGCCCTCCATCAGGAGCTGAAATCTGAGGGTATCACCGTCACGGCCCTCTGCCCAGGCATCTCAGACACCGGGTTTGCTGAGGCAGCGCGCATGAAGCTCACTCCACTGCTGAAAAATGTCATGATGAAACCAGAACCCGTAGTTAAAGCCGGTATCCATGCGCTTGAGGCCGGTAAAATGAGCGTGATACCCGGTTTCGGAAACAAGGCCATTGCATTCCTGACATGGGCTACACCCCGCCGGCTTCATCAGGCGATCATGTCCTATGTTATGGGTATGTAATGTTCAAAGCCACAGAAAGAGCCTGTACATGCATGAAAGCAGGGAGTACCAGAAAATTTTCCTGAAAATGTCAGGCATGCTGAACGGCTCCTGAATAATAAGATAAAAGTCGTCTCAATGCCTCTCAGGGACGGAGGGGCCGCTTCCTTCAGGTAAGATAGAGGGCGCCGGCGTCGGAAACATAAATTGTAATGAGGATGCTTCAGGCATCTGTCTCTCCCTAAGCTCTCACACGCCCTGGCGTCAGCACGTAACTGGCCAGTTTCAGCCTGACAGATGGCTGTCCATAAAATCAACCATGGCGCCGGCGTGCGCATCCACGTGGCGGATATAGCGCATTACCGTCTCGGGCTTTTTCCAGGTTCCTTCCTGCATGATCTGCGCGGTACTGTAATTCCTCATGGCCATATCGACCGCTGCGCCAACGCGCGTGCTGTGTCCGGTCCAGCCCCGGTACCGCCCTTTATTGGCTTTCACCTCACCCGGAGATCCGGCAGTTCGCCACGCCCGGCCGAAAATATCCTCAATGGCGCGGGTTGAGAGGGGATTAACGGTGCTGACGGCGGCCAGATTTGAACGATGCACCGGCCCGAAGATGTAGGCGTCAGGCTCGGAGATCAGCCCGGACTGAGTCAGCCATTCCGTCAGGCGAGTCGTTGACAACTCGCCTAGCGCCTTGATGAGGCCCCCGGTCTGCACGATCGTTTTGGTCCAGGCCACGTCCAGAATGATGCGCCCATCGGATGCCCGGGTAACGTCCCGGACCCTGAGCCTTCCTAGCTCGCTGATGCGCAGCAGTGTTGCGTAAGCCACGTGCAGGAAAGCCAGATCGCGCGTCTGCATAAGACGATCGGAACCAGACCAGGCAGTATCCAGCTTCAGCAGGTCAGTAATACGAAACGGTATGGCCTGGCCGGCACGTTCACCCTGAACAACGGCGGTGCGGTTGATGCGCTTTACCGCACGAAAAACCAGCGGCGAGGTATTCGGCGGCACCAGTCCGGCGTTACGGTGTAACATTGAAATCAGCGCGGCGTGCGTCGATACTGTTGAAGAGGCGCGACCGCTTGCCTGCAGATACAGGAGATAGTCGCGAAGACAGGCGGAGGACATGGGCAGAAAAGTGCGGCTGTTTTCATCTGCCCACTTTGCGCAGATCCGCATCACGCTGAGCAGCTGACGCCACGTGTTATCTGAGAAAGCTTCACGATCCTGCACGAACTCGCGCAGCCGGTGGGCAATGTCGCTATCGGAGGCCAGGATCAGTGCGGAAGCAGGGTGTTTTTCGTTCATATCGTTCGGTTTATCAGCCGTCATCAGGGAGGCGTTGCTGTGTGAATTCTGCGATACGTGCAGGGCTGTAACCCTGCAGAATTCACGTAGCGCTGCCGTTTAAATCACCAGCTCCGCACGGTGCAGATTTGCTAAGAGCACGATCGCGATGAAGATCCCTATCATACGCGGATCCTTTAACGGATCCCAGCTTCATATAAACCCCATTATATGAAGTTAGGATAGATTTAGAAAAACCATTAATAACAGAAGTGATATATAGTGAGTGCATAAATGGTTGGCTATTTATTAGAGAACTCCACTATGAAAAAGATTGGCACAAGCTTTTTTATTTTACGGTTTAGTGAAATCTAGATATTTCTTAAAGAGGACTGACAACTATCCTTGCCTTTTATATTTTGCTGACTCAGACAGACTGGATTGCGGACGTCACACATCAAAACTGACCTAAAGTATATTAAATAAAGCCCATAAATCACTCTCAAGTTGATTATATTTAGTTTATAAATTTTATCATATCTTTATATTCCTCTAATAGCTCAACGTATTTTTCTTTTTGATATTGGTCGCGAACCGATAGATAAACTACCCTACCATTTTTAACGATCTCTTCTATTTGCTCGAATATTCCAATAACTCTCGATGTCATAATCTCATTTCGCATATCATAATAAACCGAGGAGCATGTTTCATTAAATTCAAGGGCAGGCCTGTAGCGTGAAAATCCAGACTTTGAGCTATTTAACGTTATCTTACACTTTGATTTTATACCATTAATCTTATCCAAAAAACTTTCAAGCTTAAACTCTAAGCTCTTTTCTTTATAAAAATACTTAATATCGCATGAGTTTATATACTTATTAAGAATGCGGCGCCATGCTCTAGCTCCTCCATTATCACCTTTAATAGCTGAAATATCATAAAAAACACGCTCCGAATTGAAAAGAATAGATTTATTGTCAAACTTAACAGTGATTTTAATGGAATTATTATGCCTAAATTCGTTTTGTACTAATTCCAGTATTAAGTCAGCCATATCATACATGAAGTCGTCTTTAAATATTTTACCATCAATGTAATTCCTAAGCTTTCGTAAAATCACTTTGCCGTAGCTATCATTAAGCAGAGTATTCATTTCTTTACAATCTAGATCATTGATATTGAATTCAATGGAGGGACCAGAGATGACATCTCGAATTAACAACGCATCATCCGACTCAACGTCGAAAGTTAAATCTAAAAATGTTTTGATTTTGGGAATTATATATTCAATATCTGTAGCGAGAATTTTGCAAAAATCTAATTGACCATCTCGGGAGTAAGTGTCATCGTCTGCAAAATCTGATACATTCTTAATGATAAGCCAATTAACGTCTCTTAAAGCAGGAATTAATGCAAAACCTTCCATCTCTCCGCCATAGCAACCAGCGGTAGAGGTCAACAATTTAGTTCTAAAATCCGCATCTTTAATTAATAGTTCGGCTGAGCAAAGCCTTCCGATAATTACATTATCATTATCTGAAAATGTAGCCTGATCAATTGAAACTAAGGACTTGAAAGTTCTTATGTTAGGTGTAGATCCTACGTTTGTTACTGTCTGCTGATTTGCCGTACACAGCTCATCTGAAACAATAGTCATTCCTAACTTGGTAATGTTGGGATCACCCCAGCAAATTCCTGACAGGATAGTTAAGGTCGGTTCGGGGTTTATATCGTTTGAAATAAAAGCTTTACATACATTAACAATTGAAAACTTGCTAATTGTTCCACTTTCACCGCTAAGATGCAAAACAAAAATATTACCAATCATTCCTAGGTAAGCACCACGATTATTTCCATCGATTGTTACTTTATGAATATTATTTATTATTGAATTTATAGCAGCTTTTTCTTTACTATTAGAAGTTAAAAGCAGAATAAAATTCTTATCCAAAACTTTTTTGTAATCACTTACTCTCATAACAACTTCCTTTTAAATTATATCATGCGTTAGTTATAGGTAGAAACTTCAGTTAACATTCAACTAAACAGAAATATTGAATAATAAAATATTATTCACGAAAATAAATCAAAAGTAAATTAAACTATGGCCCATATGTATTATTTCCTTCTATTCCTAGGAAGCCAGATCGTAGGTTTCTTTGGGTCGAAATCGAAGAGGTATTCTTCTGAAGGATCTTTATTTTCATCGGATTCTATAACAGAAGTAACAGTTGGCGTTAATTCAGTTAAAAGTTTTCTCCAGTCACTGGAACTTATTCTTATTTTCCCAAGTTTCCTAAGATAAAATGATACTGAAGGCTCATCCCAGAAGCCTCCTGATCCTGCTAGCGACTCTAACTTGATGAATAAGTTTTCCTTCCAAGGAGCATTAGCTATCAGGGATTCACGCAGATGATTTAGTTCAGCTAATACAGCTGAAGGATGGTTAAGAGATTTCAAAATGGCAATCGCATTCTCATAGAAAACTTTTCCATCATCGATTTGCTGCTGGCGATAATGTATTAGGCCAAGATTTGCTAGGGCGTGCCCCACAATAGTCTTATTATCACTCTTGAGCATTGATTCAATACGGTGGAGTGCAGTTTTAACAAATTCATGATCAGCGCCTGTATCATTCATTTCGGCTAATGCAACCCGAGAAAATATTAGATTAAGCTGAAGTGTCTCATCATGAGGGTTAATTTTTAATCCTTTAATAGAAATTTCAGCGGCCTCCTCATATTTATCCAGCAAAGATGCAATATAAGATGCCTGTATTGCTGGCTCTGCACTAAAAGGTTCCTCTTCGATCCATTTCATCCCATACTCTAGAGCGAGCTCCATTTCTTGCCGTGCATATGCATCCAGAAACTTTGCTTCATAGGCCTTGTTTTGCTTTTCAAGAGTACCTGCATTAACAAGCCCAATTCGACCTTTTTTTTCAGCCCACTTCGCCTGAGCCAGTACATTCGCATTTGGCCAATTAAGTGATTCTTTAAAGAGTTTTTTAGCCTTTTTAAGAGCACCTGACATAAGTTCCATAGAACCTACAGAACTCTGTAGCTCAGATACGTGGCGAGCATCAAAACCAAATTCAAGCGCACGTTTAACACTATTCCAGTGACGAGATGGGCGACCGGCACCACTGGTCACAGCTAATTCTGCAGACAATAGCCACGGGTCTGTTTTAATGTCGGGATGTTTGAGGAGGAGGACATGGGCTTTATCAAATTCATCAAGGTTGTAGTAAAAACGAGAAGCTACACGCGTTGCCCAACGATTAGAATTTGCAAGCTTTAAGCCAATTCTAATTGCACGTTCAGCAGCGTTAACTTCGCCAATGCTCATGTAAAGGCGTGATAAGTCGATCCAACTCAAGCTATCTGTAGGATGAGATTTCAACCAGATTCGTTTATTCCGAATCTGGTGGGCGGCTTTCATACCCGGATTCAGAAACTCTTTTAACTCGATCTGATTGACTACTAATCTAGCAAGGCTACTTAAAGCTGGAGGAAGATTTTTTCCTGTACGCAACACAAAATTTGCTGCTAAGGAAGCTTTCTCAACATCTCCCTGAATGTATGCAATGTTAAGCAGATCAATTGCTTTCCCCAACTCAGGTGCCTGAAGAAAATCCGTATGCACGCCAGTTAACGAACTATGCGCCTTTTCTGAAGGTTTACTAGCTGAAAGAGATTGGATTTCAGGGGATCTTGCTGCTTCGTAAGATTGGTACCAAGCAGGAATTACCACTCGATCTTCGATTTTAGTTGTGGCGCTCATTAATACTCCGGCTTAGTGCCCTTTGATGCGTAGTTGCTTAATAAGATAATCGAATTCACTAATCAGTCTGTCCAGACCTAATATTGGCTTTTTCATTCCAATTGTTTGAACTGCACCGCGTCGGTCTACCCTTGGGTGGCTACACCTTATAACAATGTCTCTTAACTTTTGCCCCAGCCACTCTGGTTCAATTAATGTGAATTGATCAACGGACAAATTGAAGGCATGTTCTAAATGAGGCAGAGCCTCTAAAAATGAGTCCCCTTTGCCACCCCAGTATTGAGGCGCAGCACTCTGTGGAATGTGTTGTTTCAGCATAGCGTTAAGCGTCGTTCCTAACATCAGAAAACAAATTACAGATCCAAGTTGGTAGAGATCACAACGTTCTCTTCGATCTATCCATTCATTAGCCCTAAATCCGTAAAGTTGTTCAATGGGTGCGTAGGACATATCGCCTGCTATATCTGCATCATCATACCAGTGATTATGCCCTTGAAGGCTGGCTCTACCCAGGTCACCAATTTTGGCACCATGTTCAGTAAAAACCATTACGTTAGAAGGCTTGAGGTCCTGATGAGAAATCCTTGCACTATGTAACTGGTTTAGACCAGTCGTGACATCCTTTAGATACTCAAGTTTTGCAGCCTGAGATAACTCGCCAGATATATCTACATAGGCACGTATATCCCCGCAATCAGCCATCTCCATAATCAAATAAGGGACGATATTTAGGTAGTTGCCATCAACCACTGCTTGCCCTTTATCTAGCACTTTCACAACTTTTTTAAAGCGGCGAGTTAGACAAATATCATTAAGTTTGTCTTCGAATTGATAATCGCCCATTACACTCGCCATAACTTCCATAAAGTTTTGGCCTTTAAGAGAATCAATGAGTGTTTTATGAAAGTCGAAAGCTTTTAGAAACGCATGTGTTTTACCATCAAGACTGCTTACTCTATATGAAACAGAAAAGTGACCTCCTGTGCCATTTCCTCCGGCTTGAACTCCTACCATAAGCCTTTCACCAACTACCCATTTTTCATCAAGTAGCAATCCTTTAAGGCGCTTAGCCGGGCTTTCATCTAAAACCTGCATACCTGTCATGTATACCCCTAAGTAATTTGCTGTAAACAGGGATCTGACGTATCGCTGCTAGGCAAGCTATCATGGTGGGCCAGCTCCCAATAATAATTACTAAAATAGTGTGAAAACCACTCAGAAACTTTAATATACATTCAGAAACATCCTACTTAAAATGATTTGTTTTCATGAATCATTTTGAAATGTTTGTCATCGTCATATACTCCTTCGTGAAATCATCCACGCAGGTCAGACACTTAATCCGGCGGCCGCTGGCAAGTGCACCCCTGAAAAATCCATCAACCATGTCAGGTTCGACACATCCGAGCGAAAAAGCGGAAGCCGCTCAGTCGCCAGCGTCTTACGACGCCGTCTGCGTTTTACGCTCAGGCCGTTGAGATGATAGATGCGGTATACCCGTTTATGGTTGACGTGAAGGCCCTCCAGAAGCAGTAACTGCCAGATGCGCAGGTAGCCAAAGCTGCGGCGTTCAAGTGCCAGCTCAGTGATGCTTAGAGACAGCTGCGCGTCATCAGCTGTATGCTTAGCCAAATAACGGCAGGTCGACAGGGACAAGACTGCCAACAGACAGGCATGACATTGTGACAGACCTGTTCACATATGACTTCCACGACTTTACGCTTCTGGTCTGTCGTCAGAACTTTCGGCCAAAAGCAACCTAAAGCGCCTCCTTACCCAGCTTGCCTTCAGCGAGCAGCTTCTTGTGGCAATCGCCCCACATTTAACATAATAAGTATTTCGCGCCCTTTGGGTGTTACTCCAAACGCTAATGTCGTACGGGGAGATGCGGATGGTTACACCAATGGCATTTGATCGCACATTTAAGCTTGAACAATGAAATTTTATGGGACAATAGAACATTCCATGTGTTCATTTCATCATGAAGGCAGAGCTGGCATCCTTCTGAACACCACTTTTCGTCCCCTAGCCGGCTTCATGCTCTCGTGAAATCTTAAGATATATAAAGTGTCCCGGGCAGCGCGCAGCCTGCAGGTTTAGGTATAACATATTCTGTTGTAGCAGAGCTTTTACTTATTTAAATTGCATGTAGCCCGATATGGCCCCGCAACAGGATGTAAAGATGACCATAGAACAATGTTACCCTTTCAATCTCACTTCATTTGCCTTTCTTGCATTCGACTGTTTTGCTCTGGATAAAAATGCGCCAAAGTACTTCGGATTCGCTGAACTCATAAGTGGGCTCGCCTTAACATTAGTCGTTTGGACAGTTGCAGATCTTCGCTATAAATTTCGCATAGATACTACATGGCTTCCGGTAAGAGGGGCTTCGCTGGTGATCACCCCTGTAGTCGGTGTACTCGCGCTACTGACCGACTATTGGCGTTCAAGTCAGTCGCGTGTTCCGGCCGGTGGATGGCTGACACCCGAATCCTGGCAACTGCTGCTGGGAGGAGCCTTCTTTCTGATAATGGTGCTTTGGTTTTGGTTGGCTTTTTTCCGTCCGGCCAGATTCAGTCACTGGAACTGCGCTAAATTTTCCTCAAGTGTTGAGATGTATCTGTTGCGGGGTTCACCTTCCGAGCTCACGATTATTGGCGACGAACTGGCCAGCTCGGTTTCAAACATCGTGCGCCATGCACCAACTGCCGTTTCATCAGATAAGTTAACAAAAACGCAATTGCATGCACTCAAGCTGCTTCTGGCTATGGGGAGCCCAAAGTTTTGCCGTGCTGTAGTTGAAGGATCTCCGAGGCTAATCATTAATCTGTTCAACGCAGTAAGCGATCAAGGCAGGTACAGCGTAGAGTTTAAGATCATAGCCAAGAATCTTGTCACTGCTGCGATTGAAAACCGCAACTCATTTTTGTATAGCGAACAGGATTTTTATGCATCCGGTTTAGAAGGAGTTACCCGCCCTGTCACCACAGCTTTATGCCAGCGACCGGAAATGATCAGAGCTGTTGATACCTTGCTCAGCCCGGAATATTCACGAAGAGCACCATGGGATATTGAACAATGGAAGGCATATTTTCGCCTTGTACTCGAGGCGTTTACTGTTCATGTCGGTGGGGGTAAAGCCAATAAACCTAATTCATTGCATTCTGCATACCGACAAATGGCAAAAATCTATGCCGATCTTACGGAAGACCTTCAGCTAACAGACTTAACGCTCAACGACGAACTGGATATGCGACTACGTGTACTGGGCACGCAGATAAAAGACATGGTCGTCGTAATTAATGGCCTCAAACAACCGGTAGGTCACGCTACGAAAGATTTAGCCGATCTCATCTTCTCTCTGATTGAGGCAGCATCATCCGTACGCAAACCCCGGAAAGTATCAAGGAGGATCCAGAGCACCCGAATCTGGGACGATATTTTAAATTCTCCTGAATTACGGGAAGAGAATGGCTTGGCGATCCTGGAACAGGTTCACAACGATATATTGAATAAAATAAAGCATTTCCCAAATTTGGACAGCGTAAGACTTCTGGGATTCTGCCTTAATGTTTTGGGATTCAAACCTTCAGAGCACGATGAACTTTACGGTGAAACATGGCGAAATCTGCACATTAATTTGCTTGAATGGGTCAGACTGAATCTGGCATCGCTTATCAAAAAATACCCAGCCATTACACGAGAATGCTTTGTCGAAGGTATGACATTTGATACTGAAGAAAACCACCTTGTGATTCATCATTTAATAGGTGACGGAAGTGAGTGTAGAGAGGTGTTTAAGTGCGATAAGCCTTCTACAGAGGAAAATATCGCGCAGTGAAACATTTGGCCGAAGAATGCCATTACCCTTCCGTAAAAAAGGCAAAAGCGGAAAACCTGAACAATTGGGTATCACTCAGGATGCCCATCAGAAAAGAGAAGTAATGGCGCTGTACAGCCATTACTTCTTATAAAGTGATGGCTGCGCCAAAGGTTGCCTGGAAAGAGAGAAGTCATCCTGAGTAGCTGACTGGCTTTCCCTCGCCTCTTACCACCCTTACCTTATCCCGAGCCAGCGTCAGACATCAACAGGCAAGACTCTGGCCCATTCTGGCATCGATAACTGTAAGGTACGGGTATCTTCTAACACACACTTCACCATGGCTTCAGCGAAGTTCACCGCATCAGCAACCCGCCCCTGTTTTACAAGGAAATAAACCATACTGTCTTTTGGCGCTATACGTTTCGGATCCGAGTGAGGAAACATACTGAACGTAGTTAACTTCACAAATTCATCGCAACGTTTTTTATAGTGTTTAGAGACCTGGTCGAGCCTGAGATGGGTCTGCCCGCTATTCTCAATAATTCCATACCACCCGCCCTTGGCAATCTGTGCCTTTACCAGCAATTTCCACGCTTCCGCTGTTCTTCGCAACTTCAGGCAGGACAAGATGACATCATCAGCAAGCTCCTTCGCATGATTATCCTGATCCCCAGATTGCAAGGCCGCCAGCGAGCGCACTAATTCCCGGTCATGGCCTTTTTGCTGCCAGTACGAATACCACTCATGTAGGATTTTATTTCTTACTGCGTAGTCCCCAGTTATTTTGTTAATTAATCTATCAAAATCGGCAGGGCCAAAATCAGCGACATTGATACTGAAGGGGACAGGGACTGGCGTCTTGTCTGTTGTCGCCTCGGACTCGGCCACCAGTGGAATTCCTTCTCCCCCCTGAGCCACCTCATGAAGAAGACGTGTTGCATGCTCTGAGCCCGCTTCGGATAACTTAATCAGGTGTGGCCTGACAATGGCCAGATGAGCCGACTTTAACAATTCAGCCAATGACATCTGGTTCTCTACGCCCTGCTTAATATGAATTCTCAGACTATTTTCAGCCTGCCATTTTTCATTAGCGAGCGCGTGCTCTTCATATTTTGTCAGCAGCGCCGG
Source organism: Pantoea folii (assembly GCF_056678875.1). Taxonomy (NCBI): domain Bacteria; kingdom Pseudomonadati; phylum Pseudomonadota; class Gammaproteobacteria; order Enterobacterales; family Erwiniaceae; genus Pantoea; species Pantoea folii. Next base: position 31,942 of record NZ_JBWXON010000010.1, on the reverse strand, counting down.
TGTGTGCAATTTAGCCAGCAGCCAGTCCGCCTGTTCCAGGACCTGACGCGTTCCTCTTCCGTCCGTATAATCCAGAACATGATGAACCTGAGGAGCGACTGTTTGGAGGAGCCTCATGGCGTCATCGGGCGCTGCACTAACCAGATGCTCTAATCCATCAAGCGTCAGGCTGAGCGTATGATCCTTGCGATGGCCGTAGCCCACGGCAAGTTCCCAGACCTGGATACACAGCTCCCGGGCATCAGCCAGTAAACCATGCCTGAGTGCGATTTCACAAAGCTCAAGAGGCATAACTAGACGAACGCTGGTTTCCTCATCAGCAATGTCTCTGAAGCGCTCACGCTCTGACTGAATATATTCTGTTGCTGCGTTTTCAGATAAAGGTACCAGCATTTTCCTCACATACTGATACCTGAAATCACCCTGGCTAAACCAGTCACTTTGCTGGGCTTTCTTCAGAGCCTCTGCGCTCAAAGATAGATCTACTGAGCCAGCCCGCATGGAATCGATGAGAAAGACATCACAGGCAATGAGATGCAGGGCGCTCAGGAAAACGCTTTCGGACCGAGCGGCATATTTTTGCCTGGCGTAACGGCCGAAATAAAAGAGCGCTTCACCAGTAAGCTCATATATCTCTTCGAAGCCGACCCTTGCGCCAGCTTGCCACTTCTCTGCAACTTTTTGAGCCACCTCGGTCAGGGCATCAAGATAGTTATGTAACCTGTCATAAAGCTTGACCTTTTCAGCTGGCAGGAATGAGAACAGGATTTCTGGTGCTTTATTGTTAGACAGAGAGAGGTATAACGAACTGAAAAACCAGTGATGTGCGTAATCAGTGAACCTTTCATTTATTTCTTCATAATCACCCTTCATCCAGGTAAAGGGCACTGGCTGCGCAGGGGAATGCGCATTATTACCCATTAATACCTGAACCGTTGCCAGAAAGGGGGTCATCACCAGACCTTCCGCGTCATCCCACGCAGTATCATCGACATTTGAATAGATGAAAGCACGAATATAAGAATCTGTTAAAATCGCTCTTTTCCCTTGATCCTTAATATCCATTATCAGCTCAAAAAGAGTGCCTGCCTCCCCGCTCTCAACAATTAAGCGAATCGGGTGCATCCATACTGCTCTGTCATTGTCTTCAATAAAGCTCAGCAGATTGATGTACTCTTGGCTCATGAACCCAAGTCTGGAAAGTACTTCCAAAAGGTAGTGAAACTCCTCACGTCCGGCGCGCGTAGAATAATATTGCGATGACTGGCAGGACATTCTTAAGCGGTGCAGGATCTCTTCACCGCACTGGTCTGCCTGATACTGACAATCTCTGAATTGCAACGCCAGTCCTAACGCGGCGACCTCAAGAATATTGCTTTCATGACGCGATGAAAATGCCTCATCAAGGACACTGTCGAGGGATGTCAGAGCTAAGGTATACCCCTGCAACCTGGCCTGGTCATCGCTTTGAATCTGGGAGTCCCGATGTAACACTCGATTACTCAAATGCTCTATCCGGTAAGCGTCAGCAAAGCGCCCGGTATCAAGCGCAGCTTCCAGCGCATCACTCAGCAAAGTTTTGAAGAGCGTCTCCGGGAAGCCTTCTTCAATGCGCGACATCACCCAGTCACGCGTTAAACCCGTAATGAGATTATCGGGGCTCCCGGCGCGCGCCTGAACGGACCATAACCAGTTAACCCGGAGAGAGTCAGGCGCTGAATTCTCAATCCAGTGTATGACGTGCGGCAGGAGAGACTGAATGCGCGCATCAAATTCATCGGTTTCACGTACAAAAACGGCGAGGCTCTCATGGAAGACTTTGCGCCCCGCCGGGGATTCATACAGCAAGTGGGCGACCGCGGGGATATCGGGGAAAGCCGTCTCGGACGCTCTCGCTATGGCCGGAAATGCTTTATCTGGCCAGAAAAAAGGAAATGCACTGATAAGGCGCAATATATCTTTCAGACTGGGGGGAAGACCGTACCACAGCGAGGCATAGTACGTTCTGGCATCTTTACTGAGATCCCCTTTCAGATCGTTCACTCGCCACGCCGTAAGCACACCGCCGGCATGAATCAGCTCTTCTGTGGCATAGATAACGTGTAAGGGGTGACCATTGGTCTTCTCACGAAGAGCTGTGGCGGTCTTCGCTAAGTCAGCCTCCTGTTGCCCTGGCTCATTGCCCGATGTTGATATTCTTCCCTGACTCACCACTTTTTCCAGGTATAACCGTATGGCATATTCAGACATGGCAGGGAGCGTAACCCAAGCGCTCCTGGGGGCATGAACTAACAATTCAACAGGAAGTTGTGCATCTTCAACAGGCTGGGTTCCCACAATCAGCACGACATTTTCCGGGCAAGGCAGCAGCTGGCAGAACAGGTCATCGAGAGGTCGTTTGTCGCGAGCATTGGTTCGCCAGACGTGGTCCAGGCCATCAATGATCAAAACAAACACGGTTCCGCGTGCTTTGCACCATCTGCCACAATGCTCAAGTACGCCCCGAAAATTACCACCGTGATTTAACTCCTGATGGATCTGCATTATCTGCGACTGAATCGACTGTACTACGGCATAACTATGAATGCGGTCGCTGCCCCTTTCCGTCGTAGAAAGATAATAATGATGGCGAACACAATGGACGCCCCGGCCAGATAACTCTTCGCAAACTTTACTGAGGTAAGTGCTTTTTCCACGTCCGGGAGGCCCGGATAAAACGATTACGTTTTGGCTTTCCTCATTAAGGCCAGCTATGAAATTCTGATGAAAATCTTCATCAGGTACACAGTACCCCTCAGGTATATAAAAGTTTTCTGGCAGCGGGGCTGGAGGTTGTGCCTGCAGGATATTTTGGACGTCTTTCAGATGGATCCATCCATCAGGTGGGGGATTGTTTTGACGAATGGCCCAGTCAATCGCAACCTTCTGCAGATGAAAAATGCCCTGCGGTGTCCCATGAGGAAGCAATCGGGATTCAATTTCCTGTTCAAGGCGTTCATAATTTTTATCGCTGTGCTTGACACAAAGATGGCGGAAAAAACGCGAGCAGGCATCAAGAGATCCCAGTGCTTCCACCAATCTTTTCTTAGTTTCATCTGTGACTTTATCAAGGCAGAACTTGTTATTGACAAGACAGGCTTCAATCTCAGCATCTGGCCGGCGATTTGTCAGAAGCACAATTTCTCCAATGGAGGAAACATCAAGCGTGTTAAACGCATCGAACCATTTCTTCAGCATTGAGCGGGATCTGTTTGTTCTGCCTGACCTCTCCAGCATCCAGTCCCAGCTCAGCAGGTGTGCATCCGGGTTGGGCGTGAACTTTACCTGCATCAGATCGATTCTGCCGTCACTCCGTACTGCAACAATATCGTCAAGCGCCTGAGGGGCTTCATTTTCGATGTCGCACTCGAACTTAACGCGCTGGTACCGGTGTGGGTTATCCAGCCAGTCACAGAGTATTTTCAAACCCTGTCGAGTCTGGTAGACGTAACCGGCAGAGGTAATTGCAGTGTTCTTAATGAGTTCAGACATGAGAGTAGTTTTATAAAAATATCATGACGAAGATACTAAAGAGAACTCACCGTTATGTCTCTTGTTAAAATCTCTCACTAAAACACTGTGTGTGGGAGAAAGCATTTCTGAATTAAATTAAACCGTGGTTTTCCTGTTATCAATAAATCAGCTCTCGGCGGCATTATATAGAGCACGGGCTTAAACATGGCACCCTGATCTGAACAGGTCATTGCTTATCGCTGGCATGGCAGTCAAATTCATCATGCCAGCCCCAGCTGATCAGAACGTGCCATGGCTGAGTGAAAACTTATTGAGGAAGAGTAAAAAATGCTCTTGATGGCTTATCTGCAAACGCTTATCCCCAGCATCTCACCCGATGTCACCAAAATTCATCTGGCTCGTCATAATGGGCATGACGATCCCCTGGATGTTTATATTGCCGGTGATTTTGATGAATGGCAAAGGTGGCAGTCAAAACGAAACTTTTCACGCCCATATGTTGTATCTCTTGTTCAGGCAAAACACTCTCAACGATGGCTTTATGCTGGTACCTATAGAGTTGCAGGTGTGGAAGATAAGCAGTTAAGGGATGAGTCCTGGCAGCAAGATTTCTATCGATATAACCTGGAAAGAATACCCGAAGGGGATCGCTATGCGGGGCGTTTATATGTGCATTCAGTTTATAAAGGCCGAACCTCATTTCTGAATGCTGAAACGCTTGACGCAGATCTTGAGATTGCGGAAATCACCCCCGTAAAACTGACATTTGGTGATTTTCCTGGCTACAAGAACCTGGTACTGACGCGAGACCAGCTGGCTCTCATCATCCGAAACGATCTCTCCACATGGCGAACTGCGCTTGAAAATGTGACGGGCGTTTATCTGATTACTGACACCGTCAGCGGTATGCTTTATGTCGGTATTGCAGGCGGCGCCGAGGGGTTCTGGGGGAGATGGAGCAACTATATGACTTCTGTTCACGGCGGTAATGTAGGACTTATCAAAGAGCTAGGCGGAGCCTCCCCCGAAAGACTTCGCGGCCTGAGCTTCTCAATTCTTGAAGTCATGGACCCGAATGCCACTAAAGAGGAGTTATTCTCCCGGGAATCCCACTGGAAGAACATATTGCTGAGTCGTAGTCTCGGTTATAACCACAACTAAAGCTCTGAAGACAGGATTTCTGTGCATTATTCTGGCATGACGGATTCCTTCTGGCTGCCATGGCCTGATTGCGCCACCATGACAGCCGTTTGTCTGTTCCTCAGCTTCTACACACATATTGCGTTTATTCTGGCAACGCGTAAGCGACGAGTTTAGTGCTTGTTTTGCTTTGAGACCCGCATTCCCCGGGGCTGCAATAACAATTATCTTCCGTCCACTGCGGGGAGCCTTATAAGTCATTGGCACAACATTTCCTCCGCCCGGCAGCCTCGACTCCCAAAGCTGTCTCCCCGTTGTCATTTCAAATGCCCGGAAAGTGTGTTCCTGTAATGCAGCGATGAAGGTTAAGCCACCTCGGGTCACCAGAGAGCCCCCAACTACAGGCGTACCCGGAACGATGGGGAGGTTAGAAGCGAGTCCGAAAGGACCACTGTCACTGAACTGGAGTGACCCCGTTCCTGTAGACATTCACTGTCCTCACGACGAGGCCTCTTCGAAGGCTTCTGGACTGACGCCTCTCAAGGCGCTGCAGAGTCTGCTCCGCTACAAAGCGCCAATTCAACGGAGATCTATACCCGGATGTTTGCACTGGACGTGGCAGCGCGGCACCGGGTACAGTTTCAGATGCCGGGCAGTGAAGCGGTAAATTTGTTGAAATCGATCCGGAACGATTCAACATAACATCCGTTTTGTCTATTTTATTAAGTGATTGATAATATATAGATATTTTTTCTCACTCACGTTTTAGTGGCTATTCATATGTTGGTTCGGAGATGAATATTAAAAACTGACGATTTAGCGCCGGACTTAACCGTTCTCTGCATCCTGGAATACGTCAACGCGCTATGGCAGAAGCACAGAGATATTTTGCAGCGTTTAACCTTTCTGAACGGCTGCATCTGATTGCCGGAACTTGGTACAGTGGGTAGATGCAAGCAAATATTTTCTCGGTAATGATTTCTCTATGGACTCAGCAGGCAATAGTCTTTTTACGCTGACCGGCCAGCCGCAAAACGTCACGCTTTTTTCTGCCTTTGGAACGGTTAAAACTACGATCCCTATTGAACCAGAACACAAGACCTAAAGTGATGATGTGCAACCCCATAAACAGCGGCATATTTAGGTTTTAAGACGGCAGCTGTATCAAAGCCTATATCCGGCTCGCAAAGCCAGTCGGATATAGGGTGCGGCCGCCGCGGCAAAAACCTGCTGAAAGGTATGCCTATTGCCGTTGACATACCTCAAAGCTTCTTGCCTGATCCGCGAAGCATCTGGCTTTTGGAAGAAGCCTGAACCCCTGCAGCCTGCAAAAAGGGTTGACCTATATACAAGCCGTTGATAGATTAATCTTAACAACACCTGCCTCGCCTATGTTCTCTCAGGAGATTATGCGCAAACTGGCGGGTTTTTTTTTGGCTTTTCCACGGAACGGTGAGGTGATCAGTGGCCAGGGGAGCATCACGCAGCAAAATCGCTTATGAAAAACCGACAAGCCTGCCCGGGGATCTGATTACCAAGCTGCGTATGCGCGGGCTGCACATTGAGGACGAACACGTTGCCGAAAATGCGCTCCGCTTCGTAGGCTACTACCGGTTGCGTGGTTACTTCTATCCTTTTTACCGGATGACGGACGAGCGCGTGCCTCATGTATGCGAACCCAAACAGTTTCTCTCCGGCACTACTCTCAGTCAGGTCATCGATCTGTATGAATTTGACCGACGCCTCAGGCTCATCATTCTGGAACAGATCCAGAAGGTCGAAGTGGCCCTGCGCACCAGCCTGTCAGAACACATGTCTGCCCGCTACGGCGCCCACTGGTTTATGAATCTGGCCATCATGCGGCCTGACTACGATCATCAGGAGTTTTTCCGTCAGATAGCCGGTGCCAAAGAGGTGTTTATTCAGCACTATCGGGAACGGTACAGCACGCCCGTGTGTCCGCCGTCTTGGATGATTACCGAGGTCATGACATTTGGTACCTGGTCGGCGATGTATGCCAGTATTCCCGTCAGCGATCAGCGCGCGATTGCTCGCATGTTCAGTCTTAACAGCCATGACGTACTGGGATCCTGGTTCCACACGCTTTCGCATCTGCGCAACCTGTGCGCGCACCATAATAGGGTATGGAACCGGCACTTCATGGTGTTTGCACCCATGCATAACAATGGTTGTGAGCATCATTTTGCTCAGCGCAAGCATACGCTTTACTGCAGGCTGGCTATCCTCAAGTATCTTTCGGATCAGGTTTCCTGGAGTGACGGGCTTAAAGAGCAGCTTGAAACGCTTATGACACAGCCTCCGGCCTGCGTCACGTGGGATAAAATGGGCTTCCCCGAAAACTGGGCGCGCGATCCTCTATGGGCCCGGCCTGTGAATCCACCCGTACAAAGCGCTCATCCGGATCAGACCGGAGGCTAATAAGCCGGCCGGGCCGTCCGACATGACGTGAGGTGACAATGAAAACGCTTCCTGAAAGCCTCAGATTCGACTGGTCGATGCCGCAGACTGATTTGCCGGCCGACGCCATGGATCGCGCATCACACGCGCGGTTCCTGACTACTCTGCTGTTGTCAAAAAGCGAAACGGGCAGCTACGTACTGAACCTCAACGCCGGCTGGGGCGCGGGCAAATCCTGGTTTCTGCGCCGCTGGCAGGCCGAGATTGGTCACGTCTATCCGACCGTCTACGTGGACGCCTGGAAAAACGATCACCTACAGGATCCGCTGCTGAACGTGGTGGCTGAAATCCGGCGCAGCCTTATTGCCCGCACCGATAAAGCGTCACTGGATTCACGCCTGCTGAAGGGCACGTGGCGTCTTTTCAAAGCCGTCGCGCCGGAAGTCACCAAAGCACTGCTCAAAAGCCGGTTCGGTATTGAAACAGAGGCGCTGGCGAAACTCCTGAGTGACGATGGCTCAGCCGACGTCGGCGCAAAGCTGGTTGAAGCCGCGCTGCAGGCGCACGAAGAGGCCGGCAGCAGCGTGGAGGAGTTCCGCGATGGCATAGCAGGCTGGCTACGGGCCGTTATCAATACCGCATCCCCGCCGCTGAGCTATCCATTATTTGTGTTCATCGACGAGCTGGACCGCTGCCGCCCTACTTACGCCATTGAGATGCTAGAGACCATCAAGCACATCTTCAGCATTGATCACGTAGTGTTCGTCATCGCCACCGACAAGGCTCAGCTGCAGCACTCCATCAGGGCGATCTACGGTGGCGGCTTTGACTCACGTCTGTATCTGGACCGCTTTTTTAACCGCTCAGTGACTCTCAATGAGGTCAGCCGGAAATCGTTCATTAAGGAGCGCTATGACCAGCTGGCGCCGTTGCGGCACTATTGCGCCAGCGATCCCTGCGCCATTCTGCTCCAGGACACCCCCAATCGGGAGGTCGCAGTTATTGAAATCCTGACCGGCATCGCGGACGGATTTTCCATGCCGCTGCGCACCGTCGACCTTTGGCTAGACCGCCTTGCAGCGGCCATTGCGACCTCCACGAAAAAGCCGGATGTGCCTTTCCTGGCGTTTCTGATGGCGATCGAGACGCACGCGCCTGACAGGCTCGAAGAGATGGCCCGGGGACGCCTCATTTTTGCCACGCCAGGAGTTGAGCCAGCTGAAGCACTTCCGTTTAAAGGTTTCACGCTGCAGCTGCGTTGGAATTACCTCGCCTGTGCAGAGCATATCGGAGTCGACCGGGAGCGCTATGCCGGACGGCTCGTGCAGATATTTAACTCAAAAGTCGGTATGGTGCACTACTTTCTGGCGCTCAGGGCAGGACTGACGGACTCCGGGGGGAAACAAACCGACCCTGCGGCGTTCCTCAGAAACAGCTTCAACGATTATCTCCGCGATCAGCACCCGAGGGCGTCGGTTCATCAGGGAGATAGTACCGCCAACGCTTACCATCAGGAGGTGACGCACATTCTCAGGCTCAGGCATGCAGAAAACCACCTCACGCTCGGCGACTACTATGCGCTATGCCGTCTGGCTACGCATCTAGAATAAATCGCGTGGCGCTGATTGCCTGCGGAGGCACGGCCTGCGTCAAGCAGCAGCTTGCGCGTGTTATCCTATCCTACGTAAATTTCTCCTGGTTGTATGCCGCTACGTTGAGCGCAAACACCTGCACGTTGATGACAGTAGACTCCCCTTCTTGTGCCTGTAGCTGAAGAACAGGCGCATCGCAAATGAATACAATAAAGCCCCTGGCAGGCCGTAAGCGGAAAGATGATACCGTTACGGACCACAGTGGTTTATTGCGCTTCGGTTTAAAGGTTGCAATGTACTGCGCAGTTACTCCATAAACCACTTATCTGTAATGGACACGATGCGATCCGGCAACTGGCTCTGTTCCATGCGCGTTCAAATGGACTTGATTTAAACAGAATATAACGGTGAGCGGCCATACTGTTTACTGTATGGTCGTGAGGCGTTGGGCAAGCCATCAGGCGCGGCAGTTTTTTGGTTTTATCAACATATCCACTGGATAGATCAATTCTTTTAAGATCATAAGAAGATCATATTGAGATCATTAAAAGATCAAAGGAGATCACCAGCGCTCTATCTTTATGATCTAACTAGGAAAAACACTACTTTTGGTATCTACTTTCATGAGGAAGGTATTTACTTTCATGTGTTAGGTATCCACTTTCATGGAAAAGGTCTCTACTTTCATGGAAAAGGTATTTACTTTCATGCTATAAAGGTATCTACTTTCATGATGATGCGATCTTACTGACCTGTGGGTGTGGATAAGTGGGAAACGACAACAAAGTCATAGACATAAAGAATCCTTTTGCGATCGTAAAAAAGGATTCAGAAACAGTTTATCTACTGGAGCCGAACAGCAACAAAACCGTTCAGCCGGTGGCATTGCTGCGTCTGAGCGTCTTCACACCCGTGGCGCCAAAGGAAAAAGGAAAGCGTGACTTTCTGATCGACGCATCAGACGAACTCTCCAGTCTGGAAGTCGCAAAGCGCGAAGGCTATACGGATATCAAGATCCAGGGCGCCAAGCTGAGCATGTCCACGGATTTCAAAACGTGGCTTGGCATCATTATGGCCTTTTCTACTTATGGCTACAGCAGCGAAACCATTCGCCTCCCCTTTACCGAGTTCGCCAAGATGTGCGGCATCAAGTCCGCGGATCTCAACGCCCGCTCGCGCAAGCGCCTGCACGATTCGCTTTTCAGCATTTCCAGCGTGACGCTCGCCTTCAGCAGTAAGGATGGCAAGAAATCTATGTTCTCACACCTAGTGCAGCGTGCGGTGCTGAACATGAACACGGATACGGTGGAGATCACGGCGGACAGCAATCTGTGGGAACTGTATCGCTACGATCATAAAGTCCTGCTGGGCCTCAAGGCGCTGTCCGAACTGTCCCGTAAGGAAGCCGCACAGTCACTGTATATCTATTTTGAGAGCATGCCCGGCGGTACGCTCTACATCTCCATGAAGCGCCTCAGAGAGCGTCTGGCGATGGGCTCTCCCGTCAAGCTGCAGAACTCCATCATCAGGCGTGCTATGGCTGACCTGAAGAAGATAGGCTACATCGATTATACCGAGCTGAAAAAAGGGCGTGAGATTCAGTTTGTCATCAACAGCCGTTCTCCCAAGCTTCAGGCGTTACCCGGTCACTAATCTCCCCCAAAGGTATTCACTTTCATGCAGACGGCTCAGAAGCTTCTGCTTTCAAGAGGTGAACGTCAAAGGTATCTACTTTCATGACAGTCTGGCGGAAACTTATGGCATACCTGTTGCACTCAGGGTATTTACTTTCATGTATCCCGTCGGAAGGTCGCCCACCCCTGACGTCACTGGACGTTTTTCGGTCTTTGCTTTAATACAGACATCCGCTGAGGTCTCTACTTTCATGATTATCCCGTAGTAAAGGTATCCACTTTCATGGAAAACGCGCAATCGTCACGTAACTGTTCATGAAAGTAGATACCTCTCTAAGGGGCGATCGGTGTATCTTCATGAAAGCAGATACCTTTCAGGCTGTGTTTATGGACTGCAGCATGAAAGTAAATACTCTTTCATGTTAGCAATTCCCCGGGAGGTCGGGTTTAATGCAAGTAGATTCCTTCATCATGTAAGTAAATACCTTCCATCGGGTTACGGCCCCCTACATGATTTAAAAGTATGTAAGTGAGTGGTTGCAAACTGTCAATGACAGGTATACCAGGCACGTTAACCCTGAGCTACAATCCGGCAGACTGGGTTGAGCATAATTTCTGCCTGAGGCCGCATGGAGGAACCGGGGATCGTGAGAAGGTATTCACTTTCATGCAGGACTTAGGTTTCAGTCTGTCAGGACTTTCCCGTTTCACCGTTAATCATGAAAGTAAATACCCCTCCCATGTTGCTACACTGTCCCCTTTTCCCCGGTGAAGCCTGTCACCTGCACCCATCACTAGATCCCGTCTCCCGGTTATTAAATGCTTCCAAATCAGCCACCATGACCCGGGTCATGGCTGGTGTTGGCACTGATGAAAACATCAGCCACGGAAAACACCAGGTGACCATATTTAGCAAGATTGCCGGTGCAATGTACTCAATCCCGGCCTTCCACCCTGTCAGACCGGAAATCGCCAGAACCAGGCCGAACGACAGGGGAAGGTTCACGTATGCATACCCCCACCATGCGCGCCGGCACCATTTTTTATCAAAACTGATCTGACCGTCATGTTCGCTGAGCCAGCTGCGCCATGCTGCCAGGTAACGCGGCCGCTGATTAAACCGGTGACAGAACTCAACCGCCAGAGGCTGCAGCCTGTGATTAAATATTCCTGTAAGCGGATGCAGTGCGAGCTGCTTTAGTTCACGCTCTGCGAGTTCCTTCGCCTCATCACTCAGGTATTCCATTGTGCGGATGTGTACCAGACGCTGTTTTTTACGGTTCAGGAGGTCGCGTATAAACCCGGACGGATCGGCTTTCACCAGCCACGCGTATATAAGCGTCGCCATCATCAATCCCGCCATCACCAGCCAGACCTGAGAGCCCAATTTAAAAAACAGCTCCACGGCTTCAATTATTCCTGCAGGCATTCTGTGTTACTCCTTTATCTGATATTTGTATTCAGCCCGGCGGCAGGCTTCTCAGCACCGCCGCCGCTTCCACGGCCTGCCCGCTGAACGACACGTTCAGCGTGGCCGCCACGTCGAGCGCAAACACTCTCGTGTATACCTCTATCGATCGCGCATCCTTGTGTCCCGCCAGCGCCTGAATCACCTTGAGCGGCTGTCGGTGGTACAGCAGGTGTATGATGTACGAGTGACGGAACGTGTGCGGCGTCACCGGAATAGAAAAGTGCACGCCGTCGTCCGCGGCGCGCGCCACCGCTGCCTTCAGCCAGTTGCGCATGGTCTCGTCGTCACCTGCCAGAGCGGCTCGCGGCGCCTCGGCCGCTCGCTCGCGAGCCAGACCTCGACCTGACGGACGTAGGCGGGATCGGTGAGCGGCACCAGCCGCACCGCGTCCTTAGGCGGACGGCCGCGCCGGCTCCTGACCTTCTCAGACAGAATTTTCACGAACGGCCGGGGGCCGTCTATCACAAACGACTCGGGCGTCAGGCTGCAGGCCTCGCCGATCCGCGCGCCGATGTTCCACAGCGTGCTGAACAGAAAGTGGTGGCGCCGGTCCGGCATGTAGTGAAGCAGCGCGGCGACTTCGGGCGACAGTAAATAGAAAGGCGTGGCGCCGTTAGCGGTGGCCATGCGCCGCAGCGCCACCGCGGTAGCAAAATCGGCACCGGGCGCGAAGGCGAGCGCGGTGACGCGCTCTGGCGAGTTCTGCTGAGGAATGGAGACTGTTCATCCGTTAATTTTCACGTAGCGATGTCTGTTCATATATATGGCTATTTTCGCCCGGTGGACGTTCGGGAACCAGATCAATAAATCGCGGAAGAAGGATCCGATATTTGGTTTTACCCTCAGATTAGAGGGTTATCCAAACCCCGTAAAGGGTCCCATTTTCCCGGAAAACCGCCCTTTTCCTTGCGGCACAGGGCCTGCGGGCCCGATCCCGCCGTTTGGTATAAATGGGGTAATACCAATAAAAGAAACAACACTGCGCCCCCTTGCAACGTCTGGACCGATTGACGCTTTTGGGTAAAATGAATTTCTTTTGTTTACTGGCAGGACTCTTTACAAGTTCGGCTGCTTCCAAGAGTCATATCAGGACCGGACTTATCAGATCCACTTTTGAACATGGGTTTTGTTGATATTTTCCACATTCAATGAAAATCTGGTCGAAAATTGTTCGTTTTTTAAATACAATTCTCCGCTCACCATCTGGTTGTAAACGGGTTTAGCTCACCAAGATAAAGGGTAATAAATGGACATTAAAAACTCTTCAAACCTAGATTTAATTCTTTCAGTGCTGTACTTGAAGGTAATGGGGATTTACAAAAATACAAACAGCATAAGTTATGTTAAAATATTCGATTCTTTATCAAATAATGATAAATATAACCAAATTCAATACACGGTCAGAAGAAAAGACTATGAACTCTTAAATGAGTTTTTATATGAAAAAAACCACAAGGCACAACCTGGTAGTGAGGTTGTCGAACGTCTTTTAAAAATAATGTCGATAGGTTCGAATGATTCTTTTTTAAGATATCATATAATCAGATCGAATGGTTTTAAATTGGACGTGCTAAAAGCTAATGGCCGGGAATTAGTCAGCGGACAGATGCCATGGTTAGAAGGTTCTTCAAAATCAGATAGTGTATATAATTATCTGATTAGAAATACTAAGAGATTTTATAGAGATACAGATTCGAAAGTAATAGATAGAACCATCAATGAAGCTGTGTTTTTATTCAAAGATGATCCAAGTGAAAATATAAGCTCAGCAATTACACATTCAGTAGGGAAAGAAAAAAGAAGAAGACAAAAAGAAAACTTCAACTTATTGGTTGAGGAAAATTTTACGAAGGTAAATATATTCTGGGGAACAAACAGAGCAAGCGTAATTACTCCTCTTGGATTTGAGTTCACTGATGAGAGGAATAATAATTCTGCAGAAGAACTCCGTGTTGGACGTTCAAGTATTACGATACCAAAAAAACATGATGTGGGTGCTCTTGAACGACCAAAGCGTTGGCTGGGTATATTTAAAAAAGAGCAAGAAAATATTAATGACCATATCGTAATACATTCTTCAGAGATTATGAGTAGATCTGATTGGGTATCAGCCTTCATGAGCGAAAATCACGAAAATGAAGGATTGTTATTCATTCATGGATATAACTGTAGCTTTGATGATGCCTTATACCGGGCTGCACAACTAAAATATGACCTTAAGTTCAATGGTCCTACATTTTCTTTTAACTGGGCTTCTCGTGCGAAAGTCTTGAGGTACACTTCTGATGAAGAAACTATCCGGTGGAGTAAACATCACCTTGAGGAGTTACTAAATATTATTTTATCAGATGATAGAATTAATAAACTTCATATTGTCGCTCATAGTATGGGAAATCGTGCATTAATAGATTTGGTTGAGAAATGGCCGGAAGGGATAAATAAAGTGCATACGTTGATCCTTGCTGCACCAGATGTGGATGTTGATATTATCAGGAAAATCGAATCAAACTTCGCAAAATACCAAAATGTAACTCTGTACTCCTCTGATACGGATCTAGCGATTAGTGCATCAGATTTCGTACATGACAACAAACGTGCTGGAAATTCCCAACCACCTTGTGTTTTCAATAACATTGAGACGATCGATGTAAGTGAAATAAAAAGGCCGATCTTTTCATTAGGTCATAGCTATTATGCTGAGACTATCAAAGTATTTACTGATATGTACTATCTGATAAGAAATATTCCTGTAATTCAGAGGGTTAATATTCAACTTAATGCTGACTTGAAATATTATTTCATTAAATGAGATTGGAAAATTTCATGTCAGGCTTCTCAGGTGGTTTTCAAGCAGTTCTGTTCTATAGGAGTGATTTATTAAACAATGAGATTTATGGCATTGAAGAATGATGATATAGCTGGATTTTAACTGGTAAGTACCCAGTTTACCGAAGGCTAAATTTTGATAGCCTTTCGATATGCAGTTAAACTTCGCCGATATATGAGTGTAGAGCGCCTGACGTACAGGGCGCAAAAAACTCCGATGGCTGGAAGTTTTAAGTTTACACGGCTCTGGGATCTCTATTATCCCGAACTCGCCACTCTTTCAGAATCTATTTCTCACTGCTGAGTATTATGCTCAGATAATTAATTTAATACGAATGATAAGGATATTAATGTGTTAGAAAGAATACAAAAAATCACTTCAATCGGCCTTTTTTCTGACATCCGCCCTGCCAGTTTTCAGTTTCGCAAACTGTCGATGATTTACGGTGATAATGGTCGAGGAAAGTCTACGCTGGCAGCTCTGTTTAAATCATACGGTGAGAATAATGCACAACTCCTGACTAACCGCCGAACTATCGGTTCAACACTTCCACAGAATATCGAATTGCTCTTTTCTCATGGGAACCGCGCGGCTTTTGACGGCGCGGGCTGGAGTGCTCAATATTCAGGAGTGCATGTATATGATCTTGATTTTGTTGAAAGTAGTGTTTACTCCGGCGGGGAGATAAATGCAGCTCATCGAAAGCGTCTGCTGAGTTTTGCTTTAGGAAAACAGTCTGTTTCCGCGATGAAAGCTTTTAAAGATGCTACTGATACTGCCACAGAAAAGACCAGTATTCGGAAATTAGCAGAGGGAAAACTTGAGCGTTATCGAGGTAAATTAACACTCTCTGCATTTGTTAAACTTAAAGATATTCCCAATGCTATTCAAGAAATCGCTGATCTTGAGAAGCAATTGCGTCAGGCAGACAATATGTCCTCTCTGCAAACTCGTAAAATTTTCCTGCCACTTCCCCTCTTTTCTCCTGACATTGATGGCCTGATGGCTATTCTTGCAATGACCCATGAACAATTAAGTTCAGAGGCCGAGCAGATTGTTAAGGCTCATGTTGAACATATCGGCATATCTGGTTTCAGGGCATGGGCACACAGCGGTCTCGAGTACCTGAAGGATGAATGCTGTCCATTCTGTAAACAAAGTGTTTCTGGTGTACAAATTATTGAATATTATAAAGAATGCTTCGATGATGCGTATAACCGCCTGACAATTCAGGTAGCAACGTTGGATCAACTAAAGCAAAAGATATTATCTTCTTTCAATCTTCCCCTTCTACAAAGCCTGATGGAGCAAGCTGATTCCTTAAAAAACACCTGGGCTAATGAACTGCACCTGGAACTTGTGTTTCCGGATCAGGCGAAAATTAAACAGCTTCACGACCAGATGGGGGTCTTACTGACAGAACTCATCGCGCTTAAAAAATCGTCACCATTAACAGCCGTAGACGCTGAACTTACTGGCAAGTGTTTAACGCTCTTAAAATCCATTAATGACTATGTTGCCGCCTACAACGAGAGCGTAGAAACCGCTAATGTCAGTATTACAGCTTATCGTCAGCAGTTAACTCAACTCCCTGTAGTTCAATATCGCCAGCGCCTGACTGAACTTCGGGATCGGCAGATAAGATTCTCCGAAGAAGTGCTCCTTCTCATTGAGGCAATTGCTAAAGCAAAAGATGATGAGAAATCCGCCCTGGCAAACAAAGAAGCGTTAAGAGATGAACTCAACACATTAATGCAAAACACCTTGGGGCAGTATGAGCAGGCCATAAACACTCTTCTGGACAGCTTTGGTGCAAGGTTTCAGATTCGGGAAATCAGCTACAACTACAGTGGTGGTGGCGAACCTAAATCGGAATACGTCATTGAGCTCAAAGGTGAGAAACTCGCCCTCAGCGGCGAAGTCGCTTCGTTCCGCACATCACTGAGCGAAGGAGACAAACGCACTCTCGCCTTTGCATTCTTTATTGCAGTGGTAATGAATGATGCAGAGTTACAGGATAAAATTGTAGTTATAGACGATCCTATGTGTAGCCTTGACAGGCATCGCCGCACTCAGACCCTCAATGTCCTCAAAAAGATCTATGACAGAAGCCATCAACTTATCGTCATGGCCCATGACATGTATTTTCTAAAATCACTTCGCGACGAATTTGAAAGAAAAAAAGAACTGCAGAATGTAATGTCACTGCGGATCGTTCATTTGCATGGCGATCACAGTGATTTTTCGGCTTTAGATATTGATAGGGAGTGTGAGTCCGCATATTACAGTAACCACAGGATGGTCAGCGGTTATCTTTCAGGTGAGGCATATGTTGAGAGAGATGTAGCCACGGCTATAAGGCCTCTTCTCGAAGGGTATCTTCACCGACGTTATCCGGGGCACGTTCCTGCCGGGTTGCTGTTCGGCGAAATCGTCAGGAAGATTTCAGCTGCTGCAGAAGACAGCCCTCTTTACCATGCGCGCGAGTTGGTAGAAGAGCTTACAGAAATCAACACTTATGCCGGGAAGTTTCATCATGATACCAACGCCTCTGCCGGAACAGAAATGGTTGCTCCCGGTGAATTGCGTGCCTACTCACGCCGAGCACTCGCGGTTGTTTATGGTGGTCGTGTCGCTTAGAACCGAAGTTGATAAAGCACCATTCATTTGATTCATCAGGTGGCTGTAAGAAACGATCGCACTCTCAGTTGATAATTTCTGACCGTCACCTGTAAGTATCCTCCAAAACAGTCCGTTCAATTAGAGGTCTTACGACATACTGACTAAGCACCGCTGAGGATATTTTTGTACCTGTAATGCCCCCCTCCCCTATCGTATTAACACGAGTTATATCAATTTCTCCTTAGATTTTTTCAATAGTTCCGTTAAACAGAAACATAGACTAATGATTTTTTACTCATTTGAGTAAATGATAAATTGTGTGTTTGATGCTTTACGCTTTTACTCACATGTGGTTTACTCATATGCACTTTCACTCTTATGAGTAAATGAGGTTTTGAGTATGAAGATTATCTCGTTTCTGAATCCTAAAGGCGGCTCTGGTAAAACCACTGCGGCTATCAATGTCAGCTCCTGCTTAGCGAGTGGCGGTAAAAAAGTTGCAGTAGTTGATACCGATCCGCAGATGAGTCTGACAAACTGGAATAGCGCTGGAAAAGCTGCATTTGATGTTTTCACTGCGTCATCTGAGAAAGATGTCTATCAGGTTCGCAAAGAACTCAGTGAGTACGATTACGTCATCATCGACGGAGCTGGCTCACTTTCCGTGATCACGTCAGCTGCGGTCATGGTCAGCGATTTAATTCTGATTCCTGTAACGCCGAGTCCGCTCGATTTTTCTGCAGCAGGTTCAGTTGTCACCGTTCTTGAAGCTCAAGCTTATAATCGCCCTGTTGAGGCGCGATTCCTGATCACACGTAAGATTGAGCAGGCAACCATGTTAGGTGTGCTTAAAGAAAGCATCAGTCAGACTGGAATCAAATCTCTCAAAACAGCGATTACTCAGCGCCAGAGTTACGTTAGATCCGTTCTTGAAGGCGGAAGCGTTTTCGATACCTCGGATAAAGCTGCTCAGGGTGAAATCCAGATCCTTACTAAAGAAATTGTATCTCTTTTTGAGTAATTACTCATATACTCAAATGAAAGGAGACTATTATGGCACTTGAGAAGAAACACTCGTCACCAACGATGACGTTTGGTACGCACAGAGATATCGGAAAAATTATTCCATCCCAGGCAATGCCCCCTGCTTCTGGCAAACAAAAGCGAGTAAACGTTAACTTCGATGAAGATAAGCATACGCGTTTTAAGGCAGCCTGTGCCAAGAGAGGCATCAGTATCACGGACGTGCTCAGTAGCCTCGTAGACGACTGGTTGAAGGAGAATGAGTAAATACTCCTTTGAGTATTTACTTGTCTGCTCTCATTTAATGTTCGCTCGGCTGTAAACACGTGCGCATTTAACACCTGTATTAATACTCATTTGAAACTTTGCACAAATACTCAAATGAGTATTTGTGGGTTGAGTACCCTAAATTTATGGTTTTGTTCAGTTCACACTTCCACTAACAAAAAAGTCATCTTTGCGCACTTTTCCCTGCATGCCCAGCAAAGCAAATCTTGAAGATGTGTTAAGTTACTCAATCACTCAATCACTCAATCACACATTTACTCAAATGAGTAAATGTGTATTTAATTTTATGCTCATCTGATCATTTGTGTTTTGGAGATAAGTGGTTCGCGCTATTGAATGATTTTGAGTTTACTCAAATGAGTAAAAACTTAATTAAGTTAATACTCATTTGTGTGAAGGGCTTGTACTACACTCGATTTAATAACTTATGGGTAGCTCAATATTTCGCACAGCTGAGATATCTGCTGTGCGGGCGAAAGGATTACACACTTCCTAAGATCTTGTGTTGTGTATGAGTATTAAAATTGAGTCAATACTCATTTGAAACTTTGCACAAATACTCAAATGAGTATTTGAGGGGTTGAGTAACCTAACTTTCTGGTTTTGTTCAGTTTACACTTCTACAGCCAAAAAATCACCCCTGCGCCTTTCCTTGCATGCCCAGCAAAGCAAATCTCGAAGATGTGTTAAATTACTCAATCACTCAAATGAGTAAATGCGTGTTTAATTTTATGCTCATTTGCTCATTTGCTCATTTGCTTTTTGGAGACAAGTGGGTCGCGCTATTGAATGATTATAATTTTACTCAAATGAGTAAAAACTCAGTTGAGTTAATACTCATTTGTGTGAGGGGCTTCTACTACACTCGATTTTAGAACTTATGGATAGCTCAATATTTAGTACACCTGAGATATCTGCTGTGCGGGCGAAAGGATTGAACCCTGCCCAAGAGCTTGTGTTGTTTATATGTATCATTTTTGAGTAAATGCACATCTGAGTAAATGTATCCCTCAGTTTTAAGGTACAAACTTCTGTTTATTCGACAGTTGAACGCCTGACCTTTTACTCATTTGCAACTATACCCATTTGAGTATTTACTCATGTACTTAAATGAGTTTGCTATTTTCAGTTACCGCCAAATCAGTGGGGGAGGGCATGCTGAGTATTAATTCTCAAGTCAGCATACCTTCGCAACCGGGATGTCTTTCCAGTTGGTTGTCCAGGCTGGACTCAACATCTGACGTTTCATCTTCCATTCAGTATTTATGCCCTGACCTGCAAACCACAAATTTCCAAGCCCTGACTGGTTAATCCCGTCCAGGACCTTCATGAGCTTCGCGCTGTTTGGTCGGGGGCCGTTCTCATCGAACAGGTTCAGCTGACTGACGCCATTGGGTGTAAAGTCATCGAGCATAATGCCCGCTTTCATGTAGCGCCGGCCTTCCCGCCAGATGCGATCAAGCGAGCGCATTGCTACTGCGATTACATCCCGGGTGTCCTGCGTCGGGACGCTGAGGTTTTCACCGGCGCTGTTACCGTAAAAGACTTCACCGGGTGCGTGCGGTGAAGTTCGAATAAAAATACCCACTCGTCTACAAAACTGACGTTCACCCCGTAGCTTTTCGGATGCACGCGTCGCGTACTGACACAGAGCCTGTTGCATTGCTACTTTTGACGTAATGCGCTCGCCGAACGATCGTGAACACACAATCTGCTGTTTCGCGGGCGCAAACTCTTCGAGCGGAATGCAGGATTCGCCATTGAGTTCGCGTACGGTACGTTCCAGCACCACACTGAAGTTTTTGCGAATGAGGGCAGGGTGCGCGCGCGATAACTGCAGGGCATTTTCGATGCCCATAATGTTTAACTTTTTAGCGATACGCCGTCCAACGCCCCAGATCTCCTCAACCGGCTGGTTAAGCAGAAGCGTGGCGGTGCGTTTAGGGTTTCCTGGTGTCAGGGCCAGTACGCCCCTGAACTGTTTCCACTCTTTGCTGGCCCATTGTGCGCTTTTGGCCAGCGTTTTAGTGGGACCCATACCAACGCCGACTGTCAGTCCGGTCGTGGCCATCACGTGCGTTCGCAGGCGTCTACCGAAGTGCTCAAAGTCCTCGCACCCGTCAATGCCGGTCAAATCAAGGAACATCTCATCAATGGAATACTGCTCGACTTTAGGCGTCAGCTCTTCAAGCGCCGTCATGACCCTCTGCGACATGCTGTGGTATAGCGCATAATTACTGCTGAAGACGTGTACGCGTTCTGTAAAATCCTGCGTCTTTATCTGGAACCACGGCGCACCCATTTTAATGCCAAGCTTTTTGGCACCGGCGCTGCGTGCGATCACGCAGCCGTCGTTATTCGAAAGCACCACAACGGGTTTACCGCGCAGGTCCGGACGAAACAGCGCCTCACAGCTGGCGTAAAACGAGTTCACGTCTGCCAGGCCAAACATAGGCATCGTTACCTCCGGCGCGCACGCGTGCTGTTGAACCACCAGGTGACCACGCCGAGCAGCTGCAGCTCTTCCGGATAAATCACCGGGTAGGCCGGATTCATGGGCAGCAGCGCGAGCCGGGGCTGCAGCTGCAGGCGTTTAACCGTAAATTCACCTTCCACCTCAGCGATGACAATGTCACCGTGCGACGCCTCCTCGGCCCGGTCAACCACCATGACGTCGCCGTCATAAAGCCCAAGGCCCTCCATGCTGCTGCCGCTGGCGCGCACGAAGAACGTAGAGGCGCGCCTGCGGATGCAGAGCTCATTCAGGTCCAGCTCTTTTTCGACATAATCGGCGGCGGGTGAGGGGAATCCCGCCGCACACGGCTCGGCATAAAGTGGCACGCGTACCCGCGGTGTGAAAACGGGTAGCCAGAGCAGCGTCAGGCCAGGTGCGTATTCCGCGGGTTTCACGACTGCGGCCCTCTGCAGAGCGCTGCCGGAACAATTGAAATCAGCATGATATGACACATAAATCCTCCTCTTAAATATACTGTTTATATGTACAGTATTAATGAGGCTGAATTCTGTGACAAGTGAGACTTTGCAATGAACCGGTTCCCAGCCACTCAGTGCATTGAGAGATAATGAAATATTTTCGTTATCCTGACGGATGAAAAGCGCAGCGCCAGCTATAGTTATCTCGCAAGCTCGGTGTCAGGATGACGCCACACTGGTTCCAGATGGCCCGGATTTATTCCGGGCCTTTCTGTTTCTGCAGCCTGCTATCCCACTTTCGCCACACCTTAATCTCACCTCTGTCCCCCGGTGTGAGTTTTGCAGCGGATTTCTCACAATAAATGGTACAGATCTTGTGCAGCTGCCGATGTCCTCTTATGCTCGGGCTATCACCTTCACGGACTCCGAGGCTATATGGATGGCCGCACCTCGCCCGGCCGCTTTCTCGCTTACCTGCTCGCTGAACATGACATGACGGTAAAATCACTTTGCCTGAAATCCGGTCTGGCACAGCGGGATGTCTGGTCACTGCTGTGCGATCGTAAGCCGGTGACGCCGGCCATGGCAGAAAAGCTCGGGCGCGTGTTTTACTCGCCCGGATTCTGGAGCATCAGGCAGGCCATGTGGCAGCTGTGGCGGGAGGGTGTTCCGTTGCCCGGAGACCGCGATACCTGAACGCGGTGAGTGTGCTAAATTTTCCAGTGCCGGTACGGAATTTCTCACCCCGATTTCACCAGGGGGTTAATAAACTGTAACCGTACCGGCACCTCGCCCTGTTAAATCAGACGCTTCCCGGCAAATAAAAACGCGTCGGGCGCTATGCTTATCGCGTGTGTTATTCCTCGTGCCAACACCAGTGTGACGTATTGCAATAGCTGACATGCTCTCAGGATCCAACATCGCCGGCCTCAGACCGGAAGTGCTCACTCCTGTTGCTCCCGGGCCACTCGCCCGGGATTTTTTTATCCGCTGTTTCCTGTTCTTCATCCGCGGTCAGTTCACGCCGCCCGGTCAGACTTCCTTACTGACGCTTTCCGTCATCTCGCCGAGGAGCTGCAGCAGACGTTCTGCGCTCAGCTGCTGAGATCTGAGTGCAGGCATCATCCCGGTAAGTGAAAGCGTCACCGTTGCCGGGGCCACCGAACGTTTAATCTCTTCTGCATTTTCATAGCTTTTGTACGTACGCAGGCTCACGCCTAGCTCTGCCGCCGCGCGCTCCCGACTCCAGAGCATACTTCTGCGCCACAGCCTCAGATACCATCCTGTCATGTGATATCCTTTTAAATATCTGAAAAAAGTGCAATTACTGCACTTTTCCATTATGCCAAAATTATGGTGTTTCACTGTCCCGATGACCGTCAGGAAAACCTGATATTTACCGTCATGCGCGAAGTGTGCGTGAAAGCAGCGTGCCGGACATTCCCGCGATGCCGGCACTCAGGCAGACCGCTTTGAGCAGCAGGAGGGTCGACTCTTCTGAGCCCGAATAACAGTATGCTGCACTGCCCGAACTCAGGGACAGTAGGTATGCCCACGCATGATATGCGACGCGAACATATCCCCTGAGTGCGAGACCGGTGAGTTCTCTCATCATCATAGTCGGCGGGGTTACTTTTTAAGCAAAAAAGCTGACTTCCCTGCGCCGTGCCAGTGACGGACGTCGCTCCGCTCCGCTTCTTTCAGGCGTCTTTGCTTCGCCGGACGCCTCTCAGGCTTCTGCTTTCCAGCGCCGGTTCAGTTCCAGAAAACCGCACCGTGCCTTCACCTTAGCCGGGCAGCCTCGCCAACAAGGGAAGCTGCGCCGACATACTCACCCGTTCCCCGCCGTGCGCGGGACATTCAGTCCGCTCCGGCGGCGCGTGCGGCTTGCGTTGTCGCCCCTGTTTGCTCAGCTGTTTGCCCGGCTTCCGTGGCGGCACGGTGCAGATGGCACCGTGCAACCCTTAACGGAGGAGTCGACATGCCGAACTGGTGTGCCAACAGGCTGCGGGTCACAGGCCCGGCAGAGGAAGTATCGAAGGTGAAGGCGCTGATGGAAGGGGGCGCTGGCGCGCCCGGATACGTGCGGGCTGCGGGGGAGGGGATTCAGCTTTTTCTGGCGGGCTGCGCCGGGCTGCTGCGGCCGACGACCGTAACCGAATATGCGCCCTATCCGGCACTGACCGTGACGGCGGGCAGCGACACGCCGGAAAACCGCGCGTTTACGCAGTGGCTGGAACTGCTGCGCAGCGGCGCGGTGTTGACGCCGGAGACCTGCGAGCGGCTGCACGCATTGTGGCTGGCCAGCGGTCTGCAGTACATGACGTGGGTGTCCCTGACCGGAGAGCAGCAGGCGGCGATTAGCGCGCTGTGGGAGAAAAAGAAGGGTGACTGGCACTGGACAATCAGCGGGCAGGCAGTGACTGACAAATGGGACGGACTCTGCCTTGAAGAGGCGCTTCCCCTCCGAACCCTGCCTTTCGACATGCTGCAGCTGCTCCCGCCGCGCCTCGATGCTGAAATCAACGGCTATAACGGCCGCCTGCTTGAAGGCGTCCCCGACGGATTTACGGACACCGTCGACCGCTGCGGCACGAAGTGGCCACACGCGCACGACCTTAACCTGTCGTATTCCGGCGAAACAGTATTTAACGCCGACTTTGATACGCCCTGGTCGCCACCCTCACCTGAGGTAATGTGCGCCCTTACCGCACGTTACGGCGTCACCGCTGAGCACTGGTATGCCGAAGCCGGCTGCGACTACTGCGGATGGGCGACCTACTCAGGCGGCCTTCAGCTGGATGAGCGCTGCGAGACGCTGGAATGGAGCGAGGAAGCGGATGAGGACGGGTACCGGGACGTGACCGGCCCGGAGTGGATTATCGATAACGTGCCCAGCTACGGCGGCTGAACCGGAGGCGGCGGGGCGACCCGCCGGATAAGCGATGAGAGCAATGACCGTACGGGAATTCAGGGCGCGGCTGGCCGCAGTCGGCGATGACGAGCTGTGCTGCGGCACCTTCTGGCTGGCAGAGGACTTTCTGGGCATTAACCCGGCCATGACGCCGGATGAGATTGCGGCGGCCATGGAGTATGCCGAAGACCATCATGATGCAAACGAGGGATTTAACTGGTGGCATCTGGAGATGGCCATCGATGCTGTCTTGCTGGAGAAGGGAGGGGCATAGCGCTGCCCGGTATGCAGCTGCAGATCCTCTGATGTCGCCGGTCACGGCGGCATCACTTCAGGAATGAAAAAAGGTTGTCGCTGCGCTCCGCTTTCATGCCGTGTTCCGTCCTGCGGCCGGAAGACGGCGGGCGTAAAGTGCCGTGCCCTCACGGTAGCCGGGCGGCCTCGCAAACAAGGTAAGCTGTCGCCGCCATCCTCACCCGTTCCCCGCCGTGCGCGGGACATTCAGTCCGCTCCGGCGGCGCGTGCGGCTTCCGGTGTCGCCCCCGTTTGCTCTGCTGTTCGCCCGTCTGTGTGGAGGTCACGGCACCACTACCGGTGCCCCCTTCATACACAGGAGCATCACTATGTCTCGATTCATGCACGGCGACAGCGTACAGGTTATGGGCGGATTTCCGGACAAGAGCATTGATTTCATCCTCACCGATCCGCCGTACCTCGTCGGCTTTAAGGACCGTTCCGGCCGTTCGATTGCCAACGACGTGAACAGCGAGTGGGTCCAGCCGGCGAGCAACGAAATGTTCCGGGTGCTGAAAGACAACAGCCTGGCGGTGAGCTTCTACGGCTGGAACCGGATAGACATTTTTATGCAGGCGTGGAAGGCGGCCGGCTTCCGCGTGGTGGGCCACATCGTATTTACCAAGCCTTACGCCTCAAAATCGGCCTTCGTCGGCTACCAGCACGAAAGCGCCTACGTGCTGGCCAAAGGGCGCCCGGCGCTGCCGGCGAAGCCGCTGCCGGATGTGATGCCGTGGGAGTACACCGGCAACCGCCATCACCCGACCGAAAAGCCGGTCAGCGCCCTGCGGCCGCTGATTGAGACCTTCACACAGCCCGGCGCCATTGTTCTGGACCCGTTTGCAGGTTCCGGCTCGACCTGCGTGGCCGCCCAGGAGTGCGGCCGCCGCTGGATTGGTATCGAGCTGATGGAACAGTACCACGCGGCCGGCCTGCGCCGCCTGTATGCCCACCGCGACGCCCGCGCGGCCTGATGAACTGAGAGAACACGATGAACGATCACACTATGCACCCTGATAACGATACCCTGGCGGCCGACGTGGCCGACCTGGAAGAGTCGCTGTACGAATTTCATCTGCGCCTGCGCGACATGATTGCGCGCCACCTCTGGCAGGGCGCCAGCCGCGAGCAGCGCATGGCCGGCCTGCTGATTGAGGGGATCGATAATGACCTGGTTGAACTGTTCCGCCGCGCGGCCGTGATACAGAAACACCTGAGGGCGTGACTGGTTGAAAATCGAACAGCGCTCTGCACCCCTGCCGGCGCACGGCAGGGCCAGTTTTATCCACAGGGTTCCGGGGCGGATATGCACCCCGGATGTGGACAAGACAATAGGGATGTTGCTGCGCGCCTCATTGATGCCGCCTGCGGCGGGGGAATAAAAACCGTGCGGTCTGCGGCCTGTGCCGTGACTTCACTTTAGCCCGGCCGCTGCGTGTTCAAGAGGCGCAAGCTCGTCTCCTCCCCCGTTCGCACTCTCTCTGGCGCGCTTACTCCCGTCGCGCCTCCGCTCATGCTTCGCGTCTGCGCCGTCCGTAATCCCGCCTCCGTTCGCTTGCGCTGCGGCCTCGTCACCGCTCCTGAACACTCCGCTTTTCGCCGGGCTGTCATTCAGTCACGGCACAGGCCGGAACTGTTACCCACCCTGACTGCGGAGATTTCTGATGAATACTGCCACCCCTGCTTTTGAGTCCGCGCGCGTCCTTGACGGCTACGTGCGCCTGCGTTTCCTGCCCGCGCTGTTCGGCGACGATTTCATGCGCGCCGAAAACAACGTGTACCTGTACGCCGATCGTTACCTTACGGACTACGACGGCGGCGTGTGGGACTTCGCGCAGCTGCCTTCCGGCGGTGGCTTCATGAAGCCCGCAGCGGAGGAAACCTGGCGTTTCGTTAACCCGGCAAACCACAGCGATGTGCGCCTGAGCAGCGAGGCGGCGGGCATCGTGATCACCTCACTGGTGCTGAACCACCGCAGCTGGATGTATGACCGCCACGATGACACAGAGTTGTGCGCGCTGTACTGCCGCCGTCACCGCCAACTGACCGACTACGCCTTTGCCCACCCCGAAGCCGCAGCGATTTTTGCCGCGCTGGACTGATTAATCCACGGGGCGTCATGGCCGCCCCGTTAACAGGAGAAAAATACATGATGCACGGCAGCGTTATCGATGTTTGCAAAAATCTGACCGATGATTTCGGCAATGAGCAGTCAGTCGCCGTTCTGGTCTGGACAAAAGCCGATGTGATGAACTGTGGCGAATGTATGGATATGACGGAGGACGAGGCGGACAGGGTGCTCAGCGCCATTGGGGATGAGGGGTATCACTTTGAATACGGTATAGGCCAGGACCGTGTCCGCGAAATGCTGAACAACCTGCGCGATGAGGAGGAGCAGGCGCGGGAGGTCAGCGTGCCCGTAATTGCGCTGACTCATATTTTGCGGGTTGCGGGTGATTTTATGCGGCTTGAAGATGCGCAGAACGGCGAGGGGAGCGCAAAGCGGTTTTTCCCGCAGGAGCTTGAAGCCATCAGAAAAGTGATGGACGCGCTGAAGGGTTAACCGGGGCGGGCACGGAAGCCCGGATAACTAGAAAAAAAAGCCCCGTGACAGGGGCGCTTCATAACGGAACCGGAACGTCGGCAACGGCTACGGGTTAATCCTTAACCAGAAAGAAGAAAGGCAGTGCTCTATGTCCGTCTGAATTATAGCGCTTTTTTTCGTTTCGTATGGTGCCCCGGTAAAGGCGAAAAACCTCTGCCGCCTTCGCGGCGGCCCCGGTTCCCGCGCCTGCGGCGCCGGTCTCGGTGGCCTTATTCGAATTCCTGGCCAGTCTGTTTACTGCGGAACCTTAACAGAGAGTGATGGCACATTATTTGTTATTAAATTCAATTGCATACATTTTTTCATGCTTGTGATAATTCGTAACTATCCCGAATTTTTTCAGCGTGACAGGCAAGTACTTCTGGAGTCAAACCAGCGCCGGCTCGGGCAGAATCACTGAAAACACACTCAAAATATGAACAAACTTCCGGGACATGGCCCCCTTCGGCTTCCC
This sequence comes from Pantoea folii, assembly GCF_056678875.1. Classification (NCBI taxonomy): domain Bacteria; kingdom Pseudomonadati; phylum Pseudomonadota; class Gammaproteobacteria; order Enterobacterales; family Erwiniaceae; genus Pantoea; species Pantoea folii. The sequence continues at coordinate 4,213 of NZ_JBWXON010000010.1, read as the reverse complement.
GGCAAGCCGGGTCGTCGAGCCCTACTGCGCTAACCGGCAAAGCCGGTAAGCTCCGCCGGAACGCGAAGGGCCGCGCTCCGTGCCTGACGGCTAGGGTCTGATGGCTGAGGTCAACGGCTGCTGCCGGCTTCGCCGTCGCGTTCACCGTCCCGGCAAAAAACCGCCGGGCCTTCAAGGCCAGCCCGCGGGGCGGTCTGCAACGTCCCTTCTGACGCTCCTCTGCATTCCGGCCAGCCCTTGCGCGGAGGGCTGGTCGTAGCACCGCCGGTTCAGGCAAAAAGGGGTGAAGTGCACGCCGCCAGAAACTTTTCGCCAAGGGCCGCAAAAACTTTTTGTCGTCGCCCCTTTATGCCCTCACTTCGTCGTTGCTCCTTTGCCCTTTGCCGCGAAAGGCCAGACCGGAAAGAAGAAACCCGCGTCAGAGAAGGTCTTTTTCGGGTCCGCAGCGCGTGCTGCACCCACTCAGCCGGATTAAGGAGCGATACCATGCAAAACACTCTCGTTAACATTACCCCCAATGCGACCACTGACCGTGCGCCGGTCGAGAAGAAGATCCGCAAAAAAAAGTCAGACAACAACGATACGGCGTCTGAATCGACAGCACCACGGGTTGCAAACCTCAGTGATAACGTTCGCTTTTTAACCCGCCTGCAGATTTGTGATGCGCAGGGAAATTACGTGATGGCCACGGAGAGCCAAATCCTCGAGGAGGCCGTGCGCGCCATCGATCACCGTTACCCGACCGGCACAAGCTTTACCTCACCTGAGATATCTGAAGAGTTCTTCAGGGCGAAGCTTGCCGGGCTCGGGCGGGAAGTGTTCGCGGTCGCTTTTCTGAATAACCAGAATCAGTTGCTGGCTTACGAAGAACTGTTTCAGGGATCTATTTCAAGTGTGGAGATTCACCCCCGTGAGGTGGTTTACCGGGCGCTGCAACTGAACGCCGCCGCGGTGATTGTGAGTCATAACCACCCGTCATTCAAAACAGAACCCTCCCGGGCTGACATTACGGTGACCGTACGGCTAAAGAAAGCGCTTGAACTGGTCGCGGTGCGACTTCTTGACCACATCATTGTTGCGGGGAACAGAACGGAATCGCTGGCTGAGCAGGGACATCTCCTCGGGTAACCCGGGACTGTGAGCCAGGGCAGGGGAGACCCTGCCGGACACCGCACCGGCCCGCCAAACGGGCCGGAAAACCGAACCCCGAGACAGAGCAGAACATCATGACCCAGGAAGAAAAATTCACGCTTAACACCCTGCAGGCCTTCACCGGCTGCGATTTTGAAGCCTACCGCAACCGGGGCGAAGCGTTTCGCCAGCGCCTGAGCGGTGCCGTGCTGAACGCGCTGCAGCTGCCGGACAGCTGGCGCACAGACTGCGAGATGCGCGGCGAGTGGGGCGGAGCCTATCCCGTACACCTGCGGCTGACCCGCGCCGATGCCGCCGGGCTTGCCGTCGAGCTGCTCAGCCCTTCGGCTGATTCGCCGCTGTGGTGTGCGGTGCTGACGGATGCGCGCACCCGGTCGCGCGTCCCGCTGAGCGCTGGCTATCGCTTTGAACCTGAGACGCTTCGCTCCACGCTTAAAAAAATCGCAGAGTACACGCGGGCGGGCTTCACCGGTGCCGGTGAGCTGGTCGCCGCGCTTCGGATGGGAGGGCACGCCGCATGATCCCGAAATCACTCTCTCTGGTCACCCTGCTGCCGGAACGTCAGGCCGCCCTGCAGGCTATCGCGGCGGTCGAGCACGCGCAGCAGCGGGGGGCGCGGCTGGCCCGCCATCCCTACGCCGCCGCGTTTATGAAGCAGCTGAGCGGCAGGAGCCGCGTCAGCGTCCAGGCACTGAACCGCATCCGGGGCATTTACCTGCGCCCGCGCGAAAAGCGCGCGCCGCTGCCGGAGTGGGAAGGCGCGCTGGAGATGTTCCTCAGCACGGCGGGGGAGGTGTGCCCGCTGCCGCTGCCGGGCGAACTGGCCACCACGCTGTTTCCGGAGGCCGTTTTCCGCCGGGCAGAACGTGCAAAACACGCTGCAGATAAGTCCGTCAGCCACGCGTCGCGGCGGGAACGGCAGGCCGCTGACTATCAGGAACGCCAGATGGAGAACCGCATCCGTCAGGCTGAAACCGAGCTGGCATTTCGCACGCCGGAGACCCTGCGCAGCTGGTTCGCCGCCTGGTGTGACAGCGTGCCGGAAAACGATCTGAAGAACATGATCGCCGCGTGGGCGCGGCGCTTTCCGTCGCTGAACGGCCTGGAAACCCTGCAGCCGTATGCCGGAGACGTTGCCTGTGAAGTGGCGGGAGAAATTCACCTGCGATCGCTGCACATGGACAGCGCCCAGAAGGGCATGAACCGCTGGCTGGTGCCAAACAAGCTGACGGCCATGAACACCCTTTCTCAGGGCGATGAAAAATAACAGCACAGAGCGTTTCGCGTGACGAAACATATGGTATACTGTTTCTCAACAGGAAACGCGGAGCCGAAAAGTGATTAAAAGCTGGAAGCACAAAGGATTACAGAAGCTGTTTGAGAAAGGTGATATCAGCGGCGTACAGGCAAAGGACGCGGAACGCATCCGGCTTCGCCTGCTGGTCATTGATGAGGCGCTTTCCACGGATGAATTCAGGAACTATCCGGGCTTTCGTTTTCACCCCCTGAAGGGCGACAGGAAAAACCTGTTTTCCATCACGGTCAGGGCTAACTGGCGCATTACCTTCGAATTCACGGACGGTGATGCCTATATTCTCAACCTGGAGGACTACCACTGATGGCCATGTTCAATCCCCCGCATCCGGGCGGCCTGATCACCGAGTACATTGAAGATAATAACATCGGCCTGCGCGTGCTGGCGAAAGAGCTGGGCGTGTCAGCAGCGGCGCTGAGTAAGGTCGCCAGCGGTAAGGCGTCGGTCAGCCCGGAAATGGCGGTGCGGCTGGAGGCGGGGCTGGGCATTGCGGCGCGCCTCTGGTTATCCATGCAGGCCGCCTGCGACCTGCACAAAGCGCGTGCCACCACAGACGTTTCCGGCGTGCACCTGCATCCGGGCGTGCTGGCCGCTTCCGCCCAGGATCGGCCCGGCAAGTAGCCCTGCGAAAGATAACTTTATACCGCGCCGTCAGGCGTAATGCCGATCAGTTAAGACAAAAATGATCGGTTGAACGATCCGGCAGTTCTGCAAAAATCCGTAATCTCTCAGGGATTACGGATTTTTTTTATGCTTCTCAGTCAGGCTCTCGATATCGTTCATCACTTTACGCCTCAGGAATTCTCGACGCTTTCTGATCTCCTTTCTCCTGAGCTCATTGATGAGTGTCTTGCTGATACCGGCACAGTGACGTTACGAAAGCGCCGGTTATCGATGGAAATGATGGTCTGGGCTGTGACCGGCATGGCACTTTTTCGCTCCCATTCGATGACCCAGCTCGTCTCACACCTGGATATCCTTCTGCCGGGGAAAAGGCCCTTTGTTGCGCCCAGCGCGGTTGTGCAGGCCCGACAGCGATTTGGAGAAGATGTTATCCGGTTAATGTTTGAGAAAACGCAGCGCCTGTGGTTTGAAAAGACACCGCTGTCGCACTGGAACGGACTGACTCTGATGGCGGTGGATGGCACCGTATGGCGCACCCCTGACACACCAGAGAATGATGCCGCCTTCGGGCGAACGGCCAATATTAATAAGCGCTCTGAGTGGCCGCAGGTGCGCATGGTCTGTCAGATGGAAGTCACCAGTCACCTGCTGTCAGCAGCAGCGTTCGACAGCGTCTCAGCTGCCGGCGAAGCCGAACTTGCCGCTCAGCTTATCCCACAGACCCCCGACCACTCTCTGACCCTCTTTGATAAAGGTTTTTATGCGCTGGGTCTGCTGCACGCCTGGCAGTCAGCGGGAACGGAAAGACACTGGATGCTGCCGCTGCGCAAAGGAGCACAGTACCGTGTAATCCGTAGCTTAGGGGCCGGGCAGGAGTTGGTGGAATTACAGCTGTCGCCGCAGGCGAAGAAAAAATGGCAGGGTGCTGCGGACACGCTGACGGCAAGGCTTATCAGCAAAGAACTCAACGGAAAAAAGGTTCAAATCCTGACATCCATGTGCGACCCCCTGAGGTATCCCAAAGCAGATGTCGTGGATTTATACGGCCATCGCTGGGAAATAGAGCATGGGTTCCGCGAGATGAAACAACACCTGCTGAATAATGAGCTGACGCTGAGAAGC